>NZ_JAAVJB010000048.1 GCF_012034385.1 Streptomyces spiramenti
CCAGGGCCCGCAGCAGCACGTCGGCGAGGTCGCGGCTGAGGTCGCCGGTCGCGGTGTCGTTCTGCAGGGCGACCAGGACGCTGCCGTCCTGTCGACGCCTCGCGCGACCAGGCCGAGTCCCTCGCCGGGACCGCCGCCACCGCCCGCACCTGGCTGCTACTGGAGCAGCCCGGCCCCTGGGGCGCCAAGGCGCTCACCCAGAGCCGGCTCGATCCCGCGCTGGGGCGGTTCCTGGAGTCGGCGCCCGAGACCGGCGTCCGGGCCGCGCTCATCCGCCGCCCGGGGCGGGACACCGGCCGCGGGGCCGCACGCCGCGTCCTCCTCGCCCACACCGCCCCCGGGCGGTCCTGGGTCCGCACCGCCCTGACCGGCGACCCCGGGGAGCTGCGCGGTCTGGACCTGCCGGCGCTGGCCGCCGGCGACCACGGCGGCTTCGGCGAGCCCCACCCGGGCGGGCCCGTCGCACTGGTGTGCACCAACGGCCGGCGCGACCGGTGCTGCGCGATGCTGGGACGGCCGCTGGCCGCCGAGCTGACCGTCGCGGGCCACGACACCTGGGAGACCACCCACATCGGCGGCCACCGGTTCTCGCCGACCATGCTGACCCTGCCCCACGGCTACGCCTGGGGCCGGATGTCGGCGGCGACGGCGCAGCACGTCCTCGCGGAGCTGGCCCGGGGCCGCACGGTCATCGACGGCTGTCGTGGGCGCAGCGCCTGGCCGCGCCCGGCGCAGGCCGCCGAACTCGCCGTCCGACGGCACGAGACCGATCCGCGTGCCGACGCCCTGGAGGTCGTCGACGTGGTCGGCACGGACGGAGACCGGACAGCAGGCGAGAGGGCGCGCGGCCGGTGGCGGGTGACGGTCGCCCGGCTCGACGGGCGGCGGCACTGGGAGGTGACGGTGACGGAGCGCGTCAGCCTTCCCGCGTCGCCCGCGAGCTGCGGCGCCGCGGCGCTGCCGCAGTCGCGTATGGACGTCCTCGCCGTCCGGCCGCTGCTGCCCGCCCCCGCCGGCTGACCCCCGACGCGGGGACCGCGGAGCGGAGAACCGGGGGGGGCCGGACCCACGTGAAGCGGTCCGGCCCCCGCCGGTCGGGTCGCGGTGGAGGCCGCGGTCAGGTGTCGATGCGCGAGCGGTCGAGGGTCGCTGCCGAGTTGGTGATGAACTCCCGGCGCGGCGCGACCTCGTTGCCCATCAGCAGGGCGAACGACTGCTCGGCCGCGTCCAGATCACTGATGTTGATACGGCGCAGTGTCCGGTACCGCGGGTCCATCGTGGTCTCCGCGAGCTGGTCGGCGTCCATCTCGCCGAGGCCCTTGTAGCGCTGGACGGACTCCTTGAAGCGGACGCCCTCCTGCTCCAGCCTCGCCAGGGTGTCGCGCAGCTCCCGGTCGGAGTAGGTGTAGACGTACTTGTCCTGCCCCTTGCGGGGATGGGTCAGCTCGATGCGGTGCAGCGGGGGTACCGCGGAGAAGACTCGGCCCTCCTCGACCATGGGACGCATGTAGCGCTGGAAGAGCGTCAGCAGCAGGCAACGGATGTGGGCGCCGTCCACGTCCGCGTCCGCGAGGAAGATCACCTTCCCGTAGCGCGCCTGGTCGATGTCGAAGGTCCGACCGGAGCCGGCCCCTATGACCTGGATGATCGCGCTGCACTCGGCGTTCTTCAGCATGTCGGAGACCGAGGACTTCTGAACGTTGAGGATCTTGCCGCGGATCGGGAGCAGCGCCTGGAACTCGGAGTTCCGGGCCAGTTTCGCCGTTCCCAGCGCGCTGTCGCCCTCGACGATGAAGAGCTCGCTGCGCTCGACGTCGTCGCTGCGGCAGTCCGCGAGTTTCGCGGGGAGCGCGGACGACTCCAACGCGGTCTTGCGCCGCTGCGCCTCCTTGTGCTGCCGGGCCGCGATCCGGGTCCGGGCCGCGGCGACGGTCTTCTCCAGCACGGTGCGGGCCTGCTGCTTGTCGTCCCGCTTGGTGGAGGTGAGGAACGCCTTGAGCTCCTTGGCCACGACCTGGCCGACGATCCGGGCGGCGGCGGAGGTGCCGAGGACCTCCTTGGTCTGCCCCTCGAACTGCGGCTCGGCGAGCCGCACCGTCACGACCGAGGTCAGCCCCTCCAGGGCGTCGTCCTTGGTGACGTCGTCCTCGGCGACGCGCAGCAGCTTGGCCGAGCGCAGCACCTCGTTCACGGTGCGCGTGACGGCCCGCTCGAATCCGGCGACGTGCGTGCCGCCCTTGGGGGTGGCGATGATGTTGACGAACGACTTCAGGGTCGAGTCGTACCCGGTCCCCCAGCGCATCGCCACGTCCACCTCGAGGTCGCGGCGGACCTCGGTGGGGATCATGTGGCCGCGGTCGTCCAGGACCGGCACGGTCTCCTTGAAGGTGCCGGAGCCGCGGAGCCGCAGGACGTCGCTGATCGGCTTGTCGGGGGCGAGGAACTCGCAGAACTCGCCGATGCCGCCGTCGTAGTGGAAGGTCTCGGTCGTGGCCCCGGTGCCGTCCTCACCGAGCTGGCGCTCGTCTCGCACCACGATGGTCAGGCCGGGCACGAGAAAGGCGGTCTGCCGGGCGCGGCCGTAGAGCGTGTCGAGGGAGAGCCGGGCGTCCCGGAGGAAGATCTGCCGGTCGGCCCAGTACCGCACCCTGGTGCCGGTGCGGCTCTTCGCGATCTTCCGACCGGCGACGAGTCCGCCGGCCGGGTCGAAGGGCGCGTCGGGGCCCTTCCGGGTGAAGATCCCCGGGGTGCCGCGGCGGAAGCTGACGGCGTGCGTGCGACCTCCGCGGTCCACCTCGACGTCGAGCCGGGCCGAGAGCGCGTTCACCACCGAGGCGCCCACGCCGTGGAGACCGCCGGAGGCGGCGTAGGAGCCGCCTCCGAACTTGCCACCGGCGTGCAGCTTGGTCATGACGACCTCGACCCCCGAGAGGCCGGTCTTCGGCTCGACGTCGACGGGGATGCCGCGCCCGTTGTCACGCACCTCGACGGAGCCGTCCTCATGGAGCAGCACCTCGATGTGGTCGCAGTGCCCGCCGAGCGCCTCGTCGACCGAGTTGTCGATGATCTCCCAGAGGCAGTGCATGAGCCCGCGGCTGTCGGTGGAGCCGATGTACATGCCGGGGCGCTTCCGGACCGCCTCCAGCCCTTCCAGGACGAGCAGGTGCCGCGCGGTGTAGTTGCTCCCGGTGTCACCGCCGGTTAGCAGTGCGGTCGTCGGGGCGGATGTGTCGGCGGTCACGCAGTTCGCTCCTCGCTGAATTCTGCTGGGGTGGCGGGTTCGCCGCTCAGAGGGTACCGAGGCTTGGTAGCGCTGGTGAGCAGGCCACCCGAGAGCGCGATCAGGGTACCCCAGAGTGGTACAGGCGTTCGAAAACTCGATCGGGTGAGGTGGACATCGCGTTCCCTTCGAGGCATGAACCATTTAGGCTCCGGGCACGTCCTTGTTCACGAGGACGATGTCGGCGGCGGCCAGCACGGGGCGGCCGACATCAGCACCGCAGGACCGAAAGACCGGAAAGACCCTCTCACCGTGTTTCGACACGGCTGACACGGAGCACCCAACGCACATACGGCTCTTTCGCCGCCACCCGGCAGCGTTCAGCCGCTTCGGGAGGTATCGGCCGATGCGAGAGGTCCCGAAGAAAAAGCCGCGAGCGGGAACGTTTTCGGCCTGGTTGGATGTTGACCCTGGTACGACAGCTCGTCGAGCTAGAGAAGAGGCGACGTGACTACAGTTCTGACACCCGCGACCCCGCTGACGGCCGCTGACCGCTGCGACCGCTGCGGCGCCCAGGCGTACCTGCGCGTCGTGCTCGTGAGCGGCGGGGAGCTGCTGTTCTGCGCCCACCACGGCCGTAAGTTCTCCCCCGAGCTCCAGAAGATCGCCGCGGAGATACAGGACGAGACGGAGAAGCTCACCGCGACTCCCGAACCCGCGAACAACGAGGAGCGCTGACTCTGCGGCCTGCCGCACCAACGGGAACGACGCTTCGCGTCCCGACCCATCCGACGGGCTGAGCATCAGGGCGGGCGGAGGCACCCCTCACGGGGCTGCCGCCGCCCGCTTCCTCATGGCACCCCCCTCGCGTCGCGGCCGGTGACCGCGGCGGACCGCACCGCTCACGCGCGGGCCCCCGGCTCCCCGCCGGCCGACGGTCGAGGACGCTGCGGGCGCGACAGCGGGGTGCGGCCACCCTCCGGTGACCGGACCCCCCACACCTCACCGTGCGCTCAGGCGTCTCCGGCAGCCTGCTGAACGGCCAGGGCGTCCCCCACGAGGGACCCGCGGGTGTACACCCCTGGTCGCTCCGGCAGGGCGCAGCCGCTGCCCCACGAGACCAGCCCCACCAGCAGACCGTCCGCCACCAGCGGGCCACCGCTGTCGCCCTGGCACGCGTCCGAGCCCCCCTCCGCGAGGCCGGCGCAGACCATCACCGACCCCTCGAAGCGGGGACTCCCCGACGGGTAGGCGGCGGCACAGTCCTCGTCCGAGATCATCCGCACATCGGCACCCAGCAGGTACCGGGAGTAGTCCCCCTCCCCAGTGGTGTCCCCCCAGCCGTACACCTGGGCGTCGTTGCCCTCCCGGTACGCCTCGTGCCCCTGCGGCGCGGGGCGGATCACGTAGGACTCGGGAAGGTCGGACTCCAACGTGAGCAGCGCCAGGTCGTGCGTCTGGCGGCTGTCGTCGTACTCGGGGTGGACCCAGGCGGAGGCGACAGCCACCTCCTCCCCCACCGCGTCACCCCCGCGACCGAGGTCACTGCGGCCGGCGACCACCGAGAGATCGGCGGGCAGCTCGGCCTCCGTCTGGCCGCCCGCACCCAGGCAGTGGGCGGCGGTGGCGACGGTCCGCGGGGCGACCACCACGCCCCCGCAGAACTGGCCGGAACGGTCCGGCCCGAACTGGTCACGGCTGCTGAGCGCCACCGTCCACGGGTGGTCCTCGGCGCGGACGGGCTGGCCGCCCACCACCAGTTCCCCCGCCGAGACGGGCGCACCGGGCAGCACGGTGAGGGGCAACGACAGCGCGGACGCGGCGAGTAGCAGTCTGGGCAGACGACGCATGCAATCTCCTGACCGAACGGGTTTGTCTGATCACCCAGGGTCGTCCACCGCCCGGCGCCGCGCATCCCGGATACCCGATCGGGCGAACCTTCCACCCGTACGGCGACGGTCGTCCTGGGACCCGCCGGCGCTCGCCCCGGCACGCCCGAAGGACCTCCGGCAACGGACCCGTCCCCGTCCGTCCGGGGCCACCGGGGCGGTGACCACCGGGAGCGTCACCCGTCCGGCGCAACCATGCCCGGCGGCGGGCCGGATCACCCGGTCGGCGCAACGCTCGCCGGGGCCGCCACCCGCGTCGGGCCGCGGCGGCGGACACGACGAAGGCCGCCACCCCGGCGTACCGGGGTGGCGGCCTTCGGACCGGTGCGGACCCCGCGGGGTCCGCGGCCCGGCATCAGTCGAGGTAGTCCCGCAGGACCTGCGAACGCGAGGGGTGCCGCAGCTTCGACATGGTCTTCGACTCGATCTGCCGGATGCGCTCACGCGTCACGCCGTAGACCTTGCCGATCTCGTCGAGCGTCTTGGGCTGACCGTCGGTGAGGCCGAACCGCATCGACACCACACCCGCCTCACGCTCGCTGAGCGTGTCGAGCACCGAGTGCAGCTGCTCCTGCAACAGGGTGAAGCTCACCGCGTCCGCCGGAACCACGGCCTCGGAGTCCTCGATGAGGTCACCGAACTCGCTGTCGCCGTCCTCGCCGAGCGGGGTGTGCAGGGAGATCGGCTCGCGACCGTACTTCTGGACCTCGACGACCTTCTCCGGCGTCATGTCGAGTTCCTTGGCCAGCTCCTCCGGCGTGGGCTCACGGCCCAGGTCCTGGAGCATCTGGCGCTGCACGCGGGCGAGCTTGTTGATGACCTCGACCATGTGCACCGGGATGCGGATGGTGCGGGCCTGATCGGCCATGGCCCGGGTGATCGCCTGGCGGATCCACCACGTGGCGTAGGTCGAGAACTTGTAGCCCTTGGTGTAGTCGAACTTCTCGACCGCGCGGATCAGACCGAGGTTGCCCTCCTGGATGAGGTCCAGGAAGAGCATGCCGCGGCCGGTGTACCGCTTGGCGAGCGACACCACGAGCCGGAGGTTCGCCTCCAGCAGGTGGTTCTTGGCCCGCCGGCCGTCCTCGGCGATGATCTCCAGCTCGCGCTTCAGCTTCGGCGCGATCTTGTCCGCGGTGGCCAGCTTGTCCTCTGCGAACAGGCCTGCCTCGATGCGCTTGGCGAGCTCGACCTCCTGCTCGGCGTTGAGCAGCGGGACCTTGCCGATCTGCTTGAGGTAGTCCTTGACCGGGTCGGCGGTGGCACCGGCCGCCGCGACCTGCTGCGCGGGGGCGTCGTCCTCGTCCTCGTCCGAGAGCACGAAGCCCTCGGCCTCCTTGCCCTCGCCCTCGACCTTGCCGTCCGCGCCCTTGCGAGGCGGACCGTCGGCGAGCTCTGCCTCGTCGGGCAGGTCCACGTCGTCCGCGGTGCGCTTGGACGCGGTCTTCTTGGCGGTGGTCTTCTTCGCCGTGGCCTTCTTGGCGGTGGTCTTCTTCGCCGTGGCCTTCTTGGCGGTCGCCTTCTTCGCGGCGGTCCCGTCGCCCTCGGCGGTGTCGCCCACCGAGGCGGTGGCGGTCTGGGGGGCGGAGACCGTCTTGGCCGCGACCGTCCTGGTGGTCGTCCGCTTGGACGCCGACTTGGCGGCGACGCTCTTGCGCGAGCGCTTCGGCGACTCGGCCGCGCTCACCATCAGCGTCACCCCCTCCTCGTCCAGGATCTGGTTGAGGCTGCGGAGAACGTTCTTCCACTGGGAGGACGGGATCTGATCGGCTTCGAAAGCCCGGCGGATGTCGTCACCAGCGACCTGCCCTTCGGCCTTGCCCCGCTCGATGAGCGCCATCACAGAACCGGCTTCGGCGATCTCGGCAGGGATCGTACGGGGAGTGCTGGCCGACACGAACAACCTCTCGGAACTTTGGGAACGGCTTCGGTGCCACCCGGGAGAGCGACACCGCGACCGGCAGGCCGGACGGCCACCGGATTCGGTGAGCGGCTCGGGCGACGGCGTCGGAGTGGATCCGGCGCCGGTCCTCCCGGCTGCTACCTATGAGTCATCGCGCTGCTCCCCGAAGTGTTACGCCGCATTTCGCGTGTCCCGAGTCACACCGCTCTTCCGACTGTAGCGGGCAGCCGGCGAATGCGGCCGGTGCCGGCCACGCAGGACCGGCACCGGCGACACCCGCGACGCTTCAGTGCTCACGCGGTGCGGGCACCACGCGCTCCTGACCCGCGCCGGAGAGCGCCGCCTCCGAGCTGGGCGCCAACAGCTGCCGCACGGCCATCTCCGCAGCTACCGGCTCCGCGGCGCCCACCGCGTCCACGATCCGCTGGTGGTGCCCGACCGAGATCTCGGTGGGGTGCTCGCACGCGGCGGGGGCGCCGCCGGAGACCTGCAGGGCTGCCCCGACGATGCCCGAGAGGTGCTCCAGCATCTTGTTGCCGGCGGCCTGGAGCAGCAGGGTGTGGAACTCGGCGTCCGCACGGGAGAAGGTGAGACCGTCCCCCTGCGCGAGGGCGTGGTTCATGATGTCGACCATGTCGCCGAGGCGCTGGCGCACCTCGTCGTCACTGTGACCGGCCGCGAGGCGGGCCGCGAGGGGCTCGATCGTCCAGCGGAGCTCGCAGAGCTCGCGGCGCTGGTCCTCACGCTGTGGGCCGAAGGCGCGCCACTCGATGATGTCGGGGTCGAGCAGGTTCCAGTCGGCGACCGGGCGGACCCGGGTACCCACGTTCGGCCGGGCGCTCACGAGCCCCTTGGCCTCGAGCACCCGCAGCGATTCGCGGACCACGGTGCGGGAGACCTCGAAACGCTGCCCGATCTCCTCGGGGACCAGGGGGCGGTCGGCGCCCAGGTCCCCGGAGACGATCATCTGCCCCAGCTGCTGGACCAGCTGACCGTGCAGGCCGCGCCCCCGGTTGCCCGGCGCACGGCGCCCCATCCGCCCCAGGTCCGAGTCGGCCCCGTCCCACGCGGGGGCGCTGGTGGTGCGTGAGGAGCCGGTGGACTCGGCGTAGGAGTAGCGGTCGAACTCACCCGAACCTGCGACGGAGGGGCGAGCGGCGTTCATCATGGTCTGCGCAAGGGTAGTCACGCATCCTTTGTCGGCGGTGCTCGCCGCTCGCTTGAGGTCTTTGGTGAAAAGCACACGAAAGGGTGATGTTCCCCGACCGTATAATTGACGACTAATTACCGCAAAGCGGACAAATATTCTGCGGTGCGCAGTAGTTGTCATCGACGGTCGGGGTGGCGAGCGGGCGGTCCCAGCACGGCGCGGCCTCGGCAGGGACCGTCCCCGGGGGTCGACGGCCGCCGGTGTCACTCCGACGGCGCACTTCGCGTAGCTACCGGCAGACCGCTGGGCGCCCCCGCCGCACACCCCGGCCGGTGACCCGCCCGTGGGCGGAGGGGAGGCCCCTCCCACCGTGCCGTCGTCGCCACGCCGGCGGGCCGGCGGCCCGGCGGGGAACTGTTCTGCCCGGCGTCCGGTGCGGTCCGGTCGTCACCGCACCGCACCGCACCGCACCGCACCGCACCGCACCAGGTGCAGTGTGCGACGAGCGGCGGTGGGTGCCGAGAGCGCGGTGCTCCGACCGCGTCGGGTGGATCCCGTGGGCGACACGACGTGGGCGAGCGGGCCGCGGGGCTCGGGAAGGGCGCGCCGAGCACCCGCGGACCGAACGGCATGGCGTCGCCCGACAGCCGCCGTGCCACCGGCCCGCGCGGCCACGAACGCGGCACGCGCTTCCGTACGGAGGGCCGTCGCGGTGGAGCCCCAGGGCCGTCCCCGGCGCCCCAGCCCCGCTCGGCCCTGTCCGGTATTCCCGCCCGGCCCGCGACGCTGTTCACCAGACAGGACCCAGGGAAGGGCGGCCCGGAGGCGGCGCCCCAGCCACCCGAACCGGGTCCCCACGTCCGAGAGGGGCCGGTCAGACCTCGGGGCGCAGCATCGGCGGGTTCAGGACGGTGGCCGCGCCGGCTCGGAAGAGCTGCGCGGGCCGCCCGCCCTGGCGGGTGGTGGTTCCTCCGGTGGGAACCAGGAAGCCGGGGGTGCCCGTGACCTTGCGGTGGAAGTTGCGCGGGTCGAGCACGACGCCCCACACCGCCTCGTAGACCCGGCGCAGCTCGCCGACCGTGAACTCCGGGCCGCAGAAGGCCGCCGCGAGCGCGCTGTACTCCAGCTTGGCCCGCGCGCGCTCCACCCCGTCCGCGAGGATGCGGTCGTGGTCGAACGCGAGGGGTTCACGGCCTTCGTGCTCCGCCACCACCGCCCCGTCCCCGTGGAGGATTTGGTCGACCCGCATCCAGGTGGCCCCTCCGGCGTCGCCGCCTGCGACGGGCGCCGGGAGGTCCGGCGCGAGGACGAGGTGCGCGACGCTGACCACGCGCATCCGCGGGTCCCGTCCGGGCTCCCCGTACGTCGCCAACTGTTCCAGGTGAACGCCGGCGTCCCCGCTGCCGGGGCCGTACGCCTGGAGGCCGGTCTCCTCCGCGAGTTCCCGCGCCGCCGCGGAGCCGAGGTCCTCGTCCTCCAGCACGAACCCCCCGGGGAGCCCCCACCAACCGCGGTACGGATCCTCACCCCGGCGGACGACCAGGGCCGACAACGCATGTCGCCGCACGGTGAGCACGACCAGATCCACGGTGACAGCGAACGGCGGATAGTCTGACGGCTCGTAGGACATGCGGTGATCATAGTTGTCCGCCGGGTTCTGTCAGGGCGTCCCCGAGGTTCCCGCGTCCCGCATGCACCGGCGCAACGGCTCCGGGTCCATACCGTCGTTAACCGCGTGGTGCAGCAGGCGCGCGAAGGTGTAGTCGGGGTCGAGTTCGAGGGCCCGGCCGATCGCGACCCGTGCGGCTGCCTCCTCGCCCAGGGACCATGTCGTCCACCCCGCGAGGGTCAGCGGGGCGGGTGCGTGCCCCTCGAAGGCCCCGACGCACCGGCGCGCGAGGGCCCGCCAGAGCCGTGCTGCCTCCCGTCCTCGGTCTCCCTCCATCCACCGGGCGGCTCGGTCCCGCGTGACGCGGTCCTGCAGGCCGAGCACCAGCGCCGCGGCCTCGTGCGAGGTGAGCAGGGAGTCGTCACGGGAGTCCGCCGCCCCGGGGTCCCCGCCCACGAGCCCTCCGCGCCGGTAGCGGGTGAGGACCCGCTCGGCGGCGTTCAGCGTCTCGGCCCTCACCGCTTCCGCGGCGTCGCCCCGGGCCAGCATGCGCGGCACGAGGGCCCTGGCCGTGACGTCGAAGGCGTGGAGCTGCCGACCGGCCACGGGCTCGCCGAGCGGCCGGACGCGTCGTTCCAGGTCCCTCAGGGAGCCCTGGACGTGGACGCCCGCGTAGGCCGCCGCTGCGGCGATGGTCGGGGTCCGCTCCTCGCGCAGCGGGAAGCCGTCGGGCGGGCAGCAGGAACCTTCGGGGCAGCAGTAGGAGAAGTAGCGACCACCGCTCACACAGAGCGCCTCCAGGACGGGCACGTCGCGCGCGCCGCAGGTGGTGCGCACCACCTGTGCGAGCGGGCGCAGTCGCTCCATGACCTGGGTGGGAGTCTCGTCCTTGCCTGGGTCCTGGCAGAGGTAGACCACCATGGCGCCGGGCGGTCCGGTTCGGGCGGCGCTGCCTTCCGACAGGCAGGAGACCATCTCACGGACGGTGTCGTCCCAGGCGGCCGGGGACTGCGGCAGGGCGGTGCGTACGCGACCTCCGACACGGTGGCGAGGGCCGTGGAGCGCGACGAGCACGATCGAGTCGTCGGGGTAGTAGCCGAGGAGGTAGGGCAGCGCGTCGGCGAGCTCGCCGGGGCCGCGCAGCGTCACCCGGGAGTCGTCGCCCGCGCCCGCCGGGTCCTGGGCGTGCGGCGCGGGGAGCACGTCGGCGTCGGGCGGCCCGGGGGTGTCGGCGGTGTCGGAGGTGTGCCCGCGGGAGCCGGGGGTGGTGTCGACGGGGCTGGGCTCGGTGGCTTCGTTGTGATGCATGCCGTCACGGTGGCCGCTCCCCGCCGGCCGTGCCGAAAGTTCTCCACAGGCGCCGTACATGGTCATACCGGTCGAATGAAACGCCCGCTCGTCCACAGGGCCGGTTGGCGTTCACCGGTGCCGATCGGCTTGCATGGGCCCATGGACGCTCCTCAGCCAGACCCCACCCCCGCCCCACCCTCCGGAGAGCTGCGCGCGGCGGCGGACGCCGTTCTCGCCCGACTGGTGGGCGCGCCGGGCGCGACCCTTCGCGAGGACCAGTGGCGGGCCGTCGAGGCGCTCGTCGCCGACCGGCGCCGAGCACTCGTGGTCCAGCGCACCGGCTGGGGGAAGTCCGCCGTCTACTTCGTCGCGACGTCGCTGCTCCGCGCCCGGGGCGGCGGGCCCACCGTGATCGTGTCGCCGCTGCTCGCGCTCATGCGCAACCAGATCGCCGCCGCCCGGCAGGCCGGTATCACCGCGCGCACCATCAACTCGGCCAACCCCGAGGAATGGGGGTCCATCCAGCAGGAGGTCACCGAAGGGCTGGTGGACGTCCTGCTGGTCAGTCCCGAACGCCTCAACAACCCGGACTTCCGCGACAACGTCCTGCCCAG
This sequence comes from Streptomyces spiramenti, assembly GCF_012034385.1. Lineage (GTDB taxonomy): Bacteria > Actinomycetota > Actinomycetes > Streptomycetales > Streptomycetaceae > Streptomyces > Streptomyces spiramenti. The sequence goes on from NZ_JAAVJB010000048.1 coordinate 11,676, forward strand.
CCTGACCGCCGCGACCGGCCTGCTCGTCGTGGACGAGGCCCACTGCATCTCCGACTGGGGTCACGACTTCCGTCCCGACTACCGGCGACTGCGCACCATGCTGCGTGAACTCCCCGCCGGTGTCCCGGTGCTCGCGACCACCGCGACGGCCAACGCACGCGTGACCGCCGACATCGCCGAGCAGCTGGGGACCCACGAGTCGGGCAGCGCGCTGGTGCTGCGGGGCACCCTGGACCGGGAGAGTCTGCGGTTGTCGGTCCTCGCGCTGCCCGACGCCGCACACCGGCTCGCGTGGCTGGACAACCACATCGGAGAGCTCCCGGGATCCGGGATCATCTACGCGCTGACGGTCGCCGCCGCCGAGGAGGTCACCTCCTACCTGCGTGAGCGCGGGCACACCGTCCTCTCGTACACCGGACGCACGGAGAACGCCGACCGGGAGTCGGCCGAGGCGGACCTGCTGGCCAACCGGGTGAAGGCGCTGGTGGCCACCTCCGCCCTCGGCATGGGTTTCGACAAACCCGACCTGGGGTTCGTGGTGCATCTGGGCTCCCCGTCCTCCCCCATCGCCTACTACCAGCAGATCGGCCGCGCGGGCCGCGGCGTGGAGCACGCGGAGGTACTGCTGCTGCCGGGCCGCGAGGACGAGGCGATCTGGAGCTACTTCGCCTCCCTGGCGTTCCCGTCCGAGGAGCAGGTGCGCCGGACCCTCGCCGTCCTCGCCGAGGCGGGCCGGCCGCTGTCGCTGCCCGCGATGGAGCCGCTGGTCGACCTGCGGCGCAACCGGCTGGAGATGATGCTGAAGGTCCTGGACGTGGACGGTGCGGTGCGACGCGTCCGCGGCGGCTGGGAGTCGACCGGGGCGCCGTGGCACTACGACCACGAGCGCTATGACTGGGTCGCCGGGCAGCGGAAGGCGGAGCAGCAGGCCATGCGCGACTACGCCGCCACGGACGGCTGCCGGATGGAGTTCCTCCGGCGGCAGCTGGACGACACGGACGCCGGGCCGTGCGGCCGATGCGACCGGTGCAGCGGGCACGGATTCTCGGCGGACGTCTCGGACCAGGCGCTGGACGCCGCCCGGGCGGACCTCGGACGGCCGGGCGTGACGGTGGAGCCGCGCAAGATGTGGCCCACGGGCCTGGGCGCGGTCGGGCTGGAACTGAAGGGCAAGATCCCGGCAGGGGAGCAGACCGCGCCGGGGCGCGCCCTCGGTCGGCTGTCCGACATCGGCTGGGGCAACCGGCTGCGCCCGCTGCTCGCCCCCCGGACCCCCGACCAGGAGGTCCCGGACGACGTGGTGCGGGCGGTGGTCACCGTTCTCACCGACTGGGCACGGGGCCCGGGTGGCTGGGCCGCCGGCGATGTCTCAGCACCCCGCCCGGTCGGTGTGGTCACCGTCGCTTCGCACACCCGGCCCCGACTGGTGGGGTCCCTCGGTGCGCGCATCGCCGAGGTCGGCAGACTGCCGCTGCTGGGCACCGTCGAGGCGACGGGCGGCGCCGGTCCCCGGAGCAACAGTGCTCAACGACTGCGCGGCCTCCATGACTCGCTCGCACCCGGCCCCGGGCTCACGGAGGCTCTCGCGAAGGCGGCCGGGCCCGTCCTGCTGGTGGACGACTACACCGACACCGGTTGGACGGTCGCCGTCGCCGGACGCATCCTGCTGCGGGCGGGCGCCACCGCGGTGATGCCGTTGGTGCTGGCGTCCCAGAACTGATGCCCGGGTGCGGCGGCACCCGCCGCGAGGCGGCTGACAAGGAAAGCCGGGTTCAGAAGAAGCCCAGCTGAGCACCGTCGTCGCCGGTCGGCTCGGCCGGTCGGCCGCCCGCCCCACGCGGGGCGGGCAGGCGCAGATGGCGCCAGCGGGGCAGCGCGTCGAGGTAGGCCCAGCTCCTCCGGTGGTGCTCCGTCGGACCGTGTTCCTCCAGGGCCCGACGGTGGACCGGAGCCGGGTATCCGGCGTTGCTCGCGAACCCGAAATCCGGGCACCCCGTGCCGATCTCCGCCAGGTGCGCGTCGCGGTGCACCTTCGCGATGACCGAGGCGGCGGCGACCGCCACACAGGACTGGTCCCCCTTGACGACCGTCCGGACCCGCCAGGGCGCCCCGAGGTAGTCGTGCTTGCCGTCGAGGATGACGGCGTCGGGACGATCGGGCAGGGCGTCCAGTGCGCGGACCGCAGCGAGGCGGAGCGCGGCCGTCATCCCGAGTGCGTCGATCTCTTCGGGGGACGCGTGGCCGAGCCCGAACGCGGTCACCCAATCGGTCAGTTCGGCGGACAGGGCGTTGCGCCGCGCGACGGTCAGCAACTTGGAGTCCGTCAGCCCCTCGGGGGCACGACGCAGTCCGGTGACGGCCGCACAGACGGTGACCGGACCGGCCCAGGCCCCGCGGCCGACCTCGTCCACCCCCGCGACCGTACGGGCGCCGGTCGTGGCGCGCAGGGAGCGTTCGACGGTGTGCGTGGGCGGTTCGTATGGCATGGCGCCCCTCACCTTACGCCCGGGCCCGCGTGGCGCTCCGCCGCCCCGGGGCCGCTCCCCCACCGGAAGGGGTCAGACGGTCCAGCGCCGTTCGACGTCGATGACGTCGCCGGCGATCCCCTCGATGTCGGCGCCGATCTGGGCGCGCAGGGCCAGCCGCTCGATGCGGTCCCGACGGTATTTCGCGCGTTCTGCGGCGCTGTCCCACATGGAGAGGACGAGGAACTCGCGCACCCGCTCCGCGGCGGCGAATACCCCCCGGAGCATGCCGGGTGATCCCGCCATCGCCGGATTCCACACCTTGGCCTGCATGTGTGCGAAGTGCTCGCCCCGGTCCTGCCGCACGAGACAGTGCGCCACCCGCAGCACATCGGCGTCGTCGAACCGCGGCTCGAAGCCGAGCTTCACGTCGAACCGGTACTCGAAGAGACGTACCTCGGCGTCCCGGAAGCTCCCGCCCTGCGAGGCGGCGAGCCGGTCGTGCGAACGCGCCATGAACGAGTCGTAGAGAGCTCGGCTCTCCCAGAAGCCGAAGAGATGCGCCGTGTCCGGGGACCCGCGCCCCCAACCACCGCCCTGGCCACGGAATCCGGGCTCGCCCTGGAGCCCGGCCCACTTGCGCTGACCGCGCTCGAACCGGTCGCGGTCCACCACCGAGCACCTCATCCACCTGACCAGCACCGCGCCATCCTATGGCCGCGGGGGCTCCCCCGGCACGGCCCGGCCGGGCACCGCGATCGCCGTGCGCAGGCGGCACCGGGCCCTCCGCCGGGCAGGGAGCGGCCCCGCGCCGCAGCCGCGGCGGGCGTCCCCTCGGAGTGCCGCGACACCGCGTCCACCGGAAAGGTGAACCGGGAGTCGACGGCGGCACCACTCGCCGTCAGCTGCAACCGCTGGTGGAGCCGCAGCCCTCGCAGAGGTAGCAGCTACCCGCCCGCCGCATCTTGGTACCGCAGGAGAAGCACAGCGGTGCGTCGGCGCTCAGCCCGAGCTGGATCTCCGCGAGCTCCGTCGAGTTGTGGGCCGCCTGCTGCGCGGGGGCCGGCGCGGCGGGGCGTGCCTCACCCGGCGCGTGGCCGGGCGCCTTCGGTGCCGACTGGGAGAGGGACTCCACGTCCACCTCCTCGATGCCCCGCTCGTAGGAGCCGGTGTCGAGGTGGCGCTGCCGCTCCTCCGCCGAGTGGATCCCGAGCGCGGACCGGGTCTCGAACGGCAGGAAGTCCAGTGCCAGGCGGCGGAAGATGTAGTCGACGATCGACTGGGCCATCCGGACGTCGGGATCGTCCGTCATACCGGCCGGCTCGAACCGCATGTTGGTGAACTTGGAGACGTAGGTCTCCAGCGGAACGCCGTACTGGAGGCCGACGGAGACCGCGATGGAGAAGGCGTCCATCATCCCGGCGAGGGTCGATCCCTGCTTGGACATCTTGAGGAAGACCTCGCCCAGCCCGTCGTCCGGGTAGGAGTTGGCCGTCATGTACCCCTCGGCCCCACCGACGGTGAAGGAGGTGGTGATGCCGGGCCGCCCCTTGGGCAGCCGACGGCGGATCGGCCGGTACTCGACGACCTTCTCGGGTGCCGGTGCGGGCGCGGCTGCCGACCCGGAGGCGGCGGCGTCGGATGCCGCGCCGTCCTTGCGCTTGGCGGAGAGCGGCTGCCCGACCTTGCTGTTCTCCACGTAGACGGCCAGGGCCTTCACCCCGAGCTCCCAGCCCTTGACGTAGATCTCCTCCACGTCGTCGACGGTCGAGGAGGCGGGCATGTTGACCGTCTTGGAGATGGCGCCGGAGAGGAACGGCTGCGCCGCGGCCATCATGCGCACGTGCCCCATCGGGGAGATGGAGCGCTCGCCCATGGCGCAGTCGAAGACCTCGTAGTGCTCGGTCTTGAGGCCGGGCGCGTCCACGACGTTGCCGTTGTCGGCGATGTGGGCGACGATCGCCTCGACCTGCTCGTCCTGGTACCCGAGGCGCTTCAGCGCCTTGGGCACGGTGTTGTTGACGATCTGCATCGAGCCGCCGCCGACCAGCTTCTTGAACTTGACCAGCGCGAGGTCCGGCTCGACCCCGGTCGTGTCGCAGTCCATCATCAGCCCGATGGTGCCGGTGGGCGCCAGAACGCTGGCCTGCGCGTTGCGGAAGCCGTGCGCCTCCCCCAGCCGCAGCACATCGGCCCACGCCTCGGTCGCGGCGGACCAGACCGGGGTGTCGAGGTCGTCACCGCGCGGCGCGGCGGCGTTGGCGTCGGCGTGCTGCGCCATGACCTGCCGGTGCGCCGCGCTGTTGCGGTCGTAGCCGTCGTAGGGCCCGACGACCCCGGCGAGTTCGGCCGACCGCCGGTAGGCGGTACCGGTCATCAGGGAGGTGATGGAGCCGGCGAGCGCCCGCCCTCCGTCGGAGTCGTAGGCGTGGCCGGTCGCCATCAGCAGGGCGCCGAGGTTGGCGTAGCCGATGCCGAGCTGGCGGAAGGCGCGGGTGTTCTCGGCGATCTTCTCCGTGGGGAAGTCCGCGAAGCAGATGGAGATGTCCATCGCGGTGATGATCAGCTCGGTGATCCGTGCGAAGCGCTCGGCGTCGAAGGACTGGTTGCCCTCGTCGTCGTCGCGGAGGAACTTGAGCAGGTTGATCGAGGCGAGGTTGCACGAGGTGTCGTCCAGGTGCATGTACTCGCTGCACGGGTTGGACGCGGTGATGCGGCCCGACTCCGGGCAGGTGTGCCAGCGGTTGATGGTGTCGTCGTACTGGATGCCCGGGTCGGCGCAGACGTGGGCGGCCTCCGCCATGCGGCGCAGCAGCCCCCGCGCGTCGACCTCCTCGATGACCTCACCCGTCATACGGGCGCGCAGGCCGAAGCTGCCGCCGTCGCGGGCCGCGCTCATGAAGGCGTCGTTCACCCGCACCGAGTTGTTGGCGTTCTGGTACTGCACGGAGGTGATGTCGTCGCCGCCGAGGTCCATGTCGAACCCGGCGTCGCGCAGCGCGCGGATCTTCTCCTCCTCCTTCACCTTGGTGTCGATGAAGGCCTCGATGTCGGGGTGGTCGACGTCCAGGACGACCATCTTCGCGGCCCGGCGGGTCGCGCCGCCGGACTTGATGGTCCCGGCGGAGGCGTCGGCGCCGCGCATGAAGGAGACCGGGCCGGAGGCGTTGCCACCGGAGGAGAGCAGCTCGCGCGAGGAGCGGATGCGCGAGAGGTTGAGCCCTGCCCCGGAACCGCCCTTGAAGATCATCCCCTCTTCCTTGTACCAGTCGAGGATGGACTCCATGGAGTCGTCGACGGAGAGGATGAAGCAGGCGCTCACCTGCTGCGGCTGCCGAGTGCCGACGTTGAACCAGACCGGCGAGTTGAACGCGAAGATCTGGTGCAGCACCGCGTACGCGAGCTCGTGCTCGAAGACCTCCGCCTCCTCCGCTGTCGCGAAGTAGCCGTGCTCCTCGCCCGCCGCGCGGTAGGTGGTGACGACGCGGTCGATCAGCTGCCGCAGGCTGGTCTCACGCTGCGGGGTGCCCACGGCACCCCGGAAGTACTTGCTGGTGACGATGTTGACGGCGTTGACCGACCAGAAGTCGGGGAACTCCACTCCGCGCTGCTCGAAGTTGACGCTGCCGTCGCGCCAGTTCGTCATCACGACGTCCCGGCGCTGCCAGGTGACCTCGTCGTAGGGGTGCACGCCGGGGGTGGTGTGGACGCGTTCGATCCGCAGGCCCTTGCCCGGCTTGGCCTTCTTGCCGCCCTTGGTACGGGAGCCCCGTGCCGGACCGCTCGTCGTCTCTGTCATGCCGCCTCCCAATCGGGCGTGGAACGCCCCGATGTGCCCCGTGCGCCGCGTGGGACGGGCGGGGCACCGCTCTGTTCTGTCAGCGCGCCGCGGCAGGGGCCGGGGCGCCGTGGTGGTGTTGTCGGCCGTCGTCCCGGCTCAGCCGGTTCCGGCGCTCGCCTCGCGGTCGCAGCCGGCGGGGTCGTCGTCGGTGCCGGGCCGGTCGTCCCGGGAGGACCGCAGCTCCGCGACCGCCGCCTCGAAGTCCTCCAGGCTGTCGAACGCCCGGTAGACGGAGGCGAAGCGCAGGTAGGCCACGAGGTCGAGCTCCCGCAGCGGGCCCAGTATCGCCAGGCCGACGTCGTGGGCGGAGAGCTCGGCGCTTCCCGTGGCGCGCAGCGCCTCCTCGACACGCTGTCCGAGGAGCGCGAGGGCGTCCTCGGTGACGGGGCGCCCCTGGCACGCCTTGCGGACCCCGGCGATGACCTTGTCCCGGCTGAAGGGCTCGGTGACACCGCTGCGCTTGATCACCATCAGTGCCGCCGTCTCCAGCGTCGTGAAGCGCCGGGAGCAGTGCGGGCACTGCCTGCGGCGGCGGATGGTGGTGCCGTCGTCGGCCGTGCGGCTGTCCACGACCCGGCTGTCGCTGTGCCGGCAGAAGGGACAGTGCATGGGTCCGGTCTCCTCGGTTCGGAGCGGCCGTTCACGGACCGACCGGTGCCGGCCGCGGGGCCGCCGCGCTGGTTCCCAGCATAGGTGATCGACCGCGAGGCCGGACCCCGGGGACCACTAATTGTGGGTGACACCTCCCCGCTCGACCACTAGATCTTGGGTCGAGTCACCAGATGGACACGCGGCGCGGCGCGGCGGGAGGACGGGATCCGTGCCGAGCATAGGGGAGCGACCACCGGGGCCGGGACGGGCCTCGCCGAGGAGCGCCGCACCAGCACCCATACACCGACCGGCATGATCAAATGAGCAGATCAATGAAATATCACTCGAACGTGTGTTTGGCGCAACCTTTCGATAGCAACTACCGTTGTCTGGCCAGGGAGTAACAGTCGAGAGGGGCGAGATGACCACCGCAGCAGAAGAAACGATCACGGCTCCGCTGGCCCGCAGTGGCGGCGCACACGCGGGCGACCCGCCTGCGGCACGTTCGATGCCGGGGCGCCCCCCCGGCATCCGGGCGGACAGCTCCGGGCTCACCGACCGGCAACGCCGTGTGATCGAGGTCATCCGCGACTCCGTGCAGCGGCGCGGGTACCCGCCGTCCATGCGTGAGATCGGCCAGGCCGTCGGGCTCTCCTCCACCTCGTCGGTGGCCCATCAACTGATGGCGCTGGAGCGGAAGGGCTTCCTCCGCCGTGACCCGCACCGCCCCCGCGCCTACGAGGTGCGCGGCGCCGAGACGCCGACGCCGCAGCCGGCCGACGCCGGCGGCAAACCCGCCGCGTCCTACGTCCCCCTGCTGGGCAGGATCGCCGCCGGTGGTCCGATCCTCGCAGAGGAGTCCGTCGAGGACGTCTTCCCGCTGCCGCGTCAGCTGGTCGGCGACGGCGAGCTGTTCGTGCTGAAGGTGGTCGGCGACTCGATGATCGAGGCCGCCATCTGCGACGGTGACTGGGTCACCGTCCGACGGCAGCCCGTCGCCGAGAACGGCGACATCGTGGCCGCCATGCTCGACGGCGAGGCGACCGTGAAGCGCTTCAAGCGCGAGGACGGCCAGATCTGGCTGCTCCCCCACAACTCCGCCTACCAGCCGATCCCGGGCGGCGACGCGACGATCCTCGGCAAGGTGGTCGCGGTCATGCGCCGTATCTGACGGCCGGTACCCGTGGGGGCGCGCCCGGGCCGAACGGCCCGGCGCCCGCCAGGCACCCCGCGGCTCCGGGGCCCGTCCGCGTCACCGAGCGGGCGGCACAGTCTCCGTGCCGCACCCTTCGGCCCCGAGCCCTCAGCCGCCGGACCCTTCGCCGCTCGTGTTGATGGCCGCCAGTGAACGCCGCACCACCGCGCCGTCCGCCGTGAACCAGAAGTCGGGCATCGAGGCGCGCAGGAAGCTCCCGTACCGCGCGGTCGCCACGCGTGGGTCGAGCACCGCCACGACGCCCCGGTCCCCCGTCGCGCGCACCAACCGACCGGCCCCCTGCGCCATCAGGAGCGCGGCATGGGTGGCGGCCACCGCCATGAAGCCGTTGCCGCCGGCCTTCTCCACCGCGCGCTGACGCGCGCTCATCAACGGGTCGTCGGGCCGCGGGAACGGCACACGGTCCATCACCACCAGCTGACACGCAGGGCCGGGGACGTCGACGCCCTGCCAGAGCGACAGCGTGCCGAACAGACAGGTCGCCTCGTCCTCGGCAAACGCCCGGATGAGTTCCCCCAGGGTGTCCTCGCCCTGTAGCAGCACGGGAACGTCCAGTCGCCCCCGCATCGCCTCCGCGGCGGCCCGGGCGCCCCGCATCGAGGAGAACAGTCCCAGCGTGCGACCGCCCGCGGCCTCGACGAGCTCGGCCAACTCGTCCAGCATGTCGCCACGGTCCCCCTCGCGCCCCGGTGGCGACAGCCGGCGCGCGACGTACAGGATGCCCTGCTTCCGGTAGTCGAACGGCGACCCGACGTCCAACCCCCTCCACCGCGGCAGTTCCTCGGCCTCGCCGCCGCCGTCCGGACCGTCCGGCCCCTCCGCCCCCGGTGCCGGTGCGACCGCCCCCGGTGCGGCGCCCTCCGCGAGGACGGCCTCACGACGCAGCCCCACCGAGGCGGCCACACCGTGGAAGTCACCGCCGAGCTTGAGCGTCGCCGAGGTCAGGATGACCGAGCGTTCGGCGAAGAGCTTCTCGCCCAGCTGCTGCGAGACGTTGAGAGGGGCGACCCGGAGCGAGGCGCCGTACCGGTCGTGCCGCTCGTACCAGACGACGTCGTACTCGGACCCCGCCAGGACGCGCTCGGCCACGTCGTGGACGTTCTCGACGGAGGCGCGGGCCTGCCGCCGCACCGCGTCCTCGTCCTGGGTCGAGGACTCGCGCGACCCGCCCAGCGCGGTGACCGCGGTCCGGGCGGCGTCCCGCAGCAGCGCCAGCGCGTGGGCGAGCTCCTCCGGGACCTCCTCCAGCCGGCCGGGAAGGGCCAGCTCCATGACGCGCTCGAACTCCTCCCCCGCCGCCATGAGCTGGTCCGCGGCCTTCTCGTCGATGAGCTTGGTCGAACGGCGGACCGCCCGGGAGACCCCGCCGGGGGCGAGCTCACCGGTGGCGACCCCGGTCACCCGGGAGACGAGTTCGTGCGCCTCGTCGACGATGAGCACCTCGTGCTCGGGCAGCACCGGCGCGCCTTCGAGGGCGTCGATGGCGAGCAGCGCGTGGTTGGTGACGATGACGTCGGAGAGCTTGGCCCGCTCGCGCGCGGCCTCGGCGAAGCATTCGGGACCGTAGGCGCACCGGGTCGCGCCCAGGCATTCGCGCGAGGAGACGGAGACCTGGGACCACGCCTTGTCGGAGACGCCCGGGGTGAGGGCGTCACGGTCGCCCGTCTCGGTCTCGTCCGCCCAGTCCCGCATGCGGAGGAGGTCTTTGCCGAGCTTGCTCGTCGGGCCGGAGCCGGCCTCGGCGGCGGCCTCCAGCGGGTCGAAGAGGGCGTCGCCGTCGTCGGAGGGGACGCCCTCGTGCAGCCGGTGCAGGCAGAGGTAGTTGGAGCGCCCCTTCAACGTCGCGAACTCCGGACGGCGGCGCAGCAGCGGGTGGAGCGCGTCGGTCAGGCGCGGCAGGTCCCGCTCGACCAGCTGGCGCTGGAGGGCGAGCGTCGCCGTGGCGACGACGACACGTTCGCCCTGCGCCAGCGCCGGCACCAGGTAGCCGAGTGACTTCCCGGTGCCGGTGCCGGCTTGGGCCAGCAGATGGGTGCCGTCCGCGATGGCCTCGGCGACGGCGCCTGCCATCGCGGTCTGACCTGGTCGTTCGGTGCCACCGACGGCGCCGACGGCGGCGTGCAGCAGGTCGGAGAGGCTGGGATCGCCCGATGGTGCGCTCATAGGGCAGCCACCCTAACCGCTGCCACCGACACTCCCCGGCCCCTCGTGACCGCCCCCGCCGGGACGCGGCCGGGTCAGCCGTGGAGCGGGTTGGGAATGGTGCCGTGCACCGCCGCGTGCGGACGTTCTGACCGGTCGCGGTAGCCGTCGAGGTACAGGCGGTTGCGGTTGAGGCAGAGCCGATCGATCCGCTCGGTGAGCATGTCGAAGGTGTCGTAGCGGTCCTTCAGCTCCGGGAACCGCTGCTGGTAGCGCAGCACCTCCGCGCGGACCTGCGACCAGAACTCGCCCTCGGGAAAACCGAGATGCTCCTCGCACAGCGGTGCGAGGTAGCGGTAGACGCCGACGAAGAGCCCGGAGTGGATGAACTGGGTGAGGAACCCGGGGGGTTCGGTCAACAGCACCGCGCGGACGTCGTCGGGCATGTGGTCGAGCTCGGGGAGCGCCTCGGAGCTGATGTTGACGTCGTCGACGAAGTCCTTCACGGCGAGGCGAACGGGAACGTCGTCGGCGTCGAACACCACGATGGTGTTCTCGCCGTGCGGGGAGAACACGGTGCCGTAGCGGTAGAGGAAGTGCAGCAGAGGCGGGAGCAGCGCCGCCTGCAGGCGGGCGAGCCACTCCTGGGCGGTCAGACCGGACCGCCGGACCAGCTCAGCGGTGAGCGAGCCGCCGTCGGCGTCCGTCGACAGCAGCGAGGCGAGCGTGCGGGCGCGTTCACCGGGTTCCAGGTACTGCGCGACGGGCTCCCGCCAGATGGCGCCGAGGAGTTCGCGGTACTGGTAGGGGACGCCGGGCAGCTCGTCGTACAGCGGGTGGCGGACGGCGACGGAGGCGGTCTCCCCCAGCAGCACCGGGCGGGTCTCCTCGGCGAGGAACGGGTCCTCGTCGCGGAGGCGGTGCATCCAGGCGGTGACCGCCGGCGCCGCGAGGGTGCGTTCGGTGGGCAGACCGCGCCACACCAGGGTGTTGAGGATCGAGAGGGGCAGTTTGACGCTGCGTCCGGTGGGCCGGTCTGCGTTGACGAAGGTCCGGATGGACTGCTGGGCCAGGCGCCGGACCCCGTCGCCGGGGAGGGGGATCAGCAGCCCCTCCGCTATCTGGCAGGCGAACAGCGGGGCGATCGTGTTGTCCCACTGCCACGGGTGGACGGGGAGCCAGAGGTAGTCGTCCGGGTCCGCTCCCGCGGCACGGACGGTGTCCGCGAAGAGCTCCCGCGTCTCGGGCGGGAGTTCTTCGGCGTAGAGGCGGGCCGGGTCGTGGAGCGCGGGCACGCCGCGGTAGGTGGCGAGGTCGCGGTGGACCGCGAGCCAGGGCAGTCGGTGGGCGCGGCGCGACTCCGGGGCCCAGTGCGCCGCGTCGGTGGCGGAGAAGCCGACGCGTCCCTTGTTGGCGACCAGCCACGGGTGGCCGCTCTGGTGCCCTTCCAGCTCGCCGTAGCCCAGCTCGGCGAGTTCGCCGGCGGTGACGGCGCCGGCGGCCAGGACGGCGTCGGCGCTGAGCGTCGCGGTGAGTTCGCGGATGAGGTGGCCGGTGGTGTCGCCGGTGAGCCCGAGGAGGGTGTCGTGTGCGCGGGCCACGAAGGCGAGCGGGTCGGCGTCCGGCGTGACCGAGGCCGGGTCGACCGACCAGTGGCCGTAGGCGCTGCGGCGCGCGCGGAAGCGGTAGGCCGGGCCGCCGTCGGGAACGGCGAGCTCGTACCGGCCCTCGCCCAGGGCGACGGGGTTCAGGACCTCCTCGTAGGAGAGCTCGCCCAGCATCTTGGCGAGGAGCCGGCGGGACGCGGCGCGCCACTGGTCGGCACCGGGCGCGGGGGCGTGGGGCGCGGGCCCGGGGCCCGTGGTGGAGAGGCCGGTGTGGTCGGCGGAGAGTGCGGAGGGGACGGGATCGGGGGGCACTGGCGCTCCTTCGAGAGGGGTGACGTCGGCGGCGGGCGGCCGGTGGTCACGCGTCCGCCGCGGCCCCGCCGCGGAAGAGCGGGCGGCGGGGCACGCGGTGTGCGCGGGGCGGGAGGGAACGGGCAGGGGAGGCTGGGTCAGCGGTCGCGGTCCCGCACCACGAGCGCCGCTCGTTTGTCGGGGAGTTCGCTCTCCTGGAGAGTACGGAATCCGGCGCGGTGGAATGCGGCGATCGAGCGGACGTTCCGAATGTCGGGCTCCGCGATGAGACGCCCGCACCGCGGCCGGTGGGCGAGCACCAGCTCCACGACGGCGCGCAGCAGCGCGGTGCCCGTGCCCCGGCCGCGGTCCTCGGCGGCACCGAGGAGCAGGTGGAGTCCGGTGTCGTGCGGGCGGGCGGGGTAGTGGCGCGCGAGCGGGTCCAGGTCCGCGCGGTAGACCTCCCAGTAGCTCATGGGCCGCCCGTCGAGGGTGCCCAGACAGGGGACGCTGCGGCCGTCGCCGTCCAGCTGCGCGCGCAGGTGCTCGGCGGTGCGCTCCGCGGGGCCGTCGAGCTCCCAGAACTCGGCGGTCACCGGGTCGTTCATCCAGCCGGTCAGCAGCGCGAGGTCGCGCTCCGGGACGACCGGGACCAGGCGGAACTCACCGTGCGGGGTGCGGGCCGGGCCCCACCGGTGCACGGCGTCCAGCAGTTCCGCGCCGGCGGGTTCGGCGGGCGGCAGCGGCAGACCGGGCGCCCTGCCGGGGGTGGGCGGCAGCTCCACCGTGTCGTCGTCGGCGCGGTCGCCGAGGGCGCCGCCCGCCGGAACGAGCCGGGCGCCGTCACCGGGACCGGCCTGGGGTGCGGGGGTGTTCACCGGGCCACCACCGGGTTGGGGAGGGAGACATACACCGACTGGCCGTCGACCGGGCCCTCCAGCTCGTCCATGCCGTGCAGCCGCGTCAGCAGGTTGGCCTTGCAGCGCAGCACGTCACGGCCGCCCAGCGCCGCCGCGAAGCCGGAGGCGGAGGTGGCTCCGTCACCGCGGGCGGGGTCGGTCAGGAAGTCGTGGAGGGTGTCCAGCAGCGGGCGTTCGGGGGCGATGCCCTGGCTGCCGAACGCGCCGACCAGCCCGAGGACGTTGTTGATGCCGAGGTAGTAGAGGAAGCGCTCGTCCGCCACCTCGTCCGGTACGAAGGTGTCCGACATCGAGCCGATGCCGAGGAGTTGACCGGAAAGCGCCCGTCGGTGACTCTCCCGGAAGTAGTAGCCCTGGTTGTCGCGGTACCAGCCGCCGTCGGGCAGGCCGTCCGCGTCGAGCCGCACCACGGTGTTCTGCTGGTGCGCCTCCAGCGCGATGCCGCCCACGGCGTCGAGCCACAGCGCGGGCCGGACCACCGTCTCCAGGTAGCGGGCGAACCACTCGACCGCGACGTCGGTGCGCGAGCGGCCGGTGGCGACGGCCCGGTCGGCCACGATCCGGGCCAGTCGGGAGGTGAGCCGGCCGGGTTCGGTGTCGGGCCAGGGCCTGGGCGCGGTCAGCGCGGCGACGCACTGGGCGTCCGTCACGGGGCCGAAGGGGTTGTCCCGGATGACGAGGTCGAGCCCGGGTACCGGCGTGCCGTCCACGTCGTCCACCGCCGCCCAGGCCGGGTCCCGGAGCACGTCGAACCCTCCGCCGGCGGGCTGCGCGGCGCGCCAGCGGGCGCCGAGTCCGGTTTCGAGGAGCCGGTGGACCTCGACCCCGCGATGCAGTTCCTTGCGGAGGTTCTCGCGACGGGAGTTGGTGATGCGCAGCCCCAGGGAGAGCTTGAGCATCACCGGGGAGCCCTCGCGGTGCACGGTTCGGACCGAGGACGTCGGCGACCAGGGGGCACCGAGGGGCCCGAGGTCGCGCAGCAGCCCGGCGCGGAAGAGGCGCGCCACGGCGGGGCGCCGCAGCACGTCCCGGGCCTGCCAGGGGTGGAGCGCCAGCGGGAGGAAGTCCGGGGGCACAGGGAGAGTGACGCCGGCGGCGTGGGCGAGGAGTTCGGCGGCGCCGATGGAGGTGCCGGCAGGGCCCGACAACGCGCTGTCGGAGGCGTACGCGGACCGGTGCACGGCGAACCAGTGCAGGGGCAGGGCGCCGCGCAGCTCCGGGGAGCTGTCCGCGGCCTCGTGCCCGGTGAGCCCCTCCCTGCTCTTGGGGGTGGGGTGGAGGGGGTGGCCGAGGAGGAGGCTCTGCTCCCCGTCGAGGAAGGGGACCGTCCCCGGGGGCGTCGCCGGTGCGGCGCGGCGGGCGCTGAGGAACTCCCCCACGCGCCGGGTGGAGTCGGCCACCCTGCCGAGGAGTTCGGTGTGGACGGCGGCGGGTGCGCGCCCGCCCGCGTGGTCGGTGCCCTCCCGGACCAGCAGCGCCGCCAGGGTCACCGCGTCCACGGGCGCGGCGCCCGCGGGTGCGCCGGTGAGCACGGGCGGGCCGAACCGGTGGTGGCCGGTCGGCGACCAGTAGCGGACGGCGGCGGACAGGGTGGTACCGCTCACGGGCAGCGGGACGGTCAGCCGGGCGTGGCCGGGACCGGGGTCGTGGGCCGCGGGGAGGTCGGGGACGAGGCCCGTCTCGCGGACCCAGCACCGCAGCAGGTTCTCCGCGGCGGCGCTGTCGGCGACGCGGTCCGGCTCCGGGTGCTCCAGGGGGTCCGGTCCGGTGGGGTCGGTGGCCGGGGGCGCGGTCGGGGCG
>NZ_JAAVJB010000049.1 GCF_012034385.1 Streptomyces spiramenti
ACGACGCGGGCCCCCGCCCCGCGCGGGGGCGTCCGGCGTACGCGGCCGGTGCGGGGCGTGCCGCGGTGCGGTACGTGCGGCGGTGCGGGGTGTGCCGCGGGGCGAGGTGTGCCGCGGTCGGGGCGCCGACCGGTCGCACGCAGCGCCACCGGTGCGCGACCCGCCGTGCCCGA
Organism: Streptomyces spiramenti; assembly: GCF_012034385.1. Classification (GTDB taxonomy): domain Bacteria; phylum Actinomycetota; class Actinomycetes; order Streptomycetales; family Streptomycetaceae; genus Streptomyces; species Streptomyces spiramenti. Next base: position 174 of record NZ_JAAVJB010000049.1, read on the forward strand.
CCCCCGGACCGCGCCACGTTCTGTGACGTGTCACGACCTCGCGGTGGCTGCCGCAACGCCGGAACCCCCCGACGCGGCGGATCTCACACCCGGCGTGTCCGGGGGCGCCCGGAAGCGGCAGAGCCGTGACGCGACACCGCGCATGCGCCGTCGCGCGCCGGGCGGTCGGTTCTTGTCCCGCTCTCGCCACACAAACGTTGAACTGCGATGATCTGCTCAACGGCGCGGCGTTGGCGACCGGGTCACCGGCGAGCTCCGGAGCCAGGGTCGTCCGGGTCCCGCCGGGTCCGGGGCCGGCGCACCGGTGTTCCGCCTCGGCGGCCACCACGTACCGTAGAGATGCCTCGGGCCGATGGCCGAAAGGCGACCGTCGGGGTTCGGTGAACTCCGGAGCGACACTCAAGGAGACCTGCTGTGACCGGGATCAAGACGTCCGGCGAGAAGAAGATGATGCTCTTCTCCGGCCGCGCTCACCCCGAGCTGGCGAAGGAGGTCGCGGACGCCCTCGAAGTGCAGCTGGTACCGACGACCGCCCGGACCTTCGCCGACGGCGAGATCTACGTCCGCTACAAGGAGTCGGTCCGTGGCGCGGACTGCTTCCTCATCCAGAGCCACACCGCGCCGGTCAACACCTGGATCATGGAGCAGCTGATCATGATCGACGCGATGAAGCGCGCGTCGGCCCGGTCGATCTCCGTGGTCATCCCCTACTACGGCTACGCGCGCCAGGACAAGAAGCACCGCGGCCGGGAGCCCATCTCGGCGCGGCTGATGGCCGACCTGCTGACCGCCGCCGGCGCCGACCGCATCCTCGCCGTGGACCTCCACGCCGACCAGGTGCAGGGCTACTTCAACGGCCCCGTGGACCACCTCCAGGCGCTGCCGCTGCTCGCGGACTACATCGGCGACCGGGTGGACCGCGACAAGCTGACCATCGTGTCGCCGGACGCCGGCCGGGTCCGGGTCGCCGACCGCTGGTGCGACCGGCTCAACGCGCCGCTGGCCATCGTCCACAAGCGCCGCGACCCCGACGTCGCCAACCAGGTCTCCGTCCACGAGGTCGTCGGCAACGTCCGCGACCGGGTGTGCGTGCTGGTGGACGACATGGTGGACACCGGCGGCACGATCTGCGCGGCGGCCGACGCGCTGTACGCCAACGGCGCCGCCGACGTCATCGTCACCGCGACCCACGGCATCCTCTCCGACCCGGCGCCGGACCGTCTGAAGAACTCCCGCGTCTCGGAGTTCGTCTTCACCGACTCGCTGCCCACGCCCAGCCGGCTCGGCATGGAGAAGATCACCGTGCTGCCGCTGGCGCCGACCATCGCCCGTGCGATCCGCGAGGTCTTCGAGGACGGCTCGGTCACCAGCCTCTTCGAGGACCACTAGGCCCTGTCTGATACATCCCGCCCGGCCCGCGGCGCCTGGCACGGCATCTCGCCACGGTGGAGCCTCGCGCGACATCCCCGGCGGCCCGCGGGCGCACGGGCGCACGGGCGCACGGCCCACCGGTCCGGCCCGGCGCCCGGTTTCCCTCCGGGCGCGCCGCCCCGCTAGACTGCCCGGCGATGCTCGGCGAGGGAGGCCGTCGCAGGTGCCGCGAGGTACCGCACGGCCGTCCGTTATCGACGCGCTCCTCTGATGCGGCACGGCCCCGAGCGGGCCCGATCACCGCGGATGGTGTGCGCCGGACGCCCGGGCGCACCCCGGTTCGTCCGGCAGACCCATCCATCCCTTCGCAAGAGGAGCGCCACCATGGCCGACGTCAACATCGCCGCCCAGCCCCGCACCGAGTTCGGCAAGGGCGCGTCGCGCCGCAACCGTGCCGCCGACCGCGTCCCCGCCGTCATCTACGGCCACGGCGGCGACCCGGTGCACGTCACGCTGCCCGCCTACGACCTGATGATGGCGCTCAAGACCCCCAACGTCCTGATCAGCCTGGACGTCGAGGGCAGCGAGCAGCAGCTCGTCATCCCCAAGGCCATCCAGCGCGAGGCCCTCCGCAACAAGCTGGTCCACATCGACCTGCTCGTGGTGAAGAAGGGCGAGAAGGTCACCGTCGAGGTTCCCGTCGACGTCTCCGGCGACCTGGCCCCCGGCCAGCACCTGCTGGAGCACGCCCTCACCACCCTGTCGGTCGAGGCCGAGGCCACCCACCTGCCCGAGTCCATCGCCGTCTCCGTCGACGGTCTGGAGACCGGCGACCAGGTGCTCGCCAAGGACGTCAAGCTGCCCAAGGGCGTCACCCTGGTCACCGAGGAGGACGCCGTCGTCGTCCAGGTCGTGGCCCCGCAGGCCGAGGAGCCCGCGGCCGACGCCGAGGGCGGGGAGAACGGCGAGGAGAACGGCGCGGCCTGACCCGCACCGCACTCTCTTCCCGGACGGCCGGGGCCCCGGCGGGCCCCGGCCGTCCGGTCGTGAGCCGCAGCACAGCATGACCGCCGAGAGCGAGGAACCAGGTGAGCGAGACAGCTGAGAACGGGCCGTGGCTGGTGGCCGGTCTGGGGAACCCGGGGCCGGGGTACGCCGGCAACCGGCACAACGTGGGCTTCATGGTCGCCGACCTGCTCGCGCACCGGATCGGCGCGCGGTTCGCCGTGCACCGTTCGCGCGCCATGGTGGCCGAGGGCCGGCTGGGCCCGCCCGGGCCGGACAGCCGACGGATCGTGCTGGCCAAGCCGATGAGCTACATGAACCTCTCCGGCGGTCCCGTCAACGCCGTGTGCGGCTACCAGAAGATCCCGCTGGAGCGGGTGGTCGTCGTCCACGACGAGCTGGACATCGACTACGGCGTGCTGCGGCTGAAGCGGGGCGGCGGCGACAACGGGCACAACGGCCTGAAGTCCCTGACCTCCACCCTCGGCCGCGAGTACTACCGGGTGCGGTTCGGGGTCGGCCGTCCTCCCGGGCGCATGGAGGTCTCGGACTACGTGCTCAAGGACTTCTCCTCCACGGAGCGCAAGGAGCTCGACTACTTCGTCGACCGCGCCGCCGACGCCGTGGAGGCGCTGATCACCGACGGCCTAGACCGCGCGCAGTCCGCCTTCAACAGCTGAACCAGCGATCGCGCCGTGCGGCGGTGGACAGCTCGGCGGGCGACCGCCCGGCGGGGCCCGCCCGCGGGCGGCGCGGGGCGCAACCACCGCCCGCGCAGGGGCTCTTGACCGGGGACCGGCGGTGCCGAAGTATGCGGCCATGCCGGTCATCGCCACCGCCCCGCCCGGCGCGGTGCGGCACCGCCCCCGCGCCCGTCCCCGCCGCGCCCTCGGCGCGTGCCGCGTCCTCGGGTCCTCCCTGGTGGTCACCCTGCTGGTGGTCTCCGGCGCCTGGGCCTCGTGGGGGACGGTGCAGTACTCGCTGTACGCCAAGGAGGTCACGCGCGGCACGATGACGGTGGACCGCTGCGGCCCCCGCTACTGCACCGGCCCGTTCGTGCCGCGTTCCCCGCTCGGGGAGGCACATCCGACGGTGGAGCTGGAGCAGCGCGCCGGCCGCGCGGAGGGCGACCGGGTGGCGGTGGCGCTGCGGCCGGACAGCGCGCAGGTGGTGCGGACCGGGTTGCCGGGTTTTCTCTACGGCTGGCTGCCGCTGGCCGGGGCGCTGCTGCTGGCCTCGGTGATCGTCGCGGGCGGCCTGCGCCTCCCCCGCCCCGGCCTCGCCGTCGCCGCAACGGGGCTCGCGCTGATCACCGCCACCTTCCTGACCGCCGCGTCCTGACCGCGTCCTGACCGCGCGCGACCGCCCCCGTCGCGCCGCGGCGGGACGGGGGCGGTCGGTCGGAGGCGCCGGTCAGGGGCGGCCCCAGTAGTCGAAGACGGTCTCGGCGATGTCGATGTTCTCCAGGTAGGCGCCGCGCACCGGGTCCTCGTGGCGGGCGTACTGCTCGATGCGGGTGGCGCCGACGCCCTTGGCGTAGACCGGGACGAGGGCGTTGGTGTGGCCGCCGGTGTGCCAGGTGGTACGGGGCAGCTCGCCCTTCCCGCCCTGGATCGGCTTCCACCCCGGGTCGGCGTCGGTGCTGGTGAGGTAGCCGGTCTCGTGGTCGGCGGTGACGACGACGAGGGTCTCGGCCCAGCTGCTCTCGCGTTCCACCCAGTCGACCACGGTCTCGATGGTGCGGTTGAAGGAGCTCTGCTCCTCGATCTGGCGGTTCAGCTCGTTGGCGTGGCTGGCCCAGTCGATGGCGCCGCCCTCCACCATGAGGAACAGCCCCTCCTCGGAGGCGTTGTCGAGGATGTTGAGCGCGGCGGAGGCCATCTCGTCGAGCCGGGGGACGCCGGTGTTCTTCGGCGCGGTGAACGGCTCGGCCCCGGCGACCGGGGTGCCGTCGGCGGCGCGGTCCGGGCCGCCGCGGTCGTACTGGAGCGTCGCGGCGACCTGCGGCATGCCGAAGACGTGCTCGGGGGTGGTCTCCGCGGTGGCGAGCGCGGCGAACTCCTCGGGGGTCTCCGCCAGGTCGAACTGGGTCTCACCGCCGGAGAGGGCGTTCCACTCCGCCTCGGCGAGGTACTGGAAGACGGGCTCGTCGCGCCGCTGGGCGTTGCCGTCGTACCAGGGGTGGCCGCCGCCCATCACGACGTTGATCTCGTGCTCCCACAGCATTTCGCGGGCGATGGAGTGGTAGTTGTTCCGGTGCTCGTTGTGGGCGACGAAGCTGGCCGGGGTGGCGTGGGTGAACGGCACGCTGGTGACGACTCCGCTGGCCTTGCCGAGTTCCTGCGCCCGCTCGGTGAGGTTGCGGACCGGCTTGCGGTCGGGGTCGACGCCGATGGCGGCGTTGTAGGTGCGGACGCCGGTGGCCAGCGCGGTGGCGGTCGCGGCGGAGTCGGGCCGGTTCTGCAGCGGTCCGCGGAAGCTGCCCCACTCGATCGCCGGGTCGTAGCCGGCGCCGTGCTGGTAGGTGGCGGCGGCGACGCCGACCGGGAAGTGCTGGTAGACCTGGGTGGCCCGGCCGGGTTGCCGGGTGACGTCGCCGGCTCCGGGCTCGACGTCGACCTGGTGGTAGCTCACCCCGTGCTCGTAGAGGCTGGCGGTGTCCACCTGGTTGAAGCCCATGCCGTCGCCGATGAGGAAGATGACGTTCTTGGGGCCGAAGCCCGTCGGTGCGGCCCCGTCGCTCTGCTCGTCGGCGGTGGGTGCGGTCGTGGCCGGGCCGGTGCCGTCCGCCGAGGAGACGGGGGCGGCCAGGGTGAGCGCGAGAGCGGCCGTCGCGGTCCCTGCGGCCAGCCGGCTGGTCCATGTCAGGTGCACTGGGCTGTCCTCCTGCGATGGGGGAGGTACCAGAGGGCACTCCTGGTACTGACGCCCCATCATGGAGTGACGGCGCCGGACGTCAACCGCTCCTCGCCGCCGACCGGCGCGATACCGCCCCGTCGGGCGAGGTGTCCCGTCAGGCGTCGTGGCGCCGGCTCCGCGCGGTCAGTCGCGCCCCCACAGGGTGAGGACGGTGCGCGGGATGTCGACGTTCTCCAGGTAGGCGCCCCGCACCGGGTCCCGGCCGGTGGCCGCTGCGTGGAGGCGCTCCGCGCCGGCGCCGCGGGCGTAGAGCGGCACCAGGGAGTTGGTGTGGTCGGTGGAGTGCCAGGAGACGGCGGGAAGTTCACCCTTCTCCCCGCTGAGCGGACGCAGGCCGGGGTCGGCGCCGGGGCCGTTCAGATAGCCGGTCTCGTGGTCCGCGGTGACGACCACCAGCGTCTCCTCCCAGTTGCTCTCGCGCTCCACCCACTCCGTGACGGCGGCGACCGTGTCGTCGAAGGCGATCTGCTCCTCGATGAGCCGGTTGAGGTCGTTGGCGTGGCCGGCCCAGTCGATGGCGCCGCCCTCCACCATGAGGAACAGCCCCTCCCCGGAGGCGTTGTCCAGCACGTTCAGCGCCGCCTCGGTCATCTCGCGGAGGGTGGGGACCTCCTCGGTGACGGGCGCGGCGTACGGCTGCGCGCCGGCGACCGGCTCGCCGGCGTCGGTCCGGTCGGGGCCGGAACGCTCGTATTGGAGGGTGGCGGCGACGGGCGCGAGGCCGAGGACGCGCTCCGGGGGCGTCGTCGCAGCGGCGAGGTCGCGGAAGCCGTCGCGGCTGTTGACGAGGGTGAAGGGGGTCTCGCCGTCGAGGAGCGCGCGGTGGTCCGCGGCCGAGAGATAGGTGTGGTCGGGTTCCGGCAGCGGGCGGCCGTCCGCGTCGCGGTCGGGGTCGCCGGCGCCCATGACGACGTCGACGTCGCTGTCGTGGATCATCTCGTGGGCGATGGCGTGGTAGTCGCCGCGGCCGTTCTGGTGGACCACGAACCCGGCGGGGGTGGCGTGGCTGAACGGGACGGAGGTGACGACACCTGTCGACCGGCCCGACTCCGCCGCGTGCTCGGTGAGGTTGGGGAGGGCGTTGCCCTGGGCGTCGGTACCGAGCCGCCCGTTGTCGGTGCGTTCCCCGGTGGCGAGGGCGGTCGCCGCGGCGGCGGAGTCGGTGAACCCCTCGGTGACGGCGGGGAAGGTCTCCCAGGCGGCCTTCGGGTCGTAGGCGCCGCCGCGCGGGTAGGTCGCGACCGAGGCCGCGACGGGGAAGCCCTGGTAGACGGTCGACGCCTGCGCCGGGGACCGTTCGACCCGTTCCGCACCCGGGTCGACGGTGACCTGACCGAAGGTCGTGCCGTCGCGGTAGAGGGAGGCGGCGTCGATCTGCTGGTACCCCATGCCGTCGCCGATGAGGACGATGACGTTCCGGGGGCCGTCGGCCGCCGCGAGCTCCTCGTCCTCGCCGCCGGAGGCGGCGATCAGCGCCATCGCGAGCGCGAGCGCCGCCGTGACGGCTCCGGCCCGCCCGGGGCCGGTGACGTGTGTGGTCCGTGAGATGTGCACCGCGGTGCCTCCTCGCACTGCCGGGGCGCCGGTCCCGCGCCCGCCCTGTTCCTGCCCGGTGGGACCAGGGTGCGACCGTGCGGTGACGCCCGGGGGTACGACACCCGTGGCGGCGGCGAAGACCACCGGTCCGGTACCCGCCGCCCACCCGGACGGCCGGGCGCGCGCCGGTCCCCGCTCCGGCGGGGCGCGGGAGCGGGAGCGCGCGGGAGCCGGAGAGCGCGGAGGGGACGGGGCGCGCGGAGGGGACGAGGCGTTCCCGGAACGGGCCGTGCCGCCCGCCACCGGGATCGGTGGGGAGCGGCACGGGTGCACCGGCAGCCCGGCCGGAGCCGGGACGACGGGGACGGGGTGTCAGCCGGTGTTGCGGAGCCCGGCCGCGACTCCGTTGACGGTGAGCAGCAGCGCGCGGGAGAGCAACTGGTCCGGCGCCTCGCCGCGCTCGGTGGCGACGCGCTGCCGGTGGAGCAGCGCGACCTGGAGGTAGGAGATCGGGTCCAGGTAGGCGTCGCGGATCTGGAGCGTCTGGCGGAGCTCCGGGTTGGCGTCGAGCAGCCGCTCCTCGCCGGTGATCCGCAGGACCTCGGAGACAGTGAGGTCGTGCTCCGCGCGGATGGTGTCGAAGACATGCTTCAGCTCGTCGGGGACGAGAGTGTCCACGTAGTGCCCGGCGATCCTCAGGTCCGTCTTGGCCAGCGTCATCTCGACGTTGGAGAGGAAGTTGCGGAAGAAGTGCCAGCGCTCGTACGCCTCCGCCAGCACCTCGGAGAGCCCCGCCTCGCGGGCGGCGCGCAGTCCGGAGCCGACGCCGAACCAGCCGGGCACGATCTGCCGGGACTGGGTCCAGCCGAAGACCCACGGGATGGCCCGCAGCCCGTCGAGCCCGGCGCCGCTGTCGGGGCGGCGCGAGGGGCGCGAACCGAGGTGCAGCTCGGCGAGCTGGTCCACGGGGGTCGCCGCGAAGAAGTACGCCGGGAGGTCCGGGTCCTCCACGAGCGCCCGGTACGCGGTGTGGGCGGTGTCGGAGACGGTGTCCATCGCCGCGTCCCAGCGGGCCAGCGCCTCCTCGGGCTGACGCGGGGCGGTGTGGAGCGCGGACGCCTGGAGCGTCGCGGCGACGGTCAGTTCGAGGTTCTCCCGGGCCAGCGACGGCACGAGGTACTTGTCAGAGATCACCTCGCCCTGCTCGGTGACCTTGATGGCGCCCTCCAGGGTGCCCCAGGGCTGCGCCAGGATCGCGTCGTGGGTGGGGCCGCCGCCCCGGCCGACGGTGCCGCCCCGGCCGTGGAAGAGCCGCAGCCGCACGCCGTGCCGGTGCGCGACGTCGCGCAGTCGGCGCTGGGCGCGGTGGATCTCCCACTGGGAGGTGGTGATGCCGCCGAACTTGGAGGAGTCGCTGTAGCCGAGCATGACCTCCTGGAGGTCGCCGCGGAGCGAGACCAGGCGCCGGTAGGAGGGATCGGAGAGCATCGCGTCGAGGAGTTCGTCGGCGATGCGCAGCTCGTCGGTGGTCTCCAGCAGCGGCACGATGCCGATGCGGGCCCAGCCGGCGTGGAGGTCGATCAGCCCGGCCTCGCGGGCGAGCACGGCCGCCGCGAAGACGTCGTCGGCGCCCTGGCACATCGAGATGATGTAGGACTCGATGACCTCGGGCCCGAAGGTGTCCAGCGCGCGGCGGACGGTGGCGAACACCCCGAGGGTCTTGGCCCCGTCGTCGTCGAGGGGCGCCGGGGTGGGCGCGAGCGGACGGCGCGAGCGCAGCTCCTTGGCGAGGAGGCGGGTGCGGTAGTCGCGCGGCATGTCGGCGTAGCGCCAGGACTCCTCGCCCAGCCGGTCGAAGAGCTGGCCGAGGGTGTGGTGGTGGGCGTCGGCGTGCTCGCGGACGTCCATGGTGGCGAGCTGGATGCCGAAGGCGGCGACGGTGCGGATGACGCGTTCGACCTGGCCGTCGGCGACGAGGCCGGCCCGGTGGGCGCGCAGCGACTCCTGGACCAGGGTGAGGTCGGCGAGGAGGCCGGCGGTGCCGAGGTAGTCGTGGCCGGGTCGGTGCGGCGCGTCGGCGGCGAGCCGGGCGCGGGTGTTGAGGAGCTTCTGCCGGACGCAGGTCACCTTGAGCCGGTAGGGCTCCTCGGCGTTGAGCCGCTTGTAGCGGGGGGTGATCTCCGGGAGGCGTTCGAGGTCCGCGGCGAGGGAGTCGTGCAGTTCGTCGGTGACCCCGGTATTGCGGATGGAGCTGGAGAGCAGGCTGCGCAGTTCGTCGATGTGCGCCAGCGCCTGCTCGATGCCGTGCTCGTGCTGGAGGAGCAGGACGTCCCACGTGACCTGCGGGGTGACGTTGGGATTGCCGTCGCGGTCGCCGCCGATCCAGGTGCCGAAGGTCAGCGGGCGGCTGCCGGGCGGCAGGACCACGTCGGCGCGCTCCAGCTCGGCGGCGAGGTCCTCCAGCACGTCGCCGACGGCCCCGCTGTGCAGCTCGTCGAGGTAGTAGACGGCGTTGCGGGCCTCGTCGGCGGGTTCGGGGCGTACGACGCGCAGTTCGTCGGTCTGCCAGATGAGGTCGATGTTCTCCGCGAGCCGGAGGTCGGTGCGGCGGCGGTCGGCACCGCCGTCGCCGTTGTCGGCGTCGAGGAGGGCGGCGACGGTGCGGAGCTTGGTGAGGACCGAGCGGCGGGCGGCCTCGGTGGGGTGTGCGGTGAAGACGGGGCGGACTCCGAGGTTGGCCGCGGTCTGCCGCAGGTGCTCGGGGTCGGCGTCCTTGAGCATGTCCGCGGTGCGGGCGAGTCGGCCGCCCTCGGTGGCGCGGTGCGCCCGCAGCTCGCGACCGCGGTGCACCTGCTCGGTGACGTTGGCGAGGTGGAAGTAGGTGGAGAAGGCGCGGACCAGCTTGGCGGCCGTCTCCAGACCGGTCTCGCCGAGGAGTTCGGCGGCGGCCTCCCCGTCGCTGCGGGTGAGGCGGCGGACCCGCTCGACGAGCTCCAGCAGGTCCTGGCCGTCCTGCCGGACCAGGGTCTCGCCCAGGAGGTCGCCAAGCCGGCGGATGTCGGCGCGTAGTGCCGCGCCGCTTTCGTGTGCGTCCTGGTCCTCGGTGGACCCGGGGTCGTGGATGGCGTCGGCGCTGCTCACAGGTACGGCTCCTTGCGGCTCTATCGACGTATCTCTACGGACCGCGCTGTCCGGCCGCCCCAGGATATGCACTGGTCCCGCCGGGGGGACCCCCCTTTCGCCGTCCCGGGTGCGCGTCGGGGACGGCTGACGCCCCGGCGAGCGCACGGAAGCGCACCGTTGCACCGCTTCGCCCGCTCTTGCGGATTTCCACGCGGTTCTACCTACGCTTGCGTAGGTTACGGTACCGTAAGCCCGTGGTTTCCTTTTTGCACCACTTCTTTGCTCCGAGGTTCGCACATGACCATTGATCCAGGTGTGGCGCAGGGCAGCACGTCCCACGGCGCCCCCGACCACGAGGCCGCCTCTCCGGACGGCGTCCCACCCCCGACGGTCGCCGCGACGGCGGACCCCGGGGCGACGGTCGCCCCCTCCGCCACGCTGGGCGGCGAGCGCCGCGGCACGCCGGAACAGGTCGCGCTGTTCCTCTTCATCACATTGCCGTTCGTGGCGTTGCTCGCCGCGGTGCCGTTCGCCTGGGGCAGGGGCGTCAGCTGGCTGGACCTGCTGCTGCTCGCGGTCTTCTACTTCATCGGCTGCCACGGCATCACGGTCGGCTACCACCGCCACTTCACCCACGGCGCGTTCAAGGCCAAGCGCCCGCTGCGGATCGCGCTGGCCGTCGCCGGGTCGATGGCGGTCGAAGGACCGGTGGTGCGCTGGGTCGCCGACCACCGCCGCCACCACAAGCACTCCGACGCCGAGGGCGACCCCCACTCCCCCTGGCGGTACGGCGAGACGGTCCCGGCGTTGGCGAAGGGGCTCTGGTGGGCCCACATGGGGTGGATGTTCGACCGCGAGCAGACGCCGCAGGAGAAGTACGCCCCGGATCTCATCCGCGACGAGGCGGTCCGGCGCGTCTCCCGCCAGTTCCCGCTGTGGGCCGCGGTCTCGCTGCTGCTGCCGCCGCTGATCGGCGGCCTGGCCACCTGGTCCTGGCAGGGCGCGCTGACCGCGTTCTTCTGGGGCTCGCTGGTCCGGGTCGCGCTGCTGCACCACGTCACCTGGTCGATCAACTCGATCTGCCACGCGGTCGGCAAGCGGCCGTTCGCGTCGCGGGACCGCTCGGGCAACGTCTGGTGGCTGGCCGTACTCTCGTGCGGGGAGTCCTGGCACAACCTGCACCACGCCGATCCGACCTGTGCACGGCACGGAGTGGACCGCGGACAGGTCGACTCCAGCGCCCGGCTGATCCGCTGGTTCGAGAAGGCGGGCTGGGCGTACGACGTACGCTGGCCCAGGTCCTCCCGCATCGAGGCACGGCGCGTGCGCACGGAGCAGGACACGGAGGAGCGGGAGGGGGCACCCGTCGTCCGCGCCGGGTGACGGACCGCAGCAGTGAACCGGGAGTAGGCGTGGCGAGCGACGACAGCACAGAGAAGTCCCCGAAGCAGCCCCGGCGGGGCCGACGGCGGATGACCGGCACCGAACGCCGGGCCCAGCTGCTGGACATCGGGCGCTCCCTGTTCGCCGCCCGCGGGTTCGACGGCACCTCGGTGGAGGAGATCGCCGCCAAGGCGGGAGTCTCCAAGCCGGTCGTCTACGAGCACTTCGGCGGCAAGGAGGGGCTGTACGCGGTCGTCGTCGACCGGGAGATGGCCCGGTTGCTGGACATGGTCACCAGCGCCCTCACCGCCGGCCACCCGCGGGAGCTGCTGGAGCAGGCCGCGTTCGCCCTGCTCGACTACATCGAGCAGCACACCGACGGCTTCCACATACTGGTGCGGGACTCGCCGGTCGCGCAGTCCACGGGTACTTTCGCGTCCCTCATCGGCGACATCGCGACCAAGGTGGAGGACATCCTCGGCCACGAGTTCAAGGCCCGCGGCTACGACCCCAAGCTGGCGCCGATGTACGCGCAGGCCCTGGTCGGCATGGTCGCGCTGACCGGCCAGTGGTGGCTCAACGTCCGCAAGCCGAAGAAGGCCGACGTCGCCGCACACCTGGTCAACCTGGCCTGGCACGGCCTGTCGGGCATGGAGCACAAGCCGCGGCTGGTCGGGCACCGCCGCACCTGAGAGGGTGTGTGAGACCCCACGCCGGGCCCGCGACGCCGGCTACGGTCATCTGCTGCGTTGTCAGGAACGCCCGAACACAACCCGGGATGAGGGCGCCCCTCCGCTGTGCAGCAGACCGCGTCCGGCGCCGCCAGCCGATCCGACGCGGGGTGTCCCACACGCTCTGAGCGAAGAGGCGCGTTGCGCTGCCGCCCCCGGTCGCCGCAGGTCCGGGGCCGGCCCGGCCGACCGCCCTTGCCGACCGCCCGCCCCGGCACGCCGATCGGGTGTCGGCCCACCGACCGGCTGCGGCGTGCCCGGCGCGCGCCGCCGGGGCGCCCTACGCTCCCGCCATGACGACCACCGGCACCTCCCGCGCCGCTCGGCCGGCGCGCTCCTGGCACTACCTCGCGGCGGCCTACGTCTTCACCGTCGGCATGGCCGGCACCACGCTGCCCACGCCGCTGTACGGGCTGTACCAGGAGGAGATCGGGTTCTCCTCCTTCGTCGTCACGGTCGTGTTCGCGACCTACGCCGCCGGGGTCATCGCGGTGCTGGCGCTGCTCGGCGGGGTCTCCGACCAGCGGGGGCGGCGGCCGGTCCTGCTGGCCGCCCTGGTGCTGTCGATGGCCAGCGCCCTGTGCTTCGCCTTCGAGACGGGGCTGCCGGCGCTGTTCGCGGGCCGGGTCCTCTCCGGGTTCTCCGCCGGGCTACTCACCGGGGCGGCGACGGTGGCGGTCATGGAGCTGGCGCCGGCGGCGTCCCGCGCCCGCGCCGCCTTCGCCGCGACCGCCGCCAACATGGGCGGGCTCGGTTGCGGACCGCTGCTCGCCGGGGTGCTGGCGCAGTACGCGCCGGCGCCGTTGCGCACCCCCTACCTCGTCCACCTGGGGCTGCTGGTGGTCGCCGTGGCGCTGACCGCGCTGCTGCCGGAGACGGTGCGTCGCGCGCGGTCGACGGGGTGGCCGCGCCCCCGGGCGCCCCGGGTGCCGCGCGAGGTGCGGTCGGTCTTCGCCCCGGCGGCGCTGGCGGGATTCACCGGGTTCGCGCTGTTCGGCCTCTTCACCTCGGTGGCACCGACGTTCATGGCGCGGGAGTTGGCGGTGAGCAATCTCGCGGTGGCGGGCGCCGTCGTCTTCTCCGCCTTCGCCTCCTCCACCGTGGGACAACTCCTGGTGGACCGCCTGTCCGTGGTGCGGGCGCTGCCGGCGGGCTGCGTGCTGCTGGTCGCCGGCATGGCGCTCATCGGCGCCTCGCTGCTGGCGCACTCACTGCCACTGCTGGTCGCGGGCGCGGTGGTGGGCGGCGTCGGGCAGGGGCTGGCGTTCCGCGCGGGGATCGCGGCGGTGTCGGGCCGCGCCCCGGAGGACCACCGGGGCGAGACGATGTCGGCGTTCTTCGTCGCCGCCTACCTGGGCATCTCCCTGCCGGTGGTGGGGGTCGGCGCGCTGACGGTGGCGATGGGGCTGCGCGGCGCGGGGCTGGTGTTCACCGGCTGCGGCATGGCGGTGGCGCTGTTCGCGGCCCTGTGGCTGCGCCCGGGTGGCGCCGGCGGGCGAGCGCTGCGGGAGTGAGCGCCGCGACCGGGCGCGGCGCGGTCGAGGCCGGAGGCTGCTCGCCGGAGCGGATGGCCGGCCGTGCCGGTGTGCGTGGGCCGTGCGGGGGGGACGGCGGCGCCGGCCGGGTGCGGACAGGGGTGAACCCCCTCCCCGGGAAGGAAGCCAACCAGGGAGGGGGTTCGGAGCGTACGCCGGTCAGAAGGCCGTAGAACCCGGCGTGCGCCAGTTGCTGTACGCCGTCAGGCGTTTCAGCGGGAGCTGCCGCCGTTGCCGGAGAGGACCTCGACGTTGGACAGCAGGTTGGACAGCGGGTCGTCGCCGTCCTGCAGCGTCGAGTTCTCGGCGCAGTTCTGCTCGTTGGTGCTGGTGAGGATGTCCTGAACGGTGATCGGGACCAGGCCGACAACGCTGCCGACGTTGAGCTTGCCCGGGATGATCGGGGCGCAGATGTCGTTCAGCGAGCCCTGGACCAGGGCCATGTTCGGGCTCATGCCACCGTGAGTGGTGGTGTTGCCGAAGACCTTCTCCGCGCCGTTTCCGGACACCGCGGTGTGGCCAGCGGTGTCGTCACCGACGGCCAGCGCGGGGGCAGCGGCGGCGGCGGTGGCACCGAGGGCGGAGGCCGCGACGGCAACCGTGGCGAGCGTCTTCTTGATCACTTGCTGTGTCCTTCCGAGTGGCTGAGACTGTCCCTCGCGGGACGGCCTGAACAACTGGCCACAGCACGAAGAGTTTCCCTTAGTCACCCGTTCGGCCCCCTCTGGTACCTCGTTCAGGTCTTCCAGGTGCACCAAGTGGACGTTCTGAGCCCGTGCCGTCGCTCACCTGCGGTGACCTCGCCCCGCGGGCCCGCCCGGCCGAGCGGCCGGAGCGGGAGCGGGCCGAATCGGGGTCGGGCCGGAGCGGGGGCGGTCAGGATCGGGGTCAGCCGGCCGACCGGTCGGAGCCCAGCAGCGCCGTGACCTTGATCTCGACCCGCATGCCCGGGGCGCCGAGGGCGGGGACCCCGATCTCGGTCCAGATCGGGGCGCGCTCCCCCATGCGGCGGCGGAACTGCTCGACCATGACCCGGTTGTGGGCGATCCCGATCTCGTCGGGCTCGGTCGGGACGTGGAAGGAGTCGACCGAGATCACGTCCGGCCAGCTCGCCCCGGCGGTGGCGAGGGTGCGCTCGACGTTATCGAAGGCGCGGACGATCTCCTCCTCCAGCGAGTCGGGGAAGTTCAGTTCGTCGTCCCAGCCGCCCTGGCCGGAGATCTCCACGCGGTCGCCGATCCGGACGGCCTGGTGGTAGCGCATGTTCTCCAGCTGGGTGTCCCCGTAGCCGGGGGTGGCGAAGAACTCGGGGGTCCCGGTGGTGGCAGTCATGGTGGCTCCTCACTGGTTGACTTCAAGCGTGTAATGAACGTAGCACGGATTCAGTTCACGTGTGAAGTCATCCCGCTTGGTATCGTGACGCCATGGCGAGCAGCGACCACGGTCACCGGGAAGAGGAGGGCGTCACGCCCACGGCGCTCACCGAGGAGACCGGGGAGACCGACGAGGTCGCCTGGCTGGACCCGGCGGAGAAGGAGGCCTGGACCGGGCTGATCTCCCTGGCCCTGCTGCTCCCCGGGCGACTGGAGACCCCGTTGCAGCGTGAGGCCGGGCTGACCCTCTTCGAGTACCTGGTCCTCAGCCACGTCTCGGAGGCACCGGAGCGGCGGCTCCGGATGGGCGAGCTCGCCCACCTGGCCAACGGCTCGCTGTCACGCCTGTCGAACGTGGCCCGGCGGTTCGAGCAGCGGGGCTGGCTGACGCGCTCCCCCGATCCGGAGGACGGCAGGTTCACCGTCGCGGAGCTGACGGACGCGGGCTTCGCGGTGGTCGAGGCCGCCGCCCCCGTCCACCTCCGGTCGGTCCGGAAGCTGGTGCTGGACCCGCTGACCGCGGCCGACCAGCGGGCGCTGGCCCGGCTCGCCGCGAAGCTGCGGACCCGCCCCTCCGACCTGGCCTGACGCGACGGGCCGCCCCCGGGTCGTCCCGGTCGCCCCACCCGAACGCCGGACGCCTCGGGCTCCGGGGCTGCACCGCGCGCGACGGCGGAGGCCCCGGGGCATCGGCCCACCGTCCGTTCCGCGCCTCAGCCGCGGTTCGGGTCCCGCCGCATGCACCAGGTGCGCGGGCCGTCGTCCGGGAGCTGCACCTCGGCCGTGACCACGAAGCCGAGCCGCCGGTAGAAGTCCACGTTCGCCTCGTCGGAGGTCTCCAGGAACGCCGGGTGGCCGCCGCGCTCGGCCTCCCGGATCCCGGGGGCGAGCACGGCGCGGCCGAGCCCGGCGCCCTGCCGGTGGGGGGCGGTCGCGACCGCCTCCAGGAACCATCCCGGCTCCTCGGGCCGGTGCGGCGCCATCGCCGCGTCCGCGGCGACGGCGGCCGGTGCGCGGTCACCGCTGAGCTCGGCGAGGATCGGCCCGAGTTCGGCGAAGGCGGGCGACGGGTCGTGCCCGGGGACGCCCCAGACTGCGACGGCGCAGCCGGCGTCCGCCACCCAGACCCGGCCGTGGGCCATGCCGACGCGGGTCAGGCACAGCTCCTGGTACCGGCGGATGCGCTCCCGGTGGCCTGCGGCGGCGATCACGTGCCGCGTGAAGGGGTAGTCGGCGAAGGCGTCGGCAAGGGTGGTGACCGCGGTGGGGACGTCGGCGTCGGTGATGGGGCGGACGACCGGGGCGGTCGGGTGTCGTGACGTGCTCATCCGGCGATCCTGGCAGCGTGCGGGGGCGCCGGGCAACGCGTTTCGACCGGACGCGGCGGCGCCGCCGCGCGGCACGGGCCCGGCGGCATCGTGGCCGACGGTCGGCCTCAGCTCAGAGCGCGTGTGAGACCCCGCGTCGGATCAGCTCGCGGCATCAGATGTGGTCAGCCGCACGGCGGAGGGGCACTCTCCTACCGGGGTGCCTTCGGGCGTTGCCGACAACGCAGCAGATGGCCGTAGCCGGCGTCGCGGGCCCGGCGTGGGGCCTCCACGCTCTCAGCCCGCCCGCCGCCGGGCCACGACGAAGATCCGCCGGAAGGGCAGGACCGTGCCGAAGGAGCCGGCCGGGTAGGCGGTGCGCAGTCGGTCGCGGTACTCGGCGAGGAACGCCTCCGTCGCCCCGGGGTCGTCCGCGAGGGCGTCGAGGACGGGGAGCAGGGCGGTGCCGCGCATCCATTCCAGGACGGGGTCCGGGCCGGGCAGGAGCTGGTGGTAGACGGTCTCCCAGGTGTCGACCTCGCAGCCGAGGACGCTGAGCGCGTCGAGGTAACCGCCGGGTTCGTGGACGGGCGTCACCTCCCGCAGCAACCCGCCGAGCCGGTCGCGCCAGCGCGGTGCGAGGCACTGCACCCGCAGCAGCAGGTGGCTGGGGGCGCCGAAGTTGCCCGGCACCTGGAAGGCGAGTGCGCCGCCGGGGGCCAGGGCGGCGATCCAACGCGGGAAGAGCGCCACATGGTCGGGCACCCACTGGAGCGCGGCGTTGGAGACGATCAGGTCGTGGTCCCGGTCGGGGCGCCACGCCGCGATGTCGGCCTGCTCGAAGGCGAGGCTTCCGCCGCCCGGGGTGGGGCCGGCGAGGCGGGAGGCGCGGGCCAGCATCTCGGCCGAGCTGTCGTACCCGGTGATGCGGGCACGGCCCCACCGCTCGGCGAGGACGGCGGTGGGGCCACCGGGCCCGCATCCGAGGTCGGCGATCCGCAGCTCCTCGGCGGCGAGCGCAGGGACCCGCGCGATCAGGTCCCGCAGCGGACGCGTGCGGTGGTCGGCGTAGCGGTTGTACTGGTCGGGGTCCCAGCGCGTGGTCGTCATGACGCCACCCTGTCGCCTCTTTCTCTCGACGTCAAGATAGTCGCGATCAAGAGACTTCACGTCGACAGAACTACTACACTGATGCCATGGAGGACGAGGTCGATCGACTGGTGGCAGCCTGGCGGCGCGAGCGCCCCGATCTCGACGTGGAGCCGCTGGAGGTGCTGAGCCGCGTCGGGCGGCTCTCCCGGCACCTCGACCGCGCGCGCCGCATCGCCTTCGCCGAGCTGGGGTTGGAGCCCTGGGAGTTCGACGTGCTCACCGCGCTGCGGCGCGCCGGCTCGCCGTACCAGCTCTCCCCCGGACAGCTGCTGACGCAGACGCTGGTGACCTCCGGCACGATGACCAACCGCATCGACCGGCTGGCGAAGAAGGGCCTGGTGGAGCGGCTGCCGGACCCGACTGACCGTCGGGGCGTGCTGGTGCGGCTGACCCCGGCGGGCCAGGACCACGCGGACCGCGCACTGGCCGGACTGCTGGAGCAGGAGCGGGCGATCCTCGCCGAGCTGTCGCTGGGTCAGCGCAGGGAACTCGCCGGGCTGCTGCGGGAGCTGACGGCTCCGTTCGACAACACCGGCCACTGACACCACGGACGCCGCAGGGCACCACGTGCCCCACGACGAAGCGGAGGGGGCGACGGGGGCGGCGACTGTCGGCCCGCGCCCCCCGTGTCGGCGACGTGCCGCGGTGGTCCGCGCCGGCTCCCGGCGTCGGGCCCCGGCGGGTGACGGGACGCCGGGCCCCGGCGGTGGGACGACGGGCGGTCAGCCCTCGGCCGGTGGCACGCCCGCGCGGCGCGCCACCGCGACCGCCGCGAGGGTGGAGTGGACGCCCAGCTTGCCCAGCACGTTCTGCATGTGGGTGCGGACGGTGTGCGGCGAGAGGTAGAGGCGCTCGGCCACCGCCTTGCGGCCCATCCCCGCCAGCATGCAGCGCAGCACCTCCAGCTCGCGCGGGGTGAGGGCGTCAGCCAGCCGCTGGTACTCGCCGCGCCCCTGGCGCTCGCGGGTCATCTCCCGCAGCACGCCGGTCAGCAGTGCGGGCGGCAGGTGCGTCTCGTCACGGAGCACGCCCCGCAGGACGTGGGTGAGCCGCGCCAGCGAGCTGTCCTTGGCCACCCATCCCAGAGCGCCGGCCGACAGCAGCCGCGCCGCGGTGCCGGCGTCGTCCTGGGCCGCCAGGACGACCAGCCGTAACCCGGGGTGGGTCAGGAGCGAGGTGTCGGGCTCGTCCGCCGGGGGCGCACCGGCGGACGCGGCCCTGTCGGCGGTGCCTGTAGGAGCGTCCTGGGTGACGGCCACCGCGGTCGCCGTCACCGGCACCTTCGCGGCAGCGTTCACCGCGGGGGCGGTGGCGTCCGGTAGCAGCCCGGCGTCCGCCAGCAGCACGTGGAAGGGCTCGCCGGAGGCGCGGGCCCGGCCCAGCAGCCGCCCGGCTGCCCGGGTCCCGCCCGCGGCGACGGCGGAGACGTCGGGTTCCGCGGAGAGCGCGGTGGCGAGCGATTCCGCGAAGACCCGGTGCTCGTCCACCACCAGCGTCCGGATGCGGTCCATGGCCTCCCCCTCGCGACTGTCCGCGCCCCTGAACATCACAGAAAGGCACCGCGGGTACGCGCGGTGCCGACAGGCGTACAGCGTACGGCGGTGAACCGGAAGGAGTAGGGCGAATTGCGGCAACTCCCGCCCATGCGCCGGGATTTGGTCATCGCCGGGCGTCGGACCGCCAGAATCCGGCCGTCGGCGGCGCCACACCGCCCCGCCCGGCCTCCCCGCGGCCACCCGGTACCCGCCCCTGCCCGGCGCGCCGGTCCCCGGTCCTCCCGGAGCGCGCGACCGGCCGTGCCGGGCGACACTGGCAGCCGTAGCTGTCGACACGCCGCGCCACCGTGCGGCCGACCGGAAGCGGGTGCCGCAATGCCCATGGCCATGGCCTTCGCCGAGTACGGCGGCCCCGAGGTGCTCGCCCCGCTGGAACTGGCGGAGCCGCACCCGGGCCCCGGGCAGGTACGGGTCGCCGTCCGGGCGAGCGGGGTGAATCCGCTCGACGCCAAGCTGCGCTCCGGCACCATGGCGGGCGCCTGGCCGCTGGAGCTGCCGTTCGTCCCCGGCTCGGAGCTGGCGGGCACCGTGGACGCCGTGGGCGAGGACGTCCACGACCTGTCGGTGGGCGAGGCCGTGATGGGGCTCGCCCAGCACTGCTACGCCACCCGGGCCGTCGCCGACCGCGACCGGCTGGCGCGCGTCCCGGAGGGTATGGACGTCGAGCACGCCGCCGCACTGCCGGTGGCGGCGGAGACGGCCTGGCGGGCGTTGGAGGAGCTGCGCGTCGGTACCGCCGACACCCTGCTGGTCCATGGCGCCGGCGGGGTCGTCGGCGCCATGGCGGTGAGGTTCGCGCTGGCGCGCGGAGCCCGCGTGGTGGGTACCGCTTCGGCCGCCGCGGTACCCCGGGTGGCGGAGTCGGGCGCGATGGCCGTCACCTACGGCGACGGGGTGGCCGACCGGGTCCGGGAGACGGTCCCGACCGGGGTGGACGCGGTCCTCGACACCTCGGGCGCCGACGTCCTCGGGGAGTCGGTGGCGCTGGCCGGAGCACCGGACCGGGTGCTGAGCCTGGTGGACCCTATCGCCGCGCGTCGGCACGGCGCCCGCTTCTCCTCGGGAAGCGGCGGTCCGGTCGACCATGCCGCCGCGGGGCTCGCGCAGGTGGTGGCGCTGCACCGGGAGGGGCTGCTGCGCGTGCCGCTCCACGCCGTGTTCCCGCTGGCGGAGGCGGCCGAGGCGCACCGGGCACTGGCCGTGGGGCACCTCGACGGGAAGATCGTCCTGAGCGTCTCCTGAGCTGAGCGCGTGTGCGAAACCCCTGCCGGATCGGCTCGCGGCGTCGGACGCGGTCGGCTGCACGGCGGAGGGGCGCCCTCGCATCGGGTTGTGCTCGGGCGTTCCTGGCGCCACAGCAGATGGCCGTAGCCGGCGTCGGCGGGCCCGGCGTGGGGTCTCGAACACGCTCCGAGGCTGCCCGCCCGGAGTCCCGGCCCGCCCGGCCCCCGGCGAGCCGGGCCCACCAGCCGCACGGTGCCGCTCTCGCCCGCCGACGCCCGGGACGGAGAGCCCGCGCCTCTCGGCGTCAGGCGGGGGCGCGGGCGGCGCCCGCCGCGGGGGTCGCGGGGAAGACACGCGGTTCCGGTTGCCCGGCGCGGTGCGCCGCCCGGTGGACGGCGTCGGTCACGGCGCCCACCGCCGCCGTCTCCACCAGGACGACGACCGAGCCGCCGAACCCGCCGCCCGTCATCCGGGCGCCGAGTGCGCCCGCCGCCACCGCAGCGCCCACCACGACGTCCACCTCCGGGCAGGAGACGGCGAAGTCGTCGCGGAGCGAGGCGTGTCCGGCGGTCAGCAGCGGGCCGACGCCGCGGACGTCGCCCGAACGCAGCAGGTGCGCCACCCGGCGCACCCGGGTGTTCTCGTTCACCACGTGGCGCACCCATGGCCGCAGCGGGGAGGGGAGTTCGGCGAGGACGCTGTCGGGGGCGCCGTCGCGCGCCTCCGCTTCACGGAGGTCGGCCACGCCGAGCAGCCGTGCCGCCTCCTCGCAGCCGGCACGGCGCTCCGCGTACGCGCCGTCGGCGAGTCGGTGGCTGACCCGGGTGTCCGCGACGAGGAGCGTGGTCCCGGCCGCGCCGGGGTCCAGCGGGATGTGGTCCAGGGTGCCGTCCCGGGTGTCCAGCAGCAGGGCGTGGTCCGCGCGGCAGCAGGAGACGGCGAGTTGGTCCATGACGCCGCAGGGCACGCCCGCGTACCGGTGCTCGGCGAGCCGCCCGGTCTCGGCGAGCATGCGGGGTTCGGGTTCCAGCCCGGCGAGGTCGGCCAGCACGCCCGCGGTGGCGACTTCGAGGGCGGCCGAGGAGGAGAGTCCCGCACCGGCGGGAACGTCCGAGACGACCGCGAGGGACACCCCGTCGAGCTCCGCGCCCGCGGCACGCAGCTCGGCCAGGACACCGGCGGGGTAGGCGGCCCAGCCGTCGGGGGCTCCCGGCCGGAGGGCGGTGACCGGCAGGGTCACCGGTGCCGCGTCCCGTGCGGCGGAGTGCAGGACGACCAGGCCGTCGTCCCGGGGGGCCGCCGCGACGGCGGTCCGGTGCGGCAGCGCCGCCGGCAGGACCAACCCGCCGTTGTAGTCGGTGTGTTCGCCGATGAGGTTGACCCGCCCCGGTGCCGTCCAGACCGTCGACGGCGGGGCGCCGTGGCACCGGACGAAGAACTGACGTGCCGCGTCGGCGACTTCGCCGACCGTGCGGGGTGCGGGGACGCCGGGGCGCGTGACGCCCGGCCCTGGCTCCCGGCCGGTTCCGGCACCGCTCACGGGGTGGTCACCTCCCGCAGCCGCTCGGCGGCTGCCTCGGGGAGGACGTCACTGACGAACGCGCCGGCGCCGGACTCGGATCCGGCGAGGTACTTCAGCTTGCCGGGCCCCCGCCGCACGGTCAGCAGTTCCAGCCGGAGTGCGAACTCCTCGCGTGCGCAGTGGGGTTCGTCTGGTTCCTGATCGCCGACGGGCGCTTGGTGCCATGCGGCGATGTACGGGGTCGGGGGCGCGTCGTCGCCGAAGAGCCGGTCGAAGCCGCGCAGCAGCCGGAGGTACAGCTCGGGGAACTCGGCGCGTTCGGCGGGGTCGAGCGCGGTGAGGTCCGGGACGCGCCGCCGGGGGCGCAGGTGCAGTTCGTACGGCCAGCGGGCGGCGTAGGGCACGAAGGCGACCCAGTGGTCGGTGGTGGCCACGACGCGGCGTCCGTCGGCGAGTTCGTCGGCCAGCAGGCGGTCCGGCAGGTTCTCCCCGGTCTCGGCACGGTGGCGGGCGAGCGCCGCGAGCGTGCGGGCGGTACGGGGCGGGAGGTAGGGGTAGGCGTAGATCTGGCCGTGCGGGTGGTGGAGTGTGACGCCGATCTCCACCCCGCGGTTCTCGAAGCAGTAGACCTGTCGGACGCCCGGCAGCCGGGAGAGCTCGGCGGTGCGGTCGGTCCACGCGTCGAGGACCAGCGCGGCCCTGTCGGGGGTGAGGTCGGCGAAGGACCGGTCGTGGTCGGCGGTGAAGCAGACCAGCTCGCAGCGTCCGCGGCCACCGCCGAAGGAGGGGAAGCGGTTCTCGAACACCGCGACCTGGTAGTCGTGTTCGGGGATCTCCTCACTGCGGGCGTCGGTGGCCGGGCAGAGCGGGCAGCTCTCCGCGGGCGGGAGGAAGGTCCGGTCCTGGCGGTGCGCGGCGTAGGCGACGGTCTCCCCCGCCAGCTCGTCCACCCGGAGCTCGGTGGTGGAGGCCGGGGCGGTCGCCGGTGCCGGGCGGGGGTCGGGTCGCGGGACCCTGCGGGCGGCCGGGGCGTGGCCGTTCTCGGGCGGGTCGGCGTCGTAGTAGATCAACTCCCGACCGTCCGCGAGCCGGGTGGACGTCCTGCGCATCGGAACTCCCCTGGTCGCGCGGGGCGCACCCGCCGCAGGCATGTTCGGCGGCCGGCCACCCCGGCTGCCTGGGCGGCGCAGGGCAGTCCGAACAGAACCGCACATCTTCCGCCAGCATCCAACAGGCAGGCCGGAGGGGCGTCAACAACGCCGGTGGCGCGGGGTTTTCACCCGTGCGGGCGGTCCTCGGCCGAGGGTGCCCCGGAGACCGCCCGGGGCGCGGCATCCCGGTGCGCGCCGCCCGGCTGCCGCGACACCGACTGCGACCGCTGCTGCGGCTGTTGCTGTTGCTGTTGCTGTTGCTCTTGCTGCGGTCGCTGTCGCTGCGGCGGCGTGTCCAGCTGCTCCAGCAGCCCGGTCCGGACTGCGACGGCCACCGCCTCCAGCCTGGTCGCCGTCCCCAGCTTGGCGAGCAGTCGCTGGATGTGGGTGCGGGCGGTGCTCGGGGCGACGCCGAGGCCGTCGGCGATCCGTCGGGTGTCGTCGCCGTCCACGATGCGCAGCAGCACGTGGGCCTCGCGGGGCGTCAACTGGGCGGCCAGCCGGGCGCCTTCGGCGGCGGGCGCCGGCCCGGGGTCCAGCAGGGCGCCGAAGACCTCCCGGAGCAGGCCGGGCGCGACCGCCGTGTCGCCGGCGCGTGCTCGCGCCAGCGCCCGTTCGACGCCGTCGATCCGCTCGTCGTGCCGCACGTAGCCCCGCGCCCCTGCCGCGAAGGCGGCTGCGACTCCGCGCGGACACGGCACCGGGCCCAGTACGACGACGGCCAGTTTGGGCGAGTGCGCGACGAGCCGGGCCAGCGGTTCCAGCACCGAGGCGCCGTCGGGGTCGGCCGAACCCAGCAGACACACCTCCGGGCTGCGGCCGGTGGTGAGTTCGACGGCCCGCGCCACCGGACTCCCGGCCGCCAGCACCCGGTGCCCGCGCATCCGCAGCGCGGACGCCAGCGCCTCCGCGACCAGTCGCCGGTCGTCGGCGACCACCACCCGTAACGTCATCGCGCCTCCCGCGGTCCCGCTCCCGGCTCTGCCCGCCGGGGTGGGGACCGCACACCGCGTCGCGGGCGGCGCTCGGGCGGGCCTGAGGCGGCAGAGTACGGGCAACGCGACACCCCCGGTACCCGTCGAGGGGTACCGGGGGTGTCGAATGCTGATAGCTGTCTCACACCGGTCGCACTCCGGCCGGAACAGCACTGCCGCCGGCGGGCGGCACGGCTCAGCCGTACACCTGGAGCGAGGGCGTCTCGTAGCGCGGGGAGTAGGCGGTGCGGACCAGCACGAGCCGGTTGTCGTACCACCGCGCCACGGCGTTGCTGGCGCTCGCGTTCATCATGATGTCGCGCGCCGTCTCGGCGTGCTCCAGCGGCATCACCATGACGACCTCGGCGCTCTCCGTCGCGGGGTCGATGGCGACGACGCGCCCGGTGCCCGAGTAGCTCGGCACCTGATAGGCGATGACCTTGTCGTCCTGGACCCCGATGGGCCGCAGTTCGGCGCGGTCGTCCTCCAGCGCGCCGACCTCCCAGAGGGCGTTGCCGGTGGCGATCTCCACGGCGACGACCGTCGCGGGCACGTCGGTGGTGGTGACGTACAGCAGACCGTCGTGGACGACGGGGCCGTCGCAGACGAGCTGCGATCCGTACCGGCAGAGGTCGACGTGACGCTCACGGTCGAAGTCCAGGCGCGGACCGAGATCGCTGAAGTCCTCCTTGACCGAGTACAGCGCGGCCTCGGTGTCGGCGAAGCCGCCGCCCTCGACCTTGAGGTCGGCGCGGACCACGAGCGGGTCGACCGACACCAGGTTCTGGACGATGAACTCCTTGTCGTCGTGCTGCGGTTCGTAGGACCAGCTCCACTGCTCCTCGCCGGCCTCGTCACGCGCGACGATCGACCCGGGGACGCCGGTGTCGATCGGCAGACCGCACTGCTGGTGCTCGATGAACAGCTCCTCGTGGACCCCGTAGTCCACGACCTTGCAGTCCTCGCCCTGCTGGGGCTCCCACTGCACCTCGCCGGTCTCGATCTCCCAGCCGAAGCCGCCGCGGGTGGTCGCCATCGCGACGTAGTCGCCGAGGATCGCGGGGTGGTGGTTGAGCACCATCCCGTCGGTCAGCTCGATGTTGGTGACCGCCTCGCCGTCGGCGAGGTCCAGCACGGTCAGCACCTCGCAGTTCTGGCCCTCCAGGAGGGCGATGCGGCCCTCGGAGACAGTGTTGGAGGAGGCGCAGTTGCCGCGGGCGCTGGGGTAGGTCCAGTTGATCTCGCCGTCCTCGCCCCAGCTGACGACCTCCTGGTTGGCGACCCGGATCACCGAGCCGTCCTCGAACCACAGGCCCGGCGAGTCATTGAGTTCGTCCTCGGCGAGCTCGGCGACCTCCTCCTCGAAGAGCAGCGAAGCATCGAAGGGTTCGGTGGGCAGACCGGGACCTCCGGCGCCGTCCGCGGCGCCGTCGCCTCCCCCGTCGCCCTCGCCGTCGTCACCGGGCGCCGGGTCCTCGTTGTCGACCGGCGCCGCGGTGGTGGAATCGTCCCGTGTCACGTTGTAGACGGTGAAGCCGCCCGCGACGAGCGCGGAGACGACCACGCCGACCATGAGGACCATCAGCGGGCCGCGGGAGCCGGAGAAGCTCCACTCCTTGCCGCCGCCGTTGCCGCCGGAACCGCCACCCGACTTGTCGAAGGAGACCTGGCCGGGGGCGGTCGGCGCGCCGAAGCCCTGGGGCTCGGTGACGTGACCGGCCGGACCGCCCGGGTAGCCGTAACCGGCCGGGGGCTGCTGGGGGTAGCCGTACCCGGGGGTGGGCTGCTGGGGATAGCCGTACCCGCCGGGCGGCTGGGGGGTGCCGTACCCGCCGGGCTGCTGAGGGGTGCCGTACCCCCCGGAGGGGCTCGGGGTGCCGTAGCCGCCGGGCTGCGGCGTGCCGTAGCCACCCGCGGGCGGGGACGGCTGCGCGGGCGCGCCGTGGCCGCCGGGCGGCTGGGCGGGCTGCGAAGGCTGCGAGGGTGCGCCGAATCCGCCGGAGGCGTCCTGGGGGCTGCTGAGGCTGCCCTCCGGGGGCCGGGGCGGTGCCGCTGGGGCGCCGAAGGCACCGGCCGGGGGCTGCTGCGGGGGCGCGCCGAACTCCGCTTCCCCGGCGACGTCGGCGAGGCCGAGCGCAACGCCCGCGTCGAGGAGGTCCTCGCCGAGCTGAAGCTCGACATCCACGCCACC
>NZ_JAAVJB010000004.1:0-25236 GCF_012034385.1 Streptomyces spiramenti
GGCCGGTGCGCGATGGCTGAGACCGGAGCGGGACGCGGTGAGGGCCGCGAGCAGGAACGTCTCTTCGGCACCGGACCGCGCTCCGGCGGCCCCGCGCCGGACCGCCCGGTGTCCCCGCCGACCGACGCGCGCGATGCGGCGCCTCCCGCCACGGCGACCTGACCGTCCGCCACCTCGAACCGCCGCCCGTCCAACAGCGCCGGCACGTCCTCCGCGACGGCGGCGGTCACCAGGACCTGCTCCCCCGGCGCCACCAGACCGGCGAGCCGCTCGCGCCGCCGCGCGTCCAACTCGGCGAAGACATCGTCGAGTACCAGCACCGGCTCGGGGCCGTCCTGGCACAGCAACGAGTAGCTGGCCAACCGCAGCGCCAGCGCCAGCGACCACGACTCGCCATGGCTGGCGTACCCCTTGGCCGGCAGCCGGCCCAACCGGAGGACCAGTTCATCGCGGTGCGGCCCCACCAGCGTCACCCCGCGCTCGATCTCGCGGGGGCGGGCGGCGGTCAGCGCGGCGGTCAGGCGTCTGTGGAGAACCTCCGGCGAGGGAACCGGCGCGGGCCCCTCAGCGGCGCCGTCGGCCGGCGGCGTGGCGGCGTCCGGGACGGTCACGCTCCCCGCCGGCTCCGGCGCGTCCGCGTCACCGGGCTCCGCGGTATCGGCCGTGGAGCGGTACTCCATCCCTACTGGTCCACCGCCGGGGGCCAGTTGCTCGTACGCCCGGTCCGCCAGCGGCCGGAGCGCGGCCACCAGTTCCAGCCGCTTCCCCAACAGCTCGGCCCCGGTCCTGGCGAGATGCTGGTCCCAGACGTCGAGCGTGGAGAGGTCGACGCCCTTGCCGCCCGACGATCGGCCACCGTGCCGACGTGCCATCGCCGCCGACTTCAACAGCGTGTTCCGCTGCTTGAGCACCCGGTCGTAGTCGGCGCGAACCCCGGCGAGCCGGGGCGCCAGCGCCGTCAGCAGCTCGTCGAGGAAGCGCCTTCGCTCGCCCGGGTCGCCCTTGACCAGACTCAGGTCCTCCGGCGCGAACAGGACGGTCCGCACGATGCCCAGAGCGTCGCGCGGACGGACCTGGGTGGAGCGGTTGATGCGCGCGCGGTTGGCGCGCCCGGGATTCAACTCCAGCTCGACGAGCTGCCTGCGGTCGCCCTCGACCACCGCCGCACGCACCACGGCGCGCTCCGCGCCGGAACGGACCAACGGGCCGTCGGAGGCAACCCGGTGGCTCCCCAGGGTCGCGAGGTAGCCGACTGCCTCGACCAGGTTGGTCTTGCCCTGACCGTTGGGTCCGACGAAGACCGTGACGCCGGGCCCGAGCTCGATCTCCGCCCGCTCGTAGGAGCGGAAGTCGGCGAGCGAGAGATGGGTGACATGCATGGACGAGGTCGAACCCTTCACTGGTCCGGCCCCACGGCGGTCACTTCTGGGTGGACTCCACCGCGTGGCCGCCGAACTGGTTGCGCAGCGCGGCGATCATCTTCATCTGCGGCGCTTCGTCCTGGCGCGACCCGAACCGCGCGAAGAGCGAGGCGGTGATCGCGGGGAGCGGGACGGCGTGGTCGATCGCCGCCTCGACGGTCCAGCGGCCCTCACCGGAGTCCTGGGCGAACCCGCGCAGCGAGGCCAGGTGCTCGTCGTCGTCGAGTGCGCGGACGGCCAGGTCCAGCAGCCAGGAACGGATGACCGTCCCCTCCTGCCAGGAGCGGAAGACCTCGCGGACGTCGGTGACCGAGTCCACGGCCTCCAGCAGCTCCCAACCCTCGGCGAACGCCTGCATCATGGCGTACTCGATGCCGTTGTGGACCATCTTCGCGAAGTGGCCGGCACCGACCTTCCCCGCGTGGACCGCGCCGAACTCGCCCTCGGGCTTGAGGGCGTCGAAGATCGGCTGGACCTTCGCGACATCGGCGGCGTCGCCGCCGTACATCAGCGCGTAGCCGTTCTCCAGCCCCCACACGCCACCCGAGACGCCGCAGTCCACGAAGCCGATACCGCGCTCCGCGAGCTGTGCCGCGTGCGCCTCGTCGTCGGTCCAGCGGGAGTTGCCACCGTCGACGACGACGTCACCGGGGGACAGCAGCGTCGCCAGCTCGTCGATGGTGGCCTGCGTCGCGGCGCCCGCGGGGACCATCACCCACACCACGCGCGGACCGGAGAGCGACCCCACCAGCTCACTCAGGCTGTGGACGTCGGCGATCTCGGCGTTGTGGTCGAAGCCGACGACGGTGTGGCCGGCCCGGCGGATGCGCTCGCGCATGTTGCCGCCCATCTTGCCGAGGCCGATGAGACCGAGCTCCATCGAAAGGACCTTTCTGGTGGTCGTGCCGCTGCCCCGGGGCAGCGTGTTCCGTCTCCGAGAGCCTACGCGTCGAGGGGGCGCGGGCCGTGGGCCCCGCCGGGAAGCCGACCGCGCGGTGTACCGGCCGCCCGCCCGCCGACAGCGCACCGCCCCGGCCTCCGTGGGCCCGGTGGGCGGCGGTGCGCCCCCGGGGACGGGGTCGGGGCGGTGCGTGGCAGTGCGCTTGCGGACGTCGACCGGCCGCGGTCGGCCGCCGTCGGGAAATCAGCCGCTGAGGCGCACCGGCATGATCAGGTACTTGTAGGCGTCGTCGGCCTCCGCGTCGAGCGCGGGGCGACCGCTGAGCAGCGCCGGCTTGGTCGAGGTGGTGAACGACAGCTGGGCGACCGGCGAGTCGATCGCGCTCAGCCCCTCCAGCAGGAAGCCGGGGTTGAACGCGATCGAGACGTCGTCACCCTCCAGGCGGGCGTCGAGCCGCTCCACAGCCTGTGCGTCGTCGCTGGAACCGGCTTCCAGGGTCAGCACCCCCTGCTCGAAGCTCAGCCGGACCGGGGTGTTGCGCTCGGCGACCAGGGCCACCCGCTTGACGGCCTCGACGAACGGCGGGGTCTCGATCACCGCGATCGAGTTGAACTCGGTCGGGAACAGCGTCCGGTACTTGGGGAGGTCGCCCTCCAGCAACCGGGTGGTGGTACGCCGACCGGAGCCCTCGAAACCGATCAGGCCCTCACCCGCGCCGGAGCCGGAGAGCGCCAGCGAGACGGTGTCGCCGCTCGCGAGGGACTTGGCGGTGTCCAGCAGGGTCTTGGCGGGGACCAGGGCGACGGCGGAGGTGTCCGCGGTCTCCGGTTTCCACAGGAACTCGCGGACCGCGAAGCGGTAGCGGTCCGTCGAGGCGAGGGTGACCGTGTCGCCCTCGATCTCGATGCGGACGCCGGTGAGGACCGGGAGGGTGTCGTCACGACCGGCCGCGATGGCGACCTGGCCCACGGCCGACGCGAAGACCTCGGCGGAGATGGTTCCGGCGGTCGTCGGCATCTCGGGCAGCGCCGGGTACTCCTCCACCGGGAGGGTGTGCAGGGTGAAGCGGGACGAGCCGCAGACAAGGCTCACCCGCACGCCGTCCGTGGCCAGCTCCACGGGACGGTTGGGGAGGGCGCGGCAGATGTCGGCGAGCAGCCTGCCGGAGACCAGGACGGTGCCCTCCTCCTCGGTCTCCGCCTCGACGGAGACGCGGGCCGAGACCTCGTAGTCGAAGCCCGAGAGGCTCAGCGAGCCCCCCTCCGCCTTCAGCAGGAGCCCGGCGAGCACCGGAACCGGCGGACGGGCCGGGAGGCTGCGGGCGGCCCAGGCCACCGCCTCGGCGAGCACGTCGCGTTCTACCCGGATCTTCACTTCAGCCGCCTCCTGCTGCTGTTGCTGGCTGCTCGCCTCTCCTGGGCGGCCACCTACTGCTGGGTCCTGCTGCCTGCTGCGTGCAGGTCTCCAGTCTGACGCACCGCACCGACAGTAGGGGCTCGGAGGCGTCAAGTCGCTTCGAGGGGGGTAGACCGGGTCGGGGCCTGGTTATGCACAGCACCCACTTCAAAACGATCTGCGAGCTCTCTATCCGTAGTGGTAGTAGTAGGGCCTGTGGAAACGGTGGATAACCCCCTTTTCGCAGGTCAGCCCCGGTTTTTTATCCACTGCCCCTGTGGGTGGAGCAGTGGAAAAACTGGCCCTGGTTGTGGACGCCCGAACGTTGTGCACAGGCCGTCCCCAGGAAGCCCTCGGTTGTCCCCAGCTCCGTCCCCAGTTTTCGCCGCGTTCTCAACAGGCTGGCGGCAACCTGGCTGTGAGCTGTTTCACTCCTTCCGGCGAGCCCTTGCGTCTGGTTGCCGAACAGTGGACAACCCTGTGGACAGGTTGTGCACAACTACCCTTCCCCTGTGGGCGATGCGCCTCATCCCGTGGACAACCGCAAACCCCCCTGCGGGGCCTCCTGGCGTTGTCCACAGCCTGTGGATCTTCTTGATCCACAAATCCACACCCATCTGACCTGCGGCGACGGCTCCCGGCGCCGAGTGCTGTGGACGAGCCTGCGGACAACTGGCGACGCCCACAGGGTGTGGAGAGAAAAAAGTACGCGAATCTGTGGACGACACCCGTAACCTGCCGTTTTCTCGAACGGCAGGGCCGACACGTTCGAGAAGGGTCGAACGCCGCGACCGCCGTCGGACTGCCGCCGGGACGTCCGAACGGGGGCTGCGGGCCCCCGATTCGGTCGCCGTCAGTGGCCACGGAGGGCGGCGAAACGGCACACTGCAGCCGATCGGCGCCGCGGACGCGCGGGCTGTGTGGTGCTGCTCGTCGTCCGTCGGGACACGGGCGGTGCGCCGCCGGTGCGGCGATGTCGTCCGCGCCGGCCCGCGACGGGAGACGGCCGCGGCGGGGAGTGCGTGCGCGTGGCGCTGCGGCACCTCGTCCGCGGTGGGGGCCAAGCCCGGCCGCGGTGGGCGCCGCCCGGGGACTTACCCGCCTGCGCAGGGGATCTCGGCGGCCTGCGCGGCCGGCGGGCGGGGAGTGCAGCAGACGCGGCGCGGCAGCAGGAGGCGGTGCGGACCAGGGCGGGCCGTGGACCGCTGCGCCCTCCGGGCCACCGAAGCGGTGTCGGGCTCCCCGCGCTCGGCACGTCGGGGCGGGCCGTCACCCTACGGAGCGCCGCTTCCGCCCGAGCAGCGGTCGGCAACGACGCGGCCGTGGTGATCGGCGCGGCCGTCGTGCCGAGCGCGGAGCTCAGCCGTTCTTGATGCGGTTGGTCAGCTCGGTGACCTGGTTGTAGATGGACCGCCGCTCCGCCATGAGCGCGCGGATCTTGCGGTCGGCGTGCATCACGGTGGTGTGGTCACGGCCGCCGAAATGCTGCCCGATCTTGGGCAGCGAGAGGTCCGTGAGCTCCCGGCAGAGGTACATGGCGATCTGCCGCGCCGTCACCAGGATGCGGCTTCGCGAGGAGCCCGCCAGGTCCTCGACGGTGAGCCCGAAGTAGTCGGCGGTGGCGGCGGTGATGGCGTCCGCGGTGATCTCGGGGGTGGCGTGCTCACCCCCGGGGATCAGGTCCTTGAGGACGATCTCCGTCAGCCCCAGGTCGACCGGCTGGCGGTTGAGGCTGGCGAAGGCCGTGACGCGGATGAGTGCGCCCTCCAGCTCGCGGATGTTGCGCGAGATGCGGGAGGCGATGAACTCCAACACCTCGGGCGGCGCGTTCAGCTGCTCCTGGACGGCCTTCTTCCGCAGGATCGCGATCCGGGTCTCCAGCTCGGGCGGCTGGACGTCGGTGATCAGGCCCCACTCGAAGCGGTTGCGCAGCCGGTCCTCCAGCGTGACCAGCTGCTTGGGCGGCCGGTCCGAGGAGAGCACGATCTGCTTGTTCGC
Organism: Streptomyces spiramenti; assembly: GCF_012034385.1. Lineage (GTDB taxonomy): Bacteria > Actinomycetota > Actinomycetes > Streptomycetales > Streptomycetaceae > Streptomyces > Streptomyces spiramenti. The sequence continues at coordinate 5,716 of NZ_JAAVJB010000004.1, forward strand.
GTTGTGCAGGGTGTTGAACGTGTGGAAGAACTCCTCCTGCGTGGACTCCTTGCTGGCGAGGAACTGCACGTCGTCCACGAGCAGGATGTCCATGTCGCGGTACCGCTTGCGGAAGGCGTCGGCCTTGCCGTCGCGGATCGAGTTGATGAACTCGTTGGTGAACTCCTCGGAGGAGACGTACCTCACCCGGGTCCCCGGGTACAGGCTGCGCGCGTAGTGCCCGATGGCGTGCAGCAGGTGCGTCTTGCCCAACCCGGACTCGCCGTAGATGAACAGCGGGTTGTAGGCCTTGGCCGGCGCTTCGGCGACCGCGACCGCTGCCGCGTGCGCGAACCGGTTGGAGGCGCCGATGACGAAGGTGTCGAAGAGGTACTTCGGGTTCAGCCGGGCGGTGGGTTCCGCCGGGCCCACGCTGCCGCCGGACGGGGCGGGCGCCCCGTGGGCGGGAGCGCTCGGTCGGCCGTAGCGCTCGAACCGGGGCCCCGGCATGGGCGCGCTGACGTGGCGCCGGTCGTAGCCGCCCTGGCTCCCGTCGTACGCGTTCTGGTCGTAGGAGTTCTGCTCGTAACCCCCGTCGTACCCGCCCTGGTCGTAACCGCCCGGAGGACGGCCGCCGTGGCCGTGGCCACCCTGGTCGTAGCCGCTCTTCTCGTATCCCTGGTAGGGCTGGTACTCCTCGCGCGGTTCGCGCGTCTCGCGGACGTACTCCTCCCTGCCGTACGGCTCGCGCTGCGCCGGGAGCGGATAGCTCTCCTGCGGCCAGGCGCGGGGGGCGTGCGGGTGGTCCGGATAGGCGGGGCGCGGCACCGGCATCTCGCCCGATCCGTACTCCTGGCCGCCGCCGGACGGGCCGCCTCGCGCACCCTCCCCGCGGGGCTCCGAGCCGTGCCGCGGCTGCTCGTTCTCCGGCGGCGGTGCCGGTTCGGCGCTGCTCACACGCGCGGGCGCCGCCTCGGGGGGCGGCGCGGTGACGGTGATGGCCAGCCTGACGGGATGGCCGCACTCCCGGCTGAGCGCTCCGCTGATCAACGGGGCGAGCCGCCCCTCCAGCACGCTCTTGGCGTACTCGTTGGGAACACCGAGCAGTGCGGTGCCCGACACCAGGGCCAGCGGTTGGCAGTCCTGCAACCAGCGCTGGTCCTTGGGCTCCAGCGCCTGCCCCTCGGAGAGCATGATGGTGAGAGCACGGGGCCACACCGCTGCGAGGTCGGCGGGAAGGTCAGCCACGGGGCACGCTCTCTCGGCTCGCTGGTCACGGATCGCGCCGGCGAGTGCGGAGAAGGTGGGAGCGCCGGGGCTGTGGTTCTGGTTCCGAACACGCCACGGTAGACAGCGCGGGGCGCCCGCATCAAGTCATTGTCCACAGGGTGTGTACAACCGGGTGGCCTGCCACGCCTGGGCGAGTGGGCCGGGAAGGCGCGGTTTGACCCGGAGGGCGACGCGCGCGTACCGTTGCACGGTCGAGTTGTCGACGGCTGGCGCCGCCTGCCTCCGATGGGCAGACTCCCGAACAGGGTCGGAGCCCGAGTGGCTGTGCAGACGCCACAGATCTGGGCACCGCGGGTCCTCGTGGGCGCACGGTGGCAGCCGATCGACTCCCACACCTGGACCGGTGAGCCTCCTTGCCGGGACACCGAAAGATGTACTGGAGCCCCAAGTGAGCAAGCGCACCTTCCAGCCGAACAACCGGCGTCGCGCGAAGACCCACGGCTTCCGGCTGCGCATGCGGACGCGCGCCGGTCGCGCCATCATCGCCACGCGTCGCAGCAAGGGCCGCGCCCGCCTGTCGGCCTGAGTCCCACGACTCAGGTGGTGGAGCAGTGCTGCCTTCCGAGAACCGGCTGAGGCGGCGCGAGGACTTCACAGCTGCTGTACGCGGCGGACGACGGTCCGGTCGCCGGACACTCGTCGTCCACCTCAACGACACGAACCCGCACGGGACAGGGGAGAGCCTCCCCTTGCCGCGTGCGGGTTTCGTCGTGAGCAAGGCCGTGGGGAACTCGGTGGTACGCCACCGTACGCAGCGGCGCCTGCGCCATCTGGTACGGACCCGGCTGCCCCGGCTGCCCGCAGGTAGCCTGGTCGTTGTCCGGGCGTTGCCCGGCGCGGGTGAAGCCTCCTCGGAGCGACTCGCCCGGGACCTCGATGCCGCGCTGACGCGGCTGCTGGGAGAGGTACGACCGTGAAGTACCCGCTGCTTCTACTGATCAAGCTGTATCAGTGGACCATCAGCCCGCTTCTCGGTCCGGTTTGTCGTTACTACCCGTCATGCTCCCATTACGGGTACGGGGCCATTCGGCGACACGGTGCCATCAAGGGCACGGGCCTCACCGCCTGGCGCATCCTGCGCTGCAATCCCTGGTCGTCCGGCGGAGTCGACCACGTCCCACCCCGGAAGCACCCTGTCTGGCACCAGCGCCTGCGCAATCGCTGGCAGCACCGGACCCATACGAATGCCCAAGGAGCCTGACTCGTGGACACGATCAACTCGATCCTCAGTCCCCTCTATTGGATCGTCTCGTGGATCATCGTGCGGTTCCACGACCTCTACAGTCTCGTCTTCGACGAGGGCAGCGGCTGGGCCTGGGGTCTGTCGATCGTCTCCCTCGTGATCGTGATCCGCATCGCACTGATCCCGCTGTTCTTCAAGCAGATCAAGGCGACGCGCAACATGCAGGCGCTGCAGCCGCAGATGAAGAAGATCCAGGAGCGCTACAAGAACGACAAGCAGCGCCAGTCCGAGGAAATGATGAAGCTGTACAAGGAGACGGGTACCAACCCGCTCTCCAGCTGTCTTCCGATCCTCGCGCAGTCGCCGTTCTTCATCGCGCTGTTCCAGGTGCTGAACCACATCGCCGGCAACCGCACGGTCGGCGTGCTCAACGCCGACCAGGTCGCGAGCGCACGTGAGGCCACCATCTTCGGTGCGCCGATCGCCACCAAGTTCATGGACAGCGCCGAGCGCCTCGCGGAGTTCGACGCCTCGCTGACCAACGTGCGCGTCGTCACCGTCATCATGATCATCCTGATGTCGCTGTCGCAGTTCTACACCCAGCGCCAGCTCATGACGAAGAACGTCGACCTCACGGTCAAGACGCCGTTCATGAATCAGCAGAAGATGCTGATGTACGTCTTCCCGATCCTGTTCGCGGTCTTCGGCATCAACTTCCCCGTCGGCGTCCTCATCTACTGGCTCACCACCAACGTGTGGACGCTCGGCCAGCAGATGTACGTGATCAACCGGAACCCGACCCCCGGCAGTCTCGCCTTCCAGCAGCGCCAGGAGCGGCTGCGGAAGAAGGGCAAGCTGAAGGAGGATCCGGTCGAGACCGAGATGCAGGAGCAGATCGAGGAGAGCCGCGCCAACCGGACGCAGCCCAAGCGCAAGTCGAAGTCCCAGCGTCAGGGCGGCGCCCCGCAGGTTCACAAGAAGAACCCGCAGGGGAAGGCCCACGCAGCACGCAACAAGCCGAACGGCGGCTCCACAGCCGGGGGCTCGGACGGTGTCGACCTGGGCAAGGACGGCTCCGCCAAGGACGGCTCCGCCAAGAACGACGCGGGCACGAACGACGGGGGCACGAACGGCTCCGCCAAGAACGACGCGGGCCGGCACGGCTCCGGCAAGAACGGTTCGGGCAAGAACGGCTCGGGCAAGTCCCAGGGCTCCCGTTCCAAGCCCTCCTCTGCCAAGTCCAAGAAGTAAGAAGGAGTCCCCGACGTGTCGGACACCACCACCGCCATCGCAGAGGGCAGCGAGCCGGCCCTGACCCGCCTCGAGCAGGAGGGCGAGGTCGCGGCCGACTACCTGGAGGGTCTGCTCGACATCGCGGACCTCGACGGCGACATCGACATGGACGTCGAGGCCGATCGTGCGCTGGTCTCGATCATGGCCGACGGCAGCCCGAGTGACCTCCAGCGGCTCGTCGGCCGTGAAGGCGAGGTCCTGGAGGCGCTCCAGGAGCTCACCAGGCTCGCCGTGCTCCGGGAGACCGGCGAGCGCAGCCGGCTCATGCTGGACATCGCGGGGCACCGCGAGGCCAAGCGCGCCAAGCTCACCGAGCTGGCCGCGGAGACCGTCGCGCAGGTCAGGGAGACGGGCGAGGCCGTCAAGCTCAAGCCGATGACGCCCTTCGAGCGCAAGGTGGTGCACGACGCCGTCGCGGAGGCCGGGCTCAACAGCGAGTCCGAGGGCGAGGAGCCGCAGCGCCGAGTGGTTGTCCTTCCGTGACCTCGGAGGAGACCGTCGCCGAGCCCGCCGAGCAGCCCGGCCCGCCGCCGGAGGTCGCTCGACGGGTCTTCGGCGACCGGCTTCCTGACGCCGAACGGTACGCCGAGCTCCTGGCGGGGGTCGGCGTGCAACGGGGCCTCATCGGCCCGCGTGAGGTGCCCCGCATCTGGGAGCGTCACCTCCTCAACTGCGCAGTGCTCGGTGAGGTTGTGCCGGAGGGCGTCACGGTCTGCGATGTCGGCTCCGGGGCGGGACTGCCCGGTATTCCACTGGCGCTGGTCCGGCCCGACCTCGAGATCACCCTGCTGGAGCCGTTGCTGCGGCGGACGCGCTTCCTGGAGGAGGTGGTCGAGCTGCTGGGACTCGACCACGTCTCCGTGCTCCGCGGGCGGGCGGAGGAGGTGCTGGGCACCTTCACCCCGGTGCATGTCGTGACCGCGCGCGCCGTCGCTCCGCTGGACCGACTGGCTGGTTGGGGAGTGCCCCTGCTGCGGCCCTACGGTCAGATGCTGGCCATCAAGGGCGACACCGCGAGCGAGGAGCTCAAGTCCGCGCGTGCTGCACTCGGCAAGCTGGGCGTCGTCGACACGGAGGTACTGACGGCGGGCGCCGGAGTTGTGGATCCGCCCGCGACGGTAGTGCGCGTCGAGGCCGGTGAGAGCCCCGGTGGGGTGCGGTTCGCGGCGAAGCGGGCCAAGGCGGCCCGGACCAGTCGCCGCCGCCGGCGGCAACCCTGACCGCCCCGGCCACCCTCGTCGGGCGGCCGATGTGAGACATGACGATGGCGCCTTTCCGGAAGGGGAGGCGCCATCGTCATGTGTGGAGGCGCGTGGTGTCGCTACTCCATACCGGCGGCCGGTCGTGCGCGAGGTGTGTCGTTGCCGCGTGGCGTAGCCATTGCGAGCATCGTGTTTCACGTGAAACGACGCTCGCTGTTGCAGGGAATCATCAGCCGGGGTCGCGATGCGGCCGGACCGAGAGAGCGTGCTGCCGCTCCCCGCAGCCAGGGCGGCAGGTTGTCCGCAGGGCGGCCGTTGTCCACAACTAAGCGGGGCTCGCTGGTTCAGAACACCACCGACATGGCAGTCTTTGAAGCCACGAAGACTGTGAGTGTCGAGGAGAGTGAACCCTTGCGGTCAGACGCCAACATTGCGGGGCCGACGGCCGACCCGGTCCCCGGCCCCCGATCCGAGCAGCCTGACGCCCCCGGCGGGGCGGTCGACGTCGCTCGCGCCGCACCGCCCGGCGGCAACGGGCTCCCGGCGAGCCGTGCCGCCCAGCTGGCGGTCGCAGCCATGCACCGCACCGGTGGTGCCCTGCCCCGGCCCGGGGAGACCCGGGTCATGATCGTGGCAAACCAGAAGGGTGGAGTCGGAAAGACCACCACTACCGTCAACCTGGCGGCCTCGCTCGCGCTGCACGGTGCCCGGGTGCTGGTGGTGGACCTCGACCCGCAGGGCAACGCGTCCACGGCGCTCGGGATCGACCACCATGCGGAGATCCCCTCGATCTACGACGTGCTCGTCGAGGGCCGCCCGCTCTCCGAAGTGGTCCAGCCGGTGATGGACGTGGAGGGGCTCTTCTGCGCTCCCGCAACCATCGACCTGGCGGGGGCTGAGATCGAGCTGGTCTCACTGGTGGCACGCGAGAGTCGGCTGCAGCGCGCGATCAGCAAGTACGAGCAGCCGCTCGACTACATCTTCATCGACTGCCCGCCTTCGCTGGGGCTGCTCACGGTGAACGCCTTGGTGGCGGGGTCCGAGGTCGTCATCCCCATCCAGTGCGAGTACTACGCGCTGGAGGGGTTGGGGCAGCTACTGCGCAACGTGGAGCTGGTCCGCGGTCACCTCAACCCGGATCTGCACGTCTCGACCATCCTGCTGACGATGTACGACGGCCGGACCCGGTTGGCGTCCCAGGTCGCCGAGGAAGTGCGCAGCCACTTCGGGAAGGAGGTGCTGCGCACCAACATTCCACGCTCGGTCCGCATCTCCGAGGCGCCGAGTTACGGGCAGACGGTTCTCACCTATGATCCGGGTTCCAGCGGTGCGCTCTCCTACCTGGAGGCGGCCCGGGAGATCGCGCTGCGGGGTACGTCCTCGCAGCACCAGGAAGCGAGCGAGGGGAAGTTGTGAGCGAACGACGCAGAGGGCTCGGACGTGGGTTGGGGGCGCTGATCCCGGTGGCGCCGCGCAGCGCGGAAGAGACGTCCAAGCCTGCCGGGCCCACCTCGCCCAGTGCTGTCCCGGTGCTGCCTGCCGAGCGCGGCGTCGCGGCATCGGTGATCACCGAGTCGGTTGCCCCAGAGCCGGAGCCGGAGCCATCGGAGCACTCGGTGCAGCCTGTCGTTCCGTCACAGGCGACTGCCGGCACCGCCACCGTGGCGGGCGCCACTTTCGCTGAGCTTCCGCTCGACGCGATCTCCACCAACCCGCGGCAGCCGCGAGAGGTCTTCGACGAGGACGCCTTGGCCGAGCTGGTCACCTCGATCAAGGAAGTGGGTCTTCTCCAGCCCGTCGTGGTGCGGTCCCTGGGCGAAGGGCGCTATGAGCTCATCATGGGGGAGCGGCGGTGGCGTGCCTGCCGCGAGGCCGGGCTGGAGGCGATTCCCTCCATCATCCGGGCGACCGAGGACGACCGGCTGCTGCTGGATGCGCTGCTGGAGAACCTTCACCGTGCCCAGTTGAACCCGCTGGAAGAGGCGGCTGCCTACGACCAGCTGCTGCGAGAGTTCAACTGCACGCACGACGAGCTGGCCGACCGGATCGGCCGGTCCCGGCCGCAGGTTTCCAACACGCTCCGACTGCTGCGGCTCTCCCCTGCGGTGCAGCGTCGAGTGGCCGCCGGGGTGCTCTCCGCCGGTCACGCTCGTGCCCTGCTGTCCGTCGATGACTCGGAGGCTCAGGACAAGCTGGCTCACCGCATCGTCGCGGAGGGACTCTCGGTGCGCGCGGTCGAGGAGATCGTGGCGTTGGAAGGTGGTCGCGCCAAGGGCCGCGGACCCCGTGCCGGTAAGCGGGTCTCGCCTGCGCTGGAGAACCTGGCCGGCCGGCTGTCCGACCGCTTCGAGACCAGGGTGAAGGTCGACCTGGGGCAGAAGAAGGGGAAGCTGGTCGTGGAGTTCGCCTCCATGGAGGATCTGGAGCGCATCCTGGGCCAGCTGGCACCGGGTGAGGGTCGGGTCCTGGGTGACCAGCTGACGAAGGACCCGGGCGGGGAGACGGCTTCCTGAGTCCCGGTAGAACACGACGAAGGGCCTGGCTGTTTCACGTGAAACAGCCAGGCCCTTCTACTGCCCGCAGCGGGCGTACTACCGCCGAGTCGGCTCAGCCGATGAAGTCGGAGAGGTCCTTCTCGATGGCGGCCTTCGGCTTGGCACCGACGATGGTCTTCACGACCTCGCCGCCCTGGTAGACATTCATGGTCGGGATCGACATCACGCCGTACTTCGCCGCCGTCTCCGGGTTCTCATCGACGTTGAGCTTGGCGATGATGATCTTCTCGGACTGCTCGCCGGCGATGGCCTCCAGGGCCGGGGCGATCTGGCGGCACGGGCCGCACCAGGCCGCCCAGAAGTCGACGAGCACCGGCTTGTCGCTCTGGAGGACCTTCTCGGCAAAGTCGGCGTCGGTCACGGTGATGGTGGCATCGGCCATGATGCTCTCCTTCGGATCAGTGGGGGGAGGGACAACTTCGGTGGTGCGGGCGTTGCTCAGACCTCGATGGTCTCGGCAGCGACCAGCGCGGCGAGGTAGCGCTCGGTGTCCAGGGCCGCGGAGCACCCGGTGCCCGCAGCGGTGATCGCCTGCCGGTAGGTGTGGTCGACGACATCTCCGGCGGCGAAGACTCCCGGGATGTTGGTGCGGGTGGAGGGGGAGTCAACCTTGAGGTAACCCTCCTCGTCGAGGTGGAGCTGGTCCTTGAAGAGCTCGACGCGGGGGTCGTGACCGATCGCCACGAACAGCCCGGTCGCCGGCAGCTCCGACGTCTCACCCGTCTTGGTGGACCGCAGCGTCAGCGAGGACAGCTTGTTGTTCTCCTCATGCAGCTCGGCGACCTCGCTGTCCCAGATGAACTTGATCTTGGGGTCGGCGAGCGCACGCTCCTGCATGGCCTTGGAGGCCCGCAGTGTGTCCCGGCGGTGCACGATCGTCACGGTGTTGGCGAACCGCGAGAGGAAGGTTGCCTCCTCCATCGCGGTGTCGCCACCGCCGACCACCACGATGTCGTGCTCACGGAAGAAGAAGCCGTCGCAGGTGGCACAGTAGGAGACGCCACGCCCCGAGAGCTCGTCCTCGCGTGCGATTCCCAGCTTGCGGTGCTGCGAACCCGTGGTGACGATCACGGCGCGAGCCTCATGGACCGTGCCCACGCTGTCGGTGACGCGCTTGATCTGACCGGTGAGGTCTACCGCCACCACGTCATCCGCGATCAGTTCGGCGCCGAACCGCTCCGCCTGGGCGCGCATGTTGTCCATGAGGTCAGGCCCCATGATCCCCTCACGGAAACCGGGGAAGTTCTCGACCTCTGTGGTCGTCATCAGCGCACCGCCTGCGGCGACACCGCCTTCGAAGACCAGCGGCTTCAGCGATGCGCGCGCCGCGTACAGCGCTGCCGTGTAGCCGGCCGGGCCGGAACCGATGACGATCACATTGCGGACATCGCTCACAGGGCCTCATCCTTGTCTGCTGGGTTCTCGGGTCCTGCCTGCCGACCCCGTTCAGGGCCCGCAGTCCCATAACGGATCCTAGGGCCCCGATCATTCCCAGCAGGGGCCCGGTCCGGTTCCGTCGCCCTGGCGCGTGTCACCCCCGCACGCCCGTTCGCGGTTCGCGAGGCGATGCCTGCCCAGCAGTGGGCAGGGGGTGCTTCGTGGAATGCGGGATCTCAGGCGCGAGGGTAGGTGTCAGCGTGCAGGACCACGCCGGCCTCGCTCGGCTGCTCGATCGCGCAAGCCGCGTCGATGACGAAGACATCGACCGATTCGTCGTCCCCACGATCCGGCAGTACCAGGACGTACGAGTCCACTCCCTCGTACTCGTAGTGGTCTGCCACCGCCAAGGGCTGATCCTGGCGCCCGGTGGCTGCCAGCACGCACTCCGGGGCGCCGCTCTCTGCCAGTGGGCCCTCGTCGAGAGACTCGGCGGGGGTTTCGCCGCCGGGAGTGCCACCCTGTGTCGTCAGCTCCCCTGGCGGTCCGGATTCGGGGCTCGACGGCGGCGCCTCGCTCTGAGGATCGGGCTCGGGCGCTTCCGTAGACGGGGGAACCGACTCGGTCACGGTGCCCCCGGAGTCGGCGGCAGGTGCCGTGAGCAGTTCCTGCACCTCGGTTTCGAGGGCTTCCGAGTCGATCTGCTCGGAGAACATCTCAGGGTCCTCCGAAGACGCCCCCTCCAGCGCGCCGGCCGTGACCTCCGAGCCGTTCGGTTCCTGCCCCAGGCTCTGTGCGATGAGTCCGCCGGCACCGAGTGCGATCACTGCACCCACCGCGGCCAGCAGATAGTGGCGGCGGCGACCTGATCGGGCGCCATCGGAGCCGGTCGCGGGTACGGCCTGCTCGTCGGTCGGCGGCTGCACGTGCCGGATGGACCCGGCCGTGGGGTCCGGCCGCGTCGCGGAGGAGGCGGGCTCTGCGGAGGGAGCTGTTTCACGTGAAACGCGGGTCGCCTCTCTGGCGAGTGCAGCGTTGATGCGCTCGGCGACCTCGGCGGGCATTGGCCCGGGCGGATCCAACAGCGGTAGTTCGGCCGAGAGCGCTTCCAGGTCCTGGAGGACGGCGGTACACCGTGGGCAGCCAAGAAGGTGGTTCCGCACCGCAGTGGACTCTGTCGGGTCGAGGAGGTCCTCGCCGAGTGCCGCCAGTTCTGCGGGATCGGGGTGTGCTTCCTTCACTGACGTCCACCTCCGCCCTGGATCGCGCCGGTGTCTCCGGTGTCTCTCGTTGGTGGGACGGACGGCTCCGCCGTCCGGTTCCGTGCGCTCCTCGCTCGACCCGGTGGCTCCGCACCGCCGCCGCTCCCGCCGTCGCAGGCGGTCGGGGCAGTCGGGGCGACGTTCGCGCTCGCGTCGCCGGTGGGATCTCGTGGATGGAGATGGCGGACTGCGGGAAGCAGGCGGGCGCGGCCACGGGCGCATCGGCTCTTCACGGTGCCCACCGGTACACCGAGGATCTCGGCCGCCTCGGCCACGGGGTACCCCTCCATGTCCACCAGAACCAGTGCCGCACGTTGCTCGGGCGGCAGGGTGTCGAGCGCTTCGCGCAGCTCGCGCCGCAGGTCGTGCCGCTCGGCCGGCCCGGCGGCGGACTCGTGGGGCTCCAGGAGGGCCTCCAGGCGCTCCTGCTCCGGCATGGTCGTCGACCGTCGGCTCTTCGCTTTGCGAGCCCGGTCCAGGCAGGCGTTGACCGTGATGCGGTGCAGCCATGTCGTCACCGCCGCCTGCCCCCGGAACGACCCCGCCGCCCGATAGGCGGACACCAAGGCGTCCTGTACGGCGTCGGCGGCCTCTTCGGGGTCGCTCAGCGTCCGACGGGCCACGGCCCAGAGCCGGTCACGATGGCGCCGGACGATCTCGCCGAAGGCATCGGGGTCGCCGGCCACGTGGCGCGCGAGGAGCTCTTCGTCGGATGGCACCCGGCCGGGCTCCCTTCGGTGGCAGCGAGAGGTCCGCACTGCGGCCCGGAGCCGACCGCGCGGACCGTTCGCGTGCTGGCGGCTGTCGGCGTCAGAGCCGTGGACCGGCCCGACAGGGTCGGCCGGTGGACCTCGGCTGTCGCTAGTTGGACACAGTGACGTTGGTGATGCGGCCACGGTAGTTGCCGTCGTCGCCGCGCGGCAGTTCGGTGAGCCACACCAGAAGGTACTGGGACTCCACTGCGTCCTCCGCGGTCAGGGTCACCGAGGAACCGACCGCCTCGGTAACCGCTGAGAAATCCTCGAAGTTCCCCGGGGTGCCGGTCGCGGAGGTGTCGGCGGCGAGCAACTGCATCGCGTGCTGCCCGATCGCGTCGACGGTCACCGAGGAGACCTGTCGGGGCTCGCCCAGGTCCAGGATCAGGCCGAGACCGGGCTTCAGGTTCCCGAAGCCGGGGCCGAAGTAGTTCCGGGTGTGCCAGAAGGTGCTGGGATCGCCGTCGATCACATAGGAGGCGGCGTCCGGGTTCTGCGAGCCGGTCTCCCCGAAGGGGTCGAAGTCGCGTACCGCGGTCACCGGCAGCGGTCCGCTCCCGACCTGGCCCGGTGCTTCGTCCCCGGGAGCCTCCGGCTGTGGCTGGTCGGGCGGCGACGGGGTCGAAGCGGGGGTGTCGCTGCCCATGAGTGCGTCGGCGATCTGCCAACTGCCGAGGCCGAGAGCGGCGATGAGCAGAGCCGACACTCCCCATTTGAGGGCACTGCCCATGCGGCCCGGCAGTGCGGGCGGCGCCGCCGCGGCGAGTGGCAACGGTCCGTGTGCGGTCGGCACGCGGGGGCCGCCCGCATAGGTGCCCTGCTGATAGGTGGTCGGCTGGTAGCCGCCGAGCAGGTTCGTCTCGGGCTCGGGCGGACGGATCCGGGGCATCGCGTCGAGGGCGGAGATGAGGTCGACCGCCGTGACACACGGGGGCTTCTCGCTGGCCGCTGTCGCGCCGTCGTTCACGAGCGCCCGCATGGCGAGGTCCGACAGGCCGCGGTGGACTCCGGCACGGACCTGCTCGGGGGTGGCGAGGCTGTCCCGGGAGTTGCGGTCGAGGCCGGCGACCCCGCGCAGACCGTAGGCGCCGTCGGGATAGGGCCACCGCTGAGTGAGCGCGGCGTAGAGCAACGCGCCGGCGGCCTCGGTGTCGGTGCGCTGCGGCTGTTCGGCGGTGATGCCACGCAGGGCGGCGTCCACCGCCAGACCGCGGATGCGGAACAGGCCGACGCCGGTGCGGAGGACGGTACCCGGGGTGAGCCGCAGGTGGGCGAGTCCGGCCCGGTGGGCAGCCGCCATGCCGGCGGACACCTGCCGGATCATCTCGTACGTCTCGTGCGTCTCCAGCGCTCCGGTCTGAAGCAGCGTGGAGAGCGGTGTGGCGTCGGGGAGCCACTCGTGGATGACGTGGACGAGGTCGCCGTGCCGGTCGGCGTCCAGCACCTGGACGAAGCGCGCGTCGGCCAGCAGGGCGGTCGAGCGAGCGGCGTCCAGGACCGCGGCGCTCCGCGGGTGGTCGGCCGGAAGGACGTGGACACCGACGGCGCGTCTGAGTTTCTCGTCCACCGCACGCCAGCTGCTGAACCCGTCCAGACGGGTGATGCACTCCTCCAACCGATACCGTTTGGCCAGTTTGTGACCACTGTGGAGGTCGGAGAACGAGCGCTCTGCGTCACTCCTCGACCGGCCCCTGCGGCTGCCGCCCGGAGTGGGACGTGATGCGGAAGGTGTCCGGTCCGGGCTGTCCGCCGGTGGGCCCGTGGCGGTGTCGCCGCTGGTGGCGGCGTCTCCGGAGATCTTCGATGCGTCCGCGGCCGTGATCCGTTCCGCCACCGTCGATTCCGCCTCCCCGGTCCTGGCCGCAGCCGCTGACGAGTACTGACCCAGTCAATTGTGCCGTCCCTCCGGCACTCTGCACGACACGTACTGGTGGACGGAGGTTGTACGGGATCAGCGTCCGAGTCGTGCGCGCACCATACCGACCATCGCGTTGAGCTCCTCGATGCGCATCTTCCGTGCGGCGATGTAGAACACCGCGAGCAGCACGAGCGAGCCGCCCGCGAGGGCCGCCAGCGAGCCCACCATGCCGTAGCCGAGGGCCTGGGTGATGGCGTAGCCCGCGGCGCCGCCCAGCAGTGCCGCGGGGATCGCCGCGCCGCAGAGCCGGATGTAGGTGCGCACGACCCGGGAGCCGTCGAGGTCGGTGCCGATGCGCTTCTTCAGCAGTCGCCAGGCGATGCCGACGCCGAAGCCGTACGCGATGCCGTAGCTGAAGGCGATGCCGGCGACCACCCAGCGGTCCGGCAGGACGAAGAAGGACGCGGCGGAGAGCGCGATCCACACGGCGGAGACCACGACGGTGTTGTAGAACGGCGTCTTGGTGTCCTCGTAGGCGTAGAACGCGCGGAGGACGACGTACTGCGCCGAGAACGGGATCAGCCCCAGACCGAACGCCATCAGGATGTAACCGAAGGACCGCGCGCCCTCCTCACCTGCCGAGCCGAACAGCAGGGTGCACATCGGCACGCCGAGGGCCAGGAACGCGAAGGCGATCGGGACGATGGCGACGGCCGAGGTACGCAGTCCGTGCGACAGGTCGTCCCGTACGGCGGCGTTGTCGCCGTCCGCCGCGGCGCGCGAGATGCGTGGCAGCAGGGCGGCCATGATGGAGACCGTGATGATGGCCTGCGGCATCTGCCAGATCAGCAGGGCGCTGCTGTAGGCGATGAAGCCGGTGCCGGGGTAGCCGGCGGCCTCCGCGTTGGCGCCCGCCCAGGTGGAGAACTGGGAGACGGCGACCAGACCGACCTGGTTGGCGAGGACGAACAGGACCGTCCACTTGGCGAGCTTCATCGCCTTGCCCATGCCGTGGCCGACCCAGTCGAACCGGGGACGGATCCGGAAGCCGGTGGCCTGGAGGTAGGGGATCATCGCCAGCGCCTGGACGGTGAGGCCGAGCAGCGTGCCGATGCCCAGCAGGCGGATGCCCTCGCCGCTGATGGATTCCGCCGAGAGGCCCGAGCTGCTCTGGGTGCCGTAGACCCAGATGAACATGCCGAAGGTGAAGATCACGACGATGTTGTTGAGGACCGGGGTCCACATCATCGGTCCGAAGCGGTCGCGTGCGTTGAGGATCTGCCCCATGATCACGTGGACGCCCATGAAGAAGATCGTGGGCAGGCAGTAGCGGGCGAACGCGATCGCGACCTCACCGGCCGCCGGGTCGCCGGCGATCTTCGGCGACATCATCCGGATCAGCCAGGGGGCGATCACCACGGAGATGATCACCAGGACCGCGAGGATGACCATCACCAGGGTCAGCAGCCGGTTGGCGTACGCCTCGCCGCCGTCCTCGTCGTTCTTCATGGAGCGGACGAGCTGGGGGACGAAGACGGAGTTGAGACCGCCCCCGATGGTGAGGATGTAGATCATCGACGGCAGTGCCCAGGCCACGGCGTAGGTGTCGCCGAGTACGGCGGCGCCCAGCGCGGCGACCAGGATCAGCTGCCGGATGAAGCCGGTGGCGCGGGAGACGAGGGTGCCGGCCGCCATGATGGCGCTGGACTTGAGGATGCTGGCGGCCTTGCCGGGCTTGCGCGGCGCCGGTTGGCTCTCCGCGACGGCCTCCGTGCCGCTCTCCGCGGGCCCGGGGACCGCGGGTGCGGTCGGGGCGGCGGCACGCGGGCCGGCTGCGTGCTGGTCCCGGTAGAGGTTGGCGAAAGCGTCGCGCTCGCCGCCGGAGCCCTGGCCGCCTCGGTCGTCCTCGGCCGGGTGGCCGTAGGGACTGCGCGAGTCGTACCGGTTGCCCGGGGCCTCGGGGGCGTGGGCCGGGGCGGCGCCGAACCCGGTGGGGCCGTGGGGCTCCGCAGGGTAGCCGCCGTGTCCGCCGGGGCCGGCGACACCCGGCGGTGGTGCGAGGCGTGCGCCCGGTCCACCCTGAGGGGGACCGGAACGGTCGTCCTGGTGCCTGGCCCAGAGTCGGGGGTCGGGCGGCGCGTGGGGCCCGGGGGGGTAGCCGCCGGGAGGTGCCTGGGGGCCGGGCGGGTAGCCGCCCGGGGGCTGGTGCCGCCCCTGGTCACCGTGACCGGCGCCGGGCGGAGGGGCGCCCCCGTAGCGTGGGTCCTCGACCGGGTCCTGCCGCATCGGGTCCCGTTGGGCGTAGGGGTCGTTCCGGTAGCTCGGCGTCACGTACGGGTCGCCGCCGGGCAGTGGACCGTTCGCCGGGGGGTACGACGTCTCGTCGCCGCCGGAGTCGGAGGCACCGTTCCCGTTCTCGTGCCCGTGCTCACGGTCGTATGGCGCTTGCATCGCTACCCCTCAGTGTCACCGGTGCGTCCGCACCGGTGGTCCCGGTCTTCTTGCTGCCTGCCGGGGCCGTCCGGGCAGGTGCGGTTCCGCTGCCGGGGCCGCGAGGCGGCCGACGGCAGGACGTCATGCGTCGCGGTCCGGCCCGTCGCGGTCCAGCTTCTCACTCCGCTCGGCACCCTCGGCCTCGGCGCCGCCGATGTCGGCCGCGGACTCACCCGCCGGGAGCCCTTCGGCGGCCTCCTGGCCGGCGGGCTCCGCGTCCGGTGCGGCAGCCGCGTCGCCGGGTGCTCCGGCCGTGCCGGCGCGGCTCTCACCGTCCGCACCGGACGTCGGCACGGGCTCGCCTGCGGGCTTCCCGTCACCGGCGGTCGCAGCGGTCGCAGCGGTCGCAGTGGTCGCGGCGGGGCCGGCAGCCGGCTCGGGGCCGTCATCGACAACCGTCGTGCCCGCTTCACCGTCGTCACCGCGCTCGGCCGCCGCGATGCGCTTCCGCTGCGTGTACATCCGGATTCCGGCGAGAACGACCAGCAGCAGCCCCACTCCGATGACCATGAGCACCGTGGAGGTGATCGAGGTCACCTGGGCCTGGAACCGCATGGCCTCGCCGTACGGCTTGCCGTCGGGCGTGTAGAGCTGTGCCTCCAGGAACGCCTTGCCGTTGGCCCGGGAGTTCGCCTCGAACTTCACCGACTGGCTGAGTCCCCCGCCGATGCTCACGTCCTGCGGGCCGGAGACCTCCAGCCCCAGTCGGCGACTGGAGGTCAGCCGGAGCTCGAGCCCCCGCACGTCCTGGAGCAGGCCGTTCTCGACCGTCACCGGGATCGTGGCGCTGCGGCCGGACAGGGTGATCCTGGTCTTCGGGATCAGCGAGACCTGCTCGGTCAGCTGCACCAGCTGGTTCTGGACCGAGGAGCGGTACCGCGCCGCCGCGCTCTCGCGGTCCCGCCACGCGGTGGACATCTCCCGCTGGATGGCGCTGCCGAACGGCACGACGACACGGTCCGGCTCGCTGAGAATGGCCGAGAAGTCGTTCAGGGTGCGCCTGGTCTCCCGCATCGCCTGAAAGGCGTGGACGGGCAGTTCCTGTGCGCGCAGCTCCGCCGGGTACTCGTCGGCCGCAGGCACCTGACCGCCGGCGCCCGGGTCGGGCGCGGCGTCCGCGGTCTCAGTGAGGTCGGCGAACTCGATCCAGTGCCCGTCGTTGCGGAGCGAGGTCAGCGACTCGGCCATCGCCTGGACCTGCGAGCTGGTCGGCATGCGCTGCGGCGCCAGCAGGATGTTGCGCTCGAGCTCCGGGTCCTGACCGTGGATGGCGAGGGTGTGGGCCAGCAGCAGCTGGTGTGCCTGGGCGACGTTGCCGGGGCGGCTCATGTCCGCCTGGAAGAGCTGGGAGAGGCGACTGTCCGCGACGAGCGCGGTGATCCCGCCTCCGATGGGCCGCGGGGCCGACGGCGTGTGCGACAGCCCGTCCGCGTGCCGCAGGGAATCGCTCCGGGTGATCACGTTGCCCGCGTTGGCGGAGGTGGCGACGGACACGATCTCGGGATCGATCGCCCCCTCGACCGGCCACGCGAAGTCCGTCGTGGGTTCCACGCCGAGCACGGTCTCCACTGTGGGCGCTGCCATGCGGGTGGCGTCCTTGAGCTGCCCGAGGCTGCCCGGGACGTCCTTGCCGTGGTGCGCCAGCGACGCCAGGTCGGGGTCGGCGAACGGCAGCGCGACCACCTCCCGGTCCTCGACGGCCTCCTGGAGCTGCAGCAGCCAGTTGCGCGCGACTTCCTGCCCACGCCCGGCGATGGGCCCGTCCGCCCCCTGCACGAGGTACTCCTCGGCCATGGCGTCCACGGAGGCGAGCAGGTCCGGGTCGACCACCCAGGTGACGGGGAGGTCCGCACCGAGGGTGACGAGCTGGTAGAGCCGACCACCGGGGGAGATCTCCGACAGCAGCGCGTCGTCGCTGAGTATCGGGACCTGGCCCTCGTCGGTCTGCGGATTGAGATGGGTGGTGGAGATCAGCGGCCACAGCACGGTGAGGTTGGTGCCCGGCTCGTCCGGCAGATCGTCGTCGTCTGCGATCCAGGGCAGCAACGTCCTTCCGACACCCAGGACTTGGTCCCACTGCTCGTTCTCGGTCCGGCCCGTCAGGGAGAGCGCCAGCTGGTAGACGCCGGTGTCGCCGAGCTCCAGTTCCGAGACCGGTACGCGCAGTGTGAAGCTGCGGGACAGACCCGGCGGGACGGTGTCGACGTCGACGCCGTGGCCACGGATCAGGCCGCCGTCCTGGGTGACGTCGAACCCGTCACGCGCAAGCGCTCCGTCGATGTCGTCGCGGCCGGCGAGCGCCACTGCCTGACGGGGGGCGATCGACGAGTCGACGATGGGGGAGTCACCGTTGTTGGTGACGGTTCCCCGGACCGTCACCGAACCGGTCCTGGTCGGATTGGCGGGCGTCAGGGAAGTGACGCTTACGGAGGCGGTCTCGGTGCCGGCCCCGGCTTCGAACGTCCGGCTTTCCGTGAGGGTCGTACCGACGCCGCTCGGTGCCGCCACCGCGGTGGGACCGGCGAGAACCGGGACGACCGCGAGGAGTAGCACCAGCGCTCGCCGGCAGCTCAGGGGAAAGCGGGACATCCTCGGTGCAGCCTCGGCCACGCACACGCCTCGATCCTTCGTCCCGTCGTGCAGCTGTGCTCATCGTAGCGACCCGTGAACGCCCCACGCGCCCGCTACCCGGACGGCGGCCGGGCGGGCCGGACACGTCGCCACGTACCCTGTCCTGTTGTGCCGAACAAGCAGAATGCGACCCCCGACACCACGCGCCAGGACGACCTCGGGCCGGCCCCGCGGCAAGCTGTGAGCGAGCTGTTGCGCGTTTCACCCGTTGCCGACGATCTTGCCAGGCGTTTCAACGAGGCCGGGTACTCACTCGCGCTGGTGGGGGGTTCTGTCCGTGACGCCCTGCTGGGGCGTCTCGGGAACGACCTGGACTTCACCACGGACGCCCGCCCCGACGACGTGCTCCGGCTGGTCCGGCCGTGGGCGGACGCTGTCTGGGAGGTGGGCATCGCCTTCGGCACCGTGGGCTGTCAGAAACAGGACTTCCAGATCGAGATCACCACCTATCGCTCAGAGGCGTACGACCGGACGTCGCGCAAGCCGTCGGTGAGCTACGGCGACTCGATCGAGGAGGATCTCGTCCGACGGGACTTCACCGTCAACGCCATGGCGGTGGCGCTGCCCGAGAAGGTCTTCATCGACCCCCACAACGGGCTGGAGGACTTGGCGGCGCGTACCTTGCGCACGCCCGGCACTCCGGAGGACTCCTTCTCCGACGACCCGCTCCGCATGATGCGCGCCGCCCGCTTCGCCGCACAGCTCGGGTTCGAGGTGGCGCCCGAGGTGGTCGCCGCCATGACCGACATGGCGGACCGGATCGACATCGTCTCGGCAGAACGGGTCCGGGACGAGCTCAACAAGCTGCTGCTCGCCGCTCGGCCGCGCCCCGGGCTGGCGCTGCTGGTGGACACCGGGCTCGCTGCCAGGGTGCTGCCGGAGCTGCCGGCGCTGCGGTTGGAACGGGACGAGCACCACCGTCACAAGGACGTGTACGAGCACAGCCTGATCGTGCTGGAGCAGGCCATCGACCTGGAGGACGATGGCCCTGACCTCACACTTCGGCTCGCGGCACTGCTGCACGACATCGGCAAGCCCCGTACGCGGCGCTTCGAGTCCGACGGCCGGGTCTCCTTCCACCACCACGAGGTGGTGGGCGCCAAGATGACCAAGGCGCGCATGACCAAGCTCAAGTACCCCACGCAGCTGGTCAAGGAGGTCTCCCGTCTCGTCGAGCTGCACCTGCGGTTCCACGGTTACGGCAGCGGCGAGTGGACCGACTCTGCGGTACGACGGTACGTGCGGGACGGAGGCCCGTTGCTGGACCGTCTGCACAAGCTGACCCGCTCCGACTGCACCACGCGCAACAAGCGCAAGGCGGCTGCGCTCTCCCGTGCCTACGACGGGTTGGAGGAGCGCATCGCGCGGTTGCAGGAGCAGGAGGAGCTCGACGCCATCCGGCCCGACCTCGACGGCAACGACATCATGCGGATCCTCAATGTCTCCCCGGGTCCGCAGATCGGGCGGGCTTACGCCTTCCTGCTGGAGCTGCGGCTGGAGAAGGGCCCGCTGGGTCCGGAAGCCGCGGAGGCCGAACTGCGGGAGTGGTGGGCCGCGCAGGCGTAGCGCGCCTGCCACGGCCGATCAACGGCAGCTGGGAAACAGCGCGACCGGGGGGGGTGTGGTTTCACGTGAAACCACAC
>NZ_JAAVJB010000004.1:25246-64601 GCF_012034385.1 Streptomyces spiramenti
CCCCCCCCCCCCCCCCCCCCCCCCCCCCGGTCGTGTCCGTTCCCGCCGCGTGCGGCTGCCGCTGGGCGCAAGCGCCTCGTGGCGGCTGGGGCTCGACTCAGGGGGTCGGGCGCTCCGGCTCAGGATGACGATCGGAAGCGGCGGACCCGGCGGAGCCCGTGGACGGGCCGGGTTCCGGTGGTGTGCCGGCGATACCGCCCGGGGCGGTATCGGTGTCGGCGCCGGTGTGCCGCTCGCTGTCGGTACCGGCCGCCGTGCCTGTCTCTGCACACACCGCGGGTCCGGTGCCGTCCGACGGGGCCGCTTCCCCGCCTGCTTCCTGGCCCCCTCCTTGGGTGTCGCCCCCCGCGCCCGGCTCGGTGCCGTGCACCGTGGGGACGGTCGAGGAGTGGAGCGGATCCAGCCTCCGGTGGAGGCGCCAGACTCCGACGGCGGTCGACAGGTAGAGCAGCGCGACGGTGATCACCAGTGCGGCGGACCGCCCGTCCGGCGGCAGCATCAGGGCGGCGAGCCCGGCGGCGCCGACGAACGCCATGTTGAAGAGCATGTCGTAGAGCGAGAAGACCCGACCTCGGTAGTCGTCCTCGACGCTGGACTGCACCACGGTGTCGGTGACGATCTTGGCGCCTTGGCTGACCAGCCCCAGGAGGAAGGCCGCGATGAGGATCGGCACCGGTCGGAAGGTGAGTCCGAGCGCCGGCACCAGGACGGCCGCAAGCGCGGCGCAGAGGGCGAACCAGCCGAACCGGCCGCAGCGGGCCACCATCCAGGGGGTGCTGACAGCCGCGACGAAGAAACCGGCGCCGGAGAAGCCCACTGCGAGCCCGAGCCAGGCGACGCCGTCGCTGTCGGTGTCACCCCACGC
Organism: Streptomyces spiramenti; assembly: GCF_012034385.1. GTDB lineage: Bacteria > Actinomycetota > Actinomycetes > Streptomycetales > Streptomycetaceae > Streptomyces > Streptomyces spiramenti. Next base: position 26,112 of record NZ_JAAVJB010000004.1, read on the forward strand.
GTACCGCGCCAGCATCAGCACCAGCACCAGGAGGGCGCCGTAGCAGAACCGCATCACGCCGACGCCGAGCAGCGCCAGCGCTGCGGGGCGACGCGACCACAGGTGGGTGAGCCCGTGCCGCAGCCCGGTCGCGGTGGCGGTCAGCGCCGCATGCAGGTTGCTCACCCGCTCGGTGGTCGCCGGGCCGAGGAGGTCGCGTTGCATCAGGAGAGCGGCTGACGCCGCCAGGAGGTAGACGGCGGCTGCGAGGCCGAGTGCGAGTGCGTCGGCCCATCGTCCCGGTGTGTCGATGAGAGCCTGCGCGCCGAAGGCGCAGGCGCCACCCACGGTGGCGGCGACAGTGCCGGCGGTGGGGGACAGGGAGTTGGCGACCACGAGCCGCTGCGCATCCACCACTCGGGGCAGGGCCGCGGAGAGCCCGGCGAGGATGAAGCGGTTCACGGCGGTCACCGAGAGCGCAGCCAGATAGAAGAGGTAGTTGGGAACCGAGGCGAGCACCAGAGTGACGGTCAGCACTACCAGTGCTGCCCGTAGCAGGTTTCCGTAGAGCAGTACCTGCCGTCGCCGCCACCTGTCCAGCATGACGCCGGCGAACGGCCCCAGCAGGGAGTAGGGCAGAAGCAGCACCGCCATCGCGGCGGCGATATCGGCCGGCGTGGTCTGCTGCTCCGGCGAGAAGACCACGTAGGTGGCGAGGCCCACCTGGAACATGCCGTCGGCGAACTGCGACAGTAGTCGCACCGCCAGCAGCTTGCGGAAGTTCGGGAACGCCCAGAGCGTTCGGAAGTCATGGATGACGGTCATCGAGGCAGCAACGAACTCTCATGTTTCACGTGAAACGGCGGCACCGTCCGGCGGGCGTCGGTCGGTGGGTGAAGCGGTGGGTGAAGCGGTGGGTGCGTGCGAAGCCTCGGCGACGGCCTCCGGAAGGGGGTGCCGACGCACCTTCCGCAGGGTGAACCGGTCCATGCTGCCGTCCAGGACCCCTCCGCCCGGGTCGTCGGAGCCGTCCAGTCGCACGATGTCGCGCTCGGGGGAGAGGACGTCGCGGACCACGATGATGCACAGGTAGACCGTGCCGAGCAGGTGCGCCGTGATGGCCAGGTGGTAGCCACCGGGTGGTAGTCCGGGAGCGCCTGCGTTCTCCGCCAGGTAGTACCAGATGCCGAGGAAGTAGATGACCTCGCAGCACTGCCAGATGAGGAAGTCGCGCCACCGAGGCCGCGCGAGGACGGCGAGCGGGATCAACCAGAGCACGTACTGCGGGGAGTAGACCTTGTTGGTGAGGATGAACAGGGCGACGACGAGGAACGCCAGTTGCGCCAACCGCGGACGGCGACGCGCGCTCAGCGCGAGCACTGCCAGCGCGCCGCAGCCTGCCAGCATCAGCAGCGTCGCCAGGTCGTTCACGAGCTCCGAGCTGAGCTGCCACTCCGTGCGGTGGGAAAGGATCAGCCAGAAGGATCCGAAGTCCACCGGTCGTTCCTGGCTGAAGGTGTAGAACTTCGCCCACCCCTCGGTCGCGCCTAGCATGAACGGCAGGTTCACCGCGAGCCAGGCAGCGGTGGCGCCCGTCAGCACGCAGGAGAACGCCCGCCACCGCCCGGCGCGCCAGCACAGGAGGAAGAGGGGGCCGAGCAGGAGCAGTGGGTACAGCTTCGCCGCGGTGGCGAGACCGATCAGAACTCCCGCTGCCAGTGGCCGGCTCCGCGACCACATCAGCATCGCGGCGGCGGTGAGGGCCACCGCGAGCAGGTCCCAGTTGATGGTGGCGGTGAGGGCGAACGCCGGGGCCAGCGCGACCAGCAGCCCGTCCCACGGGCGGTGGGTCTGGGTGCGGGTGACGCAGACCGCGATGACGATCGCGCAGATCAGGAGCAACGCGGCGTTGACGAGCCAGTAGTACTGCGCGGGTCGCTCGACCAGCCCGACGCCAGGCGTGAACCAGGAGGCCAGCTCCATGAACATCCCGGTGAGAACGGGGTACTCCAGATACTCCATGCTCGCCGAGGTCTCCTCGGGGATGCGCTGGAAGTAGGGGATGAGCCCGTCGGCGAAGCCGCGTGCGGTGTACAGGTGGGGGATGTCCGAGTAGCAGGCGTGCGTGTACTGGGTGGCCGCGCCTTCGAACCAGCCGCGGCGGGCGCAGGGCAGCTTCTGTACCAGGCCGAGGGCGAAGGTGCCGATCATCGCGAGGGCGATGATCCGGACGGGTGGCCAGCGATGGCTGCTCCACCCTGCCCTGCGGCCGGTGGGGCCGCCGAGCAGTTCGCTGCCGGCAGCCGCGATCTCGTCCTGTCGGGAGGGCCGTACGACCGGTCGGGGGTCGGGGTGCGCCATGCCCACATCCTGCCGTACGGCTTCGGGGAAGCGGCTGAGGCCACGGTCGGGGTGTACCGACCGTGGCCTCAGCCTGTGTCACTTCGGGTGGGCGTGATGCCCTGTCTGGTAGATCCCGCCTGGCACGCGGTGCCCGGCACGGCATCTCGCCGCGTCGGGCACCGCGCGAGTACGACGGGTACGAGCTGCGATGCTCCGCCGTGCGATCCACCGCACCGGACGCCGCGGGCCCTACCGGCGCGATTCACCGGACAGGACTAGTCCCGCCCGCCGGAGCCTCCGAGGATCCATCCGCCGTCGTCGTCACCCGGATCGGTCGGGTCCTCGGGCATCGAGGGGTCCACCGGGTCGCCCGGGGTGCCGGGGTCCCCTCCGGGGCCGCTCGTGTCCCCACCGGGTCCACCGGGACCGCCCGGTCCACCGGGACCGCCCGGACCACCGGGACCGCCGTCCTGGCCGCCGTCGTCGTTGCAGTTCGGGTCCCAGCGGCGGCAGTCGTCGCTCGGGTCCGGGGAGGGGTCCGGGTCGTCGCTCGGGTCGGGCGTGGGAGTCTCGTCCTCTTCTTCCTCCTCCGGATCGTCGCTCGGCTCCGCGCTCTCCTCTTCCTCCTCCTCCGGGGGGTCCACCGGGGGCGGGGCGGGGCTCTCGGCGCCGCCGCCGTAGACGACCTCGCCGTCGTCGCGCGGATCGGCGAACTCGGTCGCCTCGTCGTCGGCGGTGGCGTCCTTCATGAACTCCACCCATACCTGGGCGGGGAAGCTGCCGCCGGTGACGCCGTTGTCCATGCCGCCGGTGCCCCGCATCGACTGGAAGCCCTGGCCGGAGTCCTCCTGGTCGTAGCGGTACATGCCGACCGCGGTGGAGAGGTGCGGGGTGTAGCCGGCGAACCAGGCGCTCATGTTCTTGTCCGTGGTGCCGGTCTTGGCCGCCGCCGGCTTACCGATCTCCTGGGCCGCAGTGCCGGAGCCACGCTCGACCACACCCGCCAGGACGTCGGTGACGGTGTCGGCGACCGCGGAGTCGAAGGTCCGCTTGACCTGCTTCTCATGGGTGAAGATGTTGCCGTCGCGGCCGTCCACCTTGGTGACGGTGTAGATCTCGGCCTGCTCGCCGTGGGCGGCGAAGGTGGCGTAGCCGTTGGCCATGTTCATGGAGCTGACGGTGGAGACACCCAGCGCGAAGGTCGGGACCGTGTCGTTGTACTCGCCGAGCTGCGACTCCGGCAGGCCGGCGTCGATGGCTGCCTTGCCGACCTCCTTGACCCCGATGTCCATGGAGAGCTGCACGAACGGCGAGTTGGCCGAGACCTCCATCGCCTCACGCAGCGTGATGTCGCCCTGCGACTGGTCCTCGTAGTTCCGCTGGTTCCAGTTGAACGCCTCGCCGTCGTCGTCCTCGCCCTCCCAGACCGTGCCGTCGTAGTTGTTGATCAGCAGGCCGTTCTCGCTGTAGTACTTCGACTCGGCTGAGATCCGGGTGCGGTCCTCCGGGCCCTGGTCCGGCCCCTTGTTGGCGTCCCGAATGCCGTCCCGCAGCGCGGCGGCGAGCACGAACGGCTTGAAGGTCGATCCGACCTGGACGTCCGCACGGGTGGCGTTGTTGATGAAGTGCTCGGTGGCCGACGGACCGCCGTAGACCGCCACCACAGCGCCGTCGCCCGGCTTCACCGCCGAGGAGGTGAACTGGACGTGCTGGTTCTCCTCGCGCTCCTCCGGGTCGAGCTTCTCCAGGACCGAGTTGACGGCGCCCTCCATCATCTCCACCTTGTCCTTCTCGAAGGTGGTGTGGATGGAGAGACCGCCGAGGGCCAGGTCCTCGGGGGTGACGCGCTCCTCGTTGACGAGGTAGGCGTTGGCCATCTCGACCAGGTAGCCGGTCTGCCCCGCGAGGTCCATCGCCGGCGTCGGCCGCTGCGGCATCGGGAACTCGTCGTTCTCGGTGCGCTCGGCCGCCGATGCGTAGCCCAGCTCGACCCTGCGGTTCCAGACGTACTTCCACCGCTCGATGGCGTTGTTGGTGTTCCGCTCGGCGTTGACCTCGCCCTGGGTGCCGCCGGCCGGGTCGTGCAGCTCGGGGCCCTTGAGCAGGCTGGTCATGAAGGCCGACTCGTTGGCGTCGAGGTCGGTCGCGTCCTTGCCGTAGTAGGCCTGGGAAGCGGCCTGGATGCCGTAGGCGCCACGGCCGAAGTAGGCGGTGTTCAGGTAGCCCTCGAGGATGATCTCTTTTCTCTCGCTCTGGCCGACCTTGATGGAGATCATCAGCTCCTTGAACTTACGCTCCAGCGTCTGTTCCTGGCTGAGGTAGTTGTTCTTCACGTACTGCTGGGTGATGGTCGACCCCGACTGGGTCTCGCCGCCGCGCGCCATGTTCACCACGGCGCGGGCGATGCCCATCGGGTCGACGCCGCTGTCGTCCCAGAAGGTGTGGTTCTCGGCGGAGACGACCGATTCCACGAGGTGCTCGGGAAGCTGCTCGAAGCCGATGTTCTGGCGGTTGTCACCGCCGCCGCCGTGCACCACCATGCGGGAGCCGTCGGCCCAGTAGTAGACGTTGGTCTGCTGCTGGGCCGCCTCGTTCGGGTCCGGCTTGCTCACCATGGCGTAGGCGACACCGAAGAGCCCCACGATCATGGCCATGAAGAGCAGCGCGGCACCCAGCAGGTGCCGCCACGAGGGCAGCCAGCGGCGCACGCCCTGCTTGCCGTGGCGCGGGTAGTCGATGAACCGCTTCTTGCCCTCGGGCTCCGGCCGGCGGCGACCGCCCTGTTGGGCGGCCCGCCGTGCCTCCGCGCGGGAGCCGTAGACCGGCTCGCCGGAGCCGGGCGGGGGCCCCGCCTGCCCGTGGCCGGTGGGGCCGGGCGGCGGGGCGGCCCTACGACCGGAAGACCCGGTCGCGCGACGGCCGCGCGACGGCGGCTTGCGACGGTGCTCGCTCATGGATGCAGCTACTCCTCGGACAGACGGAGGCGTCTGAAGGTGGTGGGTACTGCTGGTGGGACTGCTGCCCCCGACAGCCCGGCTCCCGGAACGGTACCGGGTACACCTCACCGTGAAAGAGGACGCCTGTTCTCGCGCCCGGGTTCCCGGTGGTGCTCCGCATCCGCCCAGAGTACGCACCGCCAAAACGCACTAATCCCGGTGAAGTTCGCAAACTTCTTCTTCTCTCCAGGGCAAGGCCGATATGTGACTCCCCTCACGATGATTGATCTTGCCGCCTCCTGGGTACTGCTCTATCGTCCAGATGTATCGACTCGATACATCGAGGCGACGTATCGGCCGTAGCTCGTCCCCGCGCGAGGTACGCAGCGAACACACGACCACGCGTCGGGTGACCGATCGTCGTGGACGGAGAGGGAACGGAGGTGGGCGGCGACCGTGAGCCGGAGATCCGGTGTACTGGAGTTCGCCGTTCTCGGCCTGCTCCGCGAAGCGCCCATGCACGGCTACGAGCTGCGGAAACGGCTCAATACCTCCCTCGGCGTCTTCCGTGCGTTCAGCTACGGCTCGCTGTACCCGTGTCTGAAGACGCTGGTCACCCAGGGGTGGTTGACCGAGGAGCCCGGAGCGGACAGCGACGAGGCGCGTGGCGCGGCCCTGGCCGGCCGCCGAGCGCGCATCGTCTACCGCCTCACCGCGGAGGGCAAGGAGCGGTTCGAGGAACTGCTCGGCCAGACGGGGCCGGACTCCTGGGAGGACGAGCACTTCGGTGTGCGCTTCGCCTTCTTCGGACAGACCAATCGCGACGTGCGCATGCGGGTGCTGGAAGGCCGCCGCAGCCGGTTGGAGGAACGTCTCGACAAGATGCGCGCCTCCCTCTCCCGCACCCGCGAGAAGTTGGACGACTACACCCTCGAGCTCCAGCGCCACGGCATGGAGTCCGTGGAGCGTGAGGTCCGCTGGCTCGACGAGCTGATCGCGAGCGAACGGGAAGGGCACGAGCGCCGTGACCAGCACGGCGCCTCCCCCGCCCCGGTACAGCAGGACGGCCCGTCCCCCGACAGGGACGGCACCCGGCCGGAGCCGCCCGCCGGCGGAACCGGCCATGGCCAAGGCCCCGTGACCACGCGGGAAATCGCCGACAACACTGAGATCAACTAGGGAGCAACCGAATGGGTTCGGTTCGCGTAGCCATCGTCGGCGCGGGCAACTGCGCCGCCTCGCTCGTGCAGGGCGTCGAGTACTACAAGGACGCCGACCCGGACAGCAAGGTCCCGGGTCTCATGCACGTCCAGTTCGGCGACTACCACGTGCGGGACATCGAGTTCGTCGCCGCTCTCGACGTCGACGCCAAGAAGGTCGGCCTGGACCTCGCCGACGCCATCGGTGCCAGCGAGAACAACACGATCAAGATCTGCGACGTGCCGCGCACCGGCGTCACCGTCCAGCGGGGCAACACCCTCGACGGCCTCGGTAAGTACTACCGTGCCACCATCGAGGAGTCCGACGAGGAGCCGGTGGACGTCGTCCAGGTCCTCAAGGACACCCGCGCGGACGTGCTCGTCTGCTACCTGCCCGTCGGTTCCGAGGACGCGGCGAAGTACTACGCCCAGTGCGCCATCGACGCCAAGGTCGCCTTCGTCAACGCCCTCCCGGTCTTCATCGCCGGCACCAAGGAGTGGGCGGACAAGTTCACCGAGGCCGGCGTCCCGATCGTCGGTGACGACATCAAGTCGCAGGTCGGCGCCACCATCACCCACCGGGTCATGGCCAAGCTGTTCGAGGACCGGGGCGTCGTCCTGGACCGCACCATGCAGCTGAACGTCGGCGGCAACATGGACTTCAAGAACATGCTCGAGCGTGAGCGCCTGGAGTCCAAGAAGATCTCCAAGACCCAGGCCGTCACCTCCCAGATCCCCGACCGGGACCTCGGCGAGAACAACGTCCACATCGGCCCCTCCGACTACGTCGCGTGGCTCGACGACCGCAAGTGGGCCTACGTGCGCCTTGAGGGCCGCGCCTTCGGCGACGTGCCGCTGAACCTTGAGTACAAGCTCGAGGTCTGGGACTCCCCCAACTCCGCCGGTGTGATCATCGACGCGCTGCGCGCCGCGAAGATCGCCAAGGACCGCGGTGTGGGCGGCCCCATCCTCTCCGCGTCCTCCTACTTCATGAAGTCGCCGCCGGAGCAGTACTTCGACGACGTCGCCCGTCAGAAGGTCGAGGACTTCATCAACGGCGACGCCTGAAGGTGACGCCGCGCCCCGCGGGAGAGGCCACGACGGCCGCCGTCGTCACGCCCGGTGCCGCCGTTCCCACGGCGCCGACCGGGCGGGTGGTCGTTCTCAGAGATCCACGAGCCGGTCGTACTGCGTGGTGGTGTGCCGCAGGATCGCCGTCATCTCGTCGCCCACCTTCGGCTCCTGCGACTCCGCGGGGACGAAGAGGATCGACACCTGCATGTGCGGCGGCTCCGCGAACCAGCGCTGCTTGCCGTCCCAGGCATAGGGCGACAGGTTCCGGTTCACCGTCGCCAGCCCCGCCCGCGCCACGCCCTTCGCCCGCGAGGTCATGCCGTGCAGCGCCTTCGGCGCTTCCAGCCCCACCCCGTGCGACGTACCGCCCGAGACCACCGCCAGCCAACCGTCCCCGGACGCCTTCTGCTGGCGGTAGCCGAAACGGTCGCCCCGGGTCACCGCGGTGACGTCCAGGACCACGCCCTTGTAGTGCGTCGCGTCGTGGTCACCCAGCCACAGCCGGGTGCCGATGCGGGCCCGGAACCGGGTCTGCGGGAACTGCTGGCGCAACCGGCTCAGCTCGTCGGCGCTGAGGTGGCTGACGAACATGGTGTGCAGCGGCAGCTGCGCGGCCCGGAGTCGGTCCATCCACCCGATGACCTCCTCCACCGCGTCGGTGCCGTCGGCACGGTCCAGCGGCAGGTGGATGGCGAAGCCCTCCAACCGCACGTCGTCCAGCGCGGCGCGCAGCTTCCCCAGGTCCTCCGGGGCCACGCCGTGGCGCTTCATGCTGCTCATGACCTCGACCACGACGCGCGAGCCGACCAGGCCGTACACCCCGTCGACCGACGAGGCGGACCGGATCACGCGGTCCGGCAGCGGCACCGGCTCCTCGCCACGGCGGTACGGGGTCAGCACGAGGATGTCGCCGCTGAACAGCTCCCGCATCGACGCCGCCTCGTAGGCGGTGCCCACGGCGACGATGTCGGAGCCGAGCATGGCCACCTCCTCCGCGAGCCGCTCGTGGCCGAAGCCGTAACCGTTGCCCTTGCAGACGGGCACCAGGCCGGGGAACGCGGCGGCCACCGCGCGCTGGTGCGCCCGCCAGCGGTCGGTATCGACATACAGGGTGAGCGCCATGACCGGGGGACACCTCTCTAGCTTCAGGGTCGTCTGTGGTTGGTGTGGGGGTCACCGCGTGGGGGGCGGTCGGAGATCGGGACGCACGTCGCACGGGGCGGGGCGCGGCCGGGGGCGCCGGCCGGCACCCCCGTCCAGGATGCGTCAGCGGCGCGACATGTAGATGTCGAGCGCCTTGTGCAGCAGCTTGTTCAGCGGGAAGTCCCACTCACCGAGGTACTCCGCGGCCTCGCCACCGGTCCCCACCTTGAACTGGATCAGCCCGAAGAGGTGGTCGGTGTCCTCCAGCGAGTCGCCGATGCCGCGCATGTCGTAGACCTGCGCGCCCATGGCGTGGGCGTCCCGCAGCATCTGCCACTGCATCGCGTTCGAGGGACGCACCTCCCGCTTGTGGTTGGCGGAGGCGCCGTAGGAGTACCAGACGTGGCCACCCACGACCAGCATCGTCGCGGCGGCGACCGCCTCGCCCTCGTGGAGCGCGAAGTACAGCCGCATGCGCGGCTCGTCGCCACGCTGCGCCGTCTCGGCGTTGAGCGCGTTCCACATCTGCTGGAAGTACCCCAGCGGGCGGGGACGGAACTTGTCACGCTCGGCGGTGACCTCGTAGAGCTGCTGCCACTGCGGCAGGTCGTCGTAGCCGCCGCGGACCACCTGGACGCCGGCCTTCTCGGCCTTCTTGATGTTGCGGCGCCACAGCTGGTTGAACTCCTTGTGGACCTGCTCCAGCGTGCGGCCGGCCAGCGGGATCTGGAAGACGTACCGGGGCTGCACGTCGCCGAAGCCGGCGCCCTCGTCCTCGTCCTGCTGCCATCCCATGCGGCGCAGCTTGTCGGAGACTTCGAAGGCGCGGGGCTCCAGGAACGTCGCCTCGACGTCCCGCAACCGCTTGACCTCGGGGTTCTGGATGCCGGCCTTGATGGCCTTGGCGTCCCAGCGGCGGATCACCACGGGCGGGCCCATCTTGACCGAGAACGCGCCCTGGGCCTTGAGGTGCGCCAGCATCGGCTGCAGCCAGTCCTCGAGGTTCGGGGCGTACCAGTTGATCACCGGGCCCTCGGGCATGTAGGCCAGGTAGCGCTTCACCTTCGGCAGCTGGCGGTACAGCACCAGGCCGACGCCGACCAGCTTGCCGTAGGAGTCGTACCAGCCCATCGACTCGTTGCGCCATTCCGACTTCACGTCGGCCCAGGCCGGGACCTGCATGTGGCTGGCGGACGGCAGTGAGCGGATGTACGCCAGATGCTGCTCGCGGCTGATCGTCCTCAGGGTCAGGCTCATTCGGGCGTTCCTCCGGCGGCACGTCGGCGCTCTGGTGATCTCGTCGGTCGGCGGCAGCCTTGCGGGGCTCCCCGCCGGAAGCCTACTGCCGCCCGGAGCGGCGGCTGCTCCTGCCGTGCCAGTCGGGGGAGTTATCCGGTCCGCGCGCGGTCGGCCGAACGGGGCGCACGAGCCTCGTCCGTCCGCCACCGGTGCGTGCGGACAGGGTGGGAGCTGCACGCCGCGCGGTGCGGGACGGCGAGTGGTGCCGCCGGTCCCGCACCGCGCGACGCGGGCGCACCGGCCGGGCGCCGGTCAGCCCAGGAGCCCGCCGAAGGGCCCGCCGTGCGCCACGCCCAGGTAGAAGCCGGTCGCGGCGGCTCCGAGCCCGATCACCGTCACGAACCGTTCCGCGGTGGTGACGGAGATCATCTGGCCGGTCGCACCGGTGACGATGCCGATGAGGCCCGCCCAGGACGCGATCAGGTGGAGGCCGGGGAAGAAGGCGGTGACGAGGGCGACCAGCCCCAGTCCCGCGGTCGTCAGGGCGAGGGCGTTCTCCCTGGGATGGGGGTTGCCGTCGGTGTTGAAGAAGGACAGGGGGGAACCGTGTCCCGCGCGTCCCTGCACTGCCTGAGCCATGGGGCACCTCCAGGCGTGAACCGTCTACCACAGAGTGTGGCGCCTTCTGGGCGGATTTCAACCGGAGCGGGGCACCGGGTAGGCTGGGCCGTCCGTGTCGTGAAGCCGCTCCCACCCCGGTGGGCCCGGAACGCGGCACGGTCACGCATACAACCCTCCTGCCACGGATCGTCCGTGGCCGTTGAGTCCAGAGGAGGTGGGTTCCACATGCGTCACTACGAGGTGATGGTCATCCTCGACCCCGATCTGGAGGAGCGCGCTGTCTCCCCCCTGATCGAGAGCTTCCTTACCGTGGTCCGCGAGGGCAACGGCAAGGTCGAGAAGGTCGACACCTGGGGCCGTCGTCGTCTCTCCTACGAGATCAACAAGAAGCCCGAGGGCATCTACGCCGTGATCGACGTGCAGGCCGAGCCCGCACTGGTCAAGGAACTCGACCGTCAGATGGGCCTGAACGAGTCGGTCCTGCGGACGAAGGTCCTCCGTCCCACCATTCGGTGAGCTCCGCTCCCCGATGACACCGGCCCCCCGCGGGGCCGGGACGGAAACCGGGTAGTCACGTCGGCGGGTGGTGTCAGAGCCACCCGTCATCATCGCAGCACCAGTTAGCACCCGCCGAGAGGTTCCCCCAATGGCAGGCGAGACCGTCATCACGGTCGTCGGCAATCTCGTCGACGACCCCGAGCTGCGCTTCACCCCCTCCGGTGCGGCGGTCGCGAAGTTCCGCGTCGCGTCCACCCCCCGAGTCTTCGACCGGCAGACCAGCGAGTGGCGGGACGGCGAGAGCCTGTTCCTGACCTGCTCGGTCTGGCGTCAGGCCGCGGAGAACGTCGCCGAGTCCCTCACCAAGGGCACCCGTGTGATCGTTCAGGGCCGGCTGAAGCAGCGGTCCTACGAGGACCGGGAAGGCGTCAAGCGCACGGTCTACGAGCTCGACGTCGAGGAGGTCGGCCCCAGCCTTCGCAGCGCCACCACCAAGGTCACCAAGACCTCGGGACGTGGCGGTGGCGGCGGTCAGGGAGGCGGCTTCGGCGGCGGCGGTGGCGGCCAGCAGGGTGGCGGCGGCTGGGGCAACGGCTCCGGCGGCGGTCAGCAGCAGGGTGGCGGCCAGGGCGGTGGCCAGGGCGGCGACCCGTGGGCCACCGGCCCCTCGGGTGGCGGCCAGGGCGGCGGCGGTGGCGGCGGTGGCTGGGGCTCCGGTCCCGGCGGCGACTCCGGTGGCTACTCGGACGAACCCCCCTTCTGAGGCCCGTTCGGCCTCATGCCGGACCGGGGTGACCCGGTCGGTCGGAAGGGAAGCGGGTTCTCCCCACTTCTTGAGCGAATCGAAGGAAAGAGACCATGGCGAAGCCGCCTGCACGCAAGCCGAAGAAGAAGGTCTGCGTGTTCTGCAAGGAGAAGATCTCCTACGTCGACTACAAGGACACGAACCTGCTGCGGAAGTTCATTTCCGACCGTGGCAAGATCCGTGCCCGCCGGGTCACCGGCAACTGCACCCAGCACCAGCGTGACGTCGCCACGGCCGTGAAGAACAGCCGTGAGATGGCGCTGCTGCCCTACACCTCCACCGCGCGCTAAGGAAGGGTGACACAGCATGAAGATCATCCTGACCAGCGAGGTCTCCGGTCTCGGCGCTCCTGGTGACGTCGTCGAGGTGAAGGACGGGTACGCCCGTAACTACCTGCTGCCCCGCAACGTCGCCATCCGGTGGACCAAGGGCGGCGAGAAGGACGTCGAGCAGATCCGTCGCGGTCGTCGCATCCGCGAGATCGCCACGATCGAGCAGGCGAACGACGTCAAGGCGCAGCTCGAAGGCGTCAAGGTCCGTCTGAAGGTGCGTGCCGGCAACGGCGGTCGCCTCTTCGGCTCGGTCACCCCGGCTGACATCGTCACCGCGGTGAAGCAGGCCGGCGGTCCCGAGTTCGACAAGCGTCGCATCGAGCTGGGTCACCCGATCAAGAGCCTGGGTGCGCACCAGATCTCGGTCCGTCTGCACCCCGAGGTCACCGTGAAGGTCGGCCTGGAGGTCAGCGCCGCCAAGTGAGCCGGGCGCGTCCGTTCCGGTGCGTCATCCCCGCGTGACGGGGGTGGTACCCGGTTCGGGTGACTGTCGGCGGCACTCGGTTGACGAGCGCGACCGGCGGTCGGCACGGTGGCGGCGGTGCCGCTCTCGGGCGGCAGACGAGTACTGCGGTACCTCGATGGGCCGCCTCCCGCAGTGCGGGAGGCGGCCCATCGCCGTTCTCGGTCGGCTCCGGCCGGGAACGGCCGGGTTGCCGGTCGCGGTGTCGGTCGGGTTGCCGGTCGGGGTGCCCGGTGCCGGTGCGGTTGCGGTGCCGGTGCGTGCGGCGCTCGGCCGTCGCCGACGGGTCAGCTCCGCACGGAGCCGGTGACCAGCCAGCGTCCGGTGCGGGCGCGGAGCCACAGCGTCACCAGCCGGGTGCCCATCATCAGACCGGCGATGGTCCACCACAGTGCGGCGACGCCGCCGCCGACCACCGGTACCAGCAGGGCGACCGGTGCGAACAGCAGCAGCGTCGTGAGCATGGCCCAGGCGAGGTACGGGCCGTCGCCGGCTCCCATGAGCACACCGTCCAGCACGAAGACCACGCCCGCGATCGGCTGGGTGACGGCGACGATCAGCAGCAGGATCAGCAGTTGGGAGCGGACATCGGGGTCCGTGCTGAAGACCCGCAGCAACAGGGGCGCGGACGCTGCGAGCAGCGCGCCGAGGACCAGGCCGGAGCCGATGCCCCAGCGCACCATGCGGCGGCAGACCCGCCGGGCGGCGTCCGCATCGCCGGCTCCGAGACACCGGCCGATGATGGCCTGCCCTGCGATGGCGATGGCGTCCAGGGCGAACGCCAGGAGACTCCAGATCGTCAGGGCGATCTGGTGGGACGCCACCGAGACGTCCCCCATGCGGGCCGCGACCGCCGTCGCGATGAGCAGTACGGCACGCAGCGACAGGGTGCGCACCAGGAGCGGTGTGCCGGCGCGTGCACAGGCCCGGATGCCGGCGGGGTCGGGGCGCAGCGACGCGCCGTGGTGCCGTGCGCCGCGCACGACCACCCAGAGGTAGACGGCTGCCATGCCGGTCTGGGCGACGACGCTGCCCCAGGCGGAGCCGGCGACGCCCCAGCCGAGGCCGTAGATGAGGAGTGCGTTCAGTCCCGCGTTGGCGCCGAAGCCGCCGACGGCGACGTAGAGCGGGGTCCTGGTGTCCTGCAGGCCGCGGAGCACGCCGGTGGCGGCGAGGACGACCAGCATGGCGGGGATGCCGAGCGCGCTGATCCGGAGGTAGGTCACGCCGTAGGGGGACGCGGTGGCGGAGGCGCCGAACGCGTCGATCAGGGCGGGCGCCGTGGCGAAGACGGTCGCGGCTGTGACGGAGCCGAGAAGCAGAGCGAGCCAGATGCCGTCCATGCCCTGCCGGATGGCGGCGGGCAGGTCGCCGGCGCCGACGCGGCGCGCGACGGCGCCGGTGGTCGCGTAGGCGAGGAAGACGAAGATGTTGACGCCGGTCGCCAGGAGGGCGGCGGCGACTCCGAGTCCGGCGAGTTGGGCGGTTCCCAGATGGCCGATCATCGCGGAGTCGGTGAGGAGGAAGAGCGGTTCGGCGACCAGGGCCCCGAAGGCGGGAACGGCCAGTGCCAGGATCTCGCGGTCGTGGCGCCGTCCCTCGCGGCGGCGCTCTTCGCGGGACGGGTTGGTGCGGGTTCCGCTCGTGGCGGGTGCGGTTGGTCCGTCGCTCTTCGACGGCGCGCCGAGAGGCGGGGTCGCTGCTGACGCGGTCGGCGCTGACGGGGCCGGCGCTGACGGGGCCGGCGCTGACGGGGCCGGCGCGTTGGGCGTCCCGGTCGTGGGGGTGGCGGGGGTCTTCGGGGGCTCCGCAGGGGCGCCGCCGCGGTCGGCCCCGGAGCCGAGGCCTCGGTGTGCCCGGGCGGGGTGGTCGCGGTCGGGGTTGCGGGTCATGGGGTGATCCAAACATCCACAGGTAACCGATGCAATACCCGAGTGATCCTTACGTTGTGCGTCGGTGTGTGTGATGGCCCACGGAGTTGTCAGGGATCTTGTCGAGTTCTGCGAACTTTTTGTCGCGGAGGGGTCGGGGATGACGTAACGGCAGGTCAAGTGAGGTTTCGCAGAGGTGTGCGGAGGTTCTCCACAGTGCTGTCCACGGAACCGTCCACAGGAAACGCCGGGTTGTCCACAGGGTCTGATCAGACATCCACATGGTTGACCTCCAGCCTGTGGATAACCGGGTTGGTGGTACGGGCCGGTAGGCGTAGCGTGGCCCTTCGCCTGTCTCCTCCGGTGCCCCCTTTGTCGGGCCCGCCGACGACTGCGGCAGGCGCCGGGACATCAGGTGTCAGTGCCGTGCCGTAGCAATGAGTTGCGGGGGCCGGCGACGCCGCCTGCCGCCCGGCAACGGCCCGCGTACTGGGCGCGAGCACCGAGTTCAGGAGGAGCGGGGGGCGTGACGGACCTCGACCACACCGGCGGCGCGTGGGACACGGCTGAGGTCTCGCGGCCGCGTCGCGGGCGCGGAAAGAACCGCGACGACGACGGGGGCTACGACGACGTTCCCGACCGCGGCGGGTTCGAGCGGCTGCCGCCGCAGGACCTGGAGGCGGAGCAATCGGTACTCGGCGGCATGCTGCTGTCCAAGGACGCCATCGCCGACGTCGTCGAGGTGCTCAAGGGCCACGACTTCTACAAGCCTGCACACGAGATCATCTACGCGGCCGTTCTCGACCTGTACGCCAAGGGCGAGCCTGCCGACCCGATCACCGTCGCGCACGAGCTCACGAAGCGCGGAGAACTCTCCAAGGTCGGCGGCGCGGGCTACGTCCACTCCCTGGTGCAGACGGTGCCGACCGCGGCCAACGCGGAGTACTACGCGGAGATCGTCCATGAGCGGGCCGTTCTGCGCCGACTCGTCCAGGCGGGGACCCGCATCACGCAGATGGGCTACGCCGCGGACGGTGACGTCGACGAGATCGTCAACTCCGCCCAGGCGGAGGTCTACGCCGTCACCGAGCAGCGCACGGCGGAGGACTACCTGCCGCTCGGCGACATCATGGAGGGCGCGCTCGACGAGATCGAGGCGATCAGCAACCGCAGCGGTGAGATGACCGGTGTCCCCACCGGGTTCACCGACCTCGACTCCCTCACCAACGGCCTGCACCCGGGGCAGATGATCGTCATCGCCGCCCGCCCCGCCATGGGTAAGTGCCTGGCCGCGGAGACCCTGGTGACGGAGGCCGCGACGGGTGAAGCGCTCACGATCGCCGAGTTCGTACGCCGGGGTCTCGCCGGGGAGCCGCTGCGGGTGCACACGCTCGGAGCGGACTGGCGGCTGAGGGCGGTGCGCCCCTCGGACTTCATCCCGAACGGGCGGCGCGAGGTGCTCCGCCTCACCACCGTCGGCGGACGGACCATCACGGCCACCCCCAACCACCCCTTCCGTACCCTCGACGGCTGGGTCCCGCTGGGCGAGCTCACCCCGGGCGACCACCTCGCGGTCGCGGATCCGCCCGCCACCGCCGACGACGTCGGGGTCCCGCCTGTGGTCGACGAGCCGCTCCCGGCCGAGGCGCGTCGGTTGATCGACGCCGCCCGAGGTGAGCGGTCCGACAGCAGCGGGGCTGCCGGGGGCGTGCAGCGGCAGGGGACCGGCCCGGTGGGCCGGGAGGAGCTGCGGAGGCTGGCGTCGGAACTCCGAGCTCCGGAGCTGAGGGAGCTCGCCGATTCGGTGGTGCGATGGGACCCGGTGGCGACGATCGAACCGGCGGGCGAGGCCGAGGTCTACGACCTGACCGTCGACGGAACCCACAACTTCCTCGCGCAGGGGATTGTCGTCCACAACTCGACGCTCGCGCTGGACTTCGCGAGGGCGTGTTCCATCAAGCACAACCTGCCGAGCGTCATCTTCTCCCTCGAAATGGGGCGGAACGAGATCGCGATGCGTCTGCTGTCCGCGGAGGCGCGGGTGGCGTTGCACCACATGCGCTCGGGTTCGATGACGGACGAGGACTGGAACCGCGTCGCTCGGCAGATGGCCGAGGTCAACGAGGCGCCGCTCTACATCGATGATTCGCCGAACCTCTCGATGATGGAGATCCGCGCCAAGTGCCGCCGGTTGAAGCAGCGCCACGACCTCCGACTCGTCGTGATCGACTACCTCCAGCTGATGCAGTCCGGCGGCTCCCGGCGGCCCGAGTCCCGTCAGCAGGAGGTCTCGGACATGTCCCGAAACCTCAAGCTGCTAGCCAAGGAGCTGGAAGTGCCCGTGATCGCGCTCTCCCAGCTGAACCGTGGACCGGAACAGCGGACCGACAAGAAGCCGATGGTCTCGGACCTCCGTGAGTCCGGCTCGATCGAGCAGGACGCCGACATGGTCATCCTGCTCCACCGCGAGGACGCGTACGAGAAGGAGTCGCCGCGCGCGGGCGAGGCCGACCTGATCGTCGCCAAGCACCGAAACGGCCCCACCGCGACCATCACCGTCGCCTTCCAGGGCCACTACTCCCGCTTCGTCAACATGGAGGGCGGCTTCTGACGCCGCCTGTAGGGCCTCATTTCCCGTGTCGGAATCTCACGATCAATGTCGGATGGATGTCGGATACGACATCGTCGTGAGATTGGCCAGGCTCTTGAGGCCGAATTCGCTCAAACGTGTGGACGTTCCAAGCTCTCTTGGTGCACGTACTGCCGTACGGCCCAGGCTGTCACCGACTGCTTGATCGCATCGAACCTGATGCCGCGGGAGTGGGGGTGTTCGTGCCAGTTGAGTCGGCAATGGTGTGTTTCCGTACATCGGGCCGGGGGTTCGAAGACGAGCCGTGGGAGAGCGTCAGCAGCGCGACGTTAGCGACAGCGTCTCCATGGCGGACATTCCGGTGGTACGACGGCCAGAAGCACTACTCGGGCACCTACTGGTCCTCGACCATGCGTGACCACGTGATCTACGAGTCGCGGCTTGAACTTGCTCGACTGCTGTTTGACGACTTCGACCCATCCGTCCGCCGCATCCTTGCCCAGCCCTTCCTGTTGAAGGCCGAGGTGGAAGGCAAGGTTCGCAAACACATCCCGGACTACCTTCTGATCAGCGAGGACGGTCCGGTCGTGGTCGACGTCAAGCCGAGGCACCGGGTGGCCAAGCCAGAGGTGGCGTTCACTTTCGACTGGACGCGGCGGCTGGTGGAGACACGCGGATGGCGATACGTCGTGTGGAGCGAACCTGCGCCGGCGGAACTCGAGAACCTTCGGTTCCTCGCCGGGTACCGACGTGACTGGCTTTTCGATGGTCTCCTGCTCGACGAACTTCGAGCGATGGGGCTGGATTGCCGGATACTTGGCGAACTCGATGACGCACTCGCCGGACGAGAACCGGAGGAGGTCCGTGCTGGGGTCCTTCACCTTCTCTGGCGTGGTGAGCTGGTCACCGACTTGAGTACCCCGCTCAGCGGTCATCACGTTCTGAAGGCTTCGAAGTGAGCTGGGCCGGAGTCCGCGTGGGGGTTGGTACACGGTTCCGCTATGACGGCGAGACCGTTGAGGTAATCGAGCTGGCGATCACCGCGAACGGCAACGAGGCGGTACTGAAGAACGGCCGCGGGAAGCTGCTGAGACTGGCAGTGAAGGAACTGCTGCTGTCTGATCGAGTTCGTGTGATCCCGGATGCTCCGGGACCGTCCAGTGACGACGACGAAGACGTCGCTGGCGTCGTGCTGAGCCAGCTGTCGAAAGCCGAGCAAGACGGACTACGAGAGCGGGCAGGCCATGTCCGGGAAGTCCTCACCGGTTACCGGTCGGGCGCTCCGGAGCTGGCAGCGGAAGGCGAGCCGAGACCGGAATACTCGCCTGACCTTCCGCTAGGCGAGCGCTACGCGAGCAAGGCCGCTGAACTCGGCGTCACCGTCCGTACCGTCGAGCGCTGGGTTCGGGACTTCCGCCGTGGCGGCGAGGCGGGCTTGGCGGCTGCCGGGCGACCCGCACGTGGGCGGGCCACGAAACTGGATGACCGGTGGGTGGAGACAGCCACGGAGGTCATGGTCGAGCATGCCAAGGAATCCAAGCCGTCCCGCACACTGGTGATCGAGCGGACCCGAGCACGGGTGGTTGCACGGTTCGGTCCGGATGTCGTCCCGCAACCCAGCCGGGCTACTGCCTTCCGGCTGCTTGAGGAGTTGGAGGACCAGCACCCGCTCTTCCGACTGAGTGCGAAGCGGAACCGGGACATCGCTGGCCGGCCAAGTGAGCTTTATGGCAAGTTGCGGCCGACCAGGCCGGGCGAGTACCTCCTGATGGACTCCACCCGGCTGGACGTTTTCGCCTTCGACCCGTTCACGCTTCGATGGGTGCAGGCTGAGCTCAGCATCGGTATGGACTGGTACACCCGCTGCGTCACCGGCATCCGCCTCACCCCGGTGTCGACGAAGGCGGTGGACGTCAGCGCGGTGCTCTACCAGTCGTTCCGGCCCAGGCCGGCTGGGAAGGACTGGCCGCGCTACGCGGTCTGGCCCGAGCACGGCATCCCACGGACGGTCCTCGTGGATACGGCTGTCGCCGAAGGGGCTGGTGCAGCTGGCCCGATTCTGGTTCCGGAAACCCTGGTCATCGACCACGGAAAGCAGTACGACTCCGAGCATCTGACCAGCGTCTGCCGACGGATGGGCATCTCGATCCAGCCTGCGAGGCTACGGACGGGCCGCGACAAAGGGCCAGTCGAAAGATTCTTTCGCACCCTGCGTGAGGGCCTGCTTCAAGCATTGCCCGGCTATAAGGGGCCGGACGTCCATTCCCGGGGGGAGAACCCGGAGGACGACGCCTTCTTCTTCCTGCATGAGCTGGAAGCGATCATCCGTGAGTGGGTCGCGGCGGTCTACCACCATCGACCACACACGAGTCTGGTCGACCCGGGCCTGCCGGGGCTGCGGATGTCCCCCGCCGCGATGTTCGAGCACGGCATGGCCCGGGCGGGTTACATCGAGGCCCCCAGAGACCCCGACCTCGCCTACGAATTCCTGAAGACCGAATGGCGCACGATCCAGCACTACGGAGTCGAGATCGGCCGGCGCCGCTACAGCGGCCCCGGCCTCAAAGGGCTCAGCGATGTCCGGAGTCCCTACAAGGGGCCGGTCGAGAACGGATGGCCCTTCCAGGTCGATCCCGACGACATCACCCGCATCTA
The DNA here is from genome assembly GCF_012034385.1 of Streptomyces spiramenti. Classification (GTDB taxonomy): domain Bacteria; phylum Actinomycetota; class Actinomycetes; order Streptomycetales; family Streptomycetaceae; genus Streptomyces; species Streptomyces spiramenti. The sequence continues at coordinate 45,860 of NZ_JAAVJB010000004.1, forward strand.
CGTCCGGGACCTGGACCGTCGCTGGCGCACCCTGACCTGGGAACATGCGCCCACGGCCGGTATGCCGCTGAGCGAGGATGCTCTCGCCTTCGCCCGGAAACTGGCTGCTGCGAAGTATCGCTTTCCTGACGACCGTCTTGGGGTCGCCGACCTATTGGAGCGCTGGAACCTCGGCCTGGGCACAACGCTGGCAGAGCGGCGGATGGCCCTGCGGCTATCGCGAGAGCAAGCGGCCATCGAACTGCCCGAGTCCGACGAGTCAGTCGTCTCGCTGCCCTCAGTCCGCAAAGCCCTGGGCGACAAAGAGGGCTCGTCCCACGAGGAGCCGGAGGAGATGGAGCCGGCCGAGACGGGTGATGACGACGAGGCCGACTTCGAAGTCCTCACCGAAGAGGACGACTTCTACGCCGACGCACTGGAGGACGTGTGACTGATCCGCTGCCGCTGGGCCTGGGGAATCTGGCGTTGTCGCGGAAGGAGGATTTCAAGGAGTTCGCCAACGCTCCGCGTCGCGAACAGCCCAGGCTGCTGACAAGGGCAGAGCTGAAAGCTCTGACGACTGAGTCGAGAGCTGTCTACGACCGACTGCGGCGGGAATGGCATGCCAACCTCGGGCCGATCAGGACACAGCAACTGGCCGATCTTCACGAGGATTTGTGGGACATCGTCGACAGCAATCAGCAGGACGGTGACAAGGCCAAGGGCGCCGTGGCTGTCGACGCCTTTCCCGGCCTCGGGAAGACGACCTCGGTGCTGGCGTTCCTCCGCGAGTTCCACCACCGGGAGATCGCCGAGAACGGCGAGTTCACAGCGCAGGGACACGAACGGCTTCCGGTCTGCCGGGTCGGACTGACCGGCAACACCGGCATGAAGGACCTCAACCGTGCCATTCTGGAATTCTTCGGCCATGCTGGACGCAACCGCGGAACAGCCGCCCAGATGGGCCAGCGGGCCCTGGACTGCGTGTTGTCCTGCGAAGTGCGCGTCCTCGCCCTCGACGATCTGCACTTCCTGAAGTGGCGCAACACCAGCGGCATCGAGGTCAGCAACCACCTGAAGTGGATCGCCAACGAGTTCCCCGTGACCTTGCTGATGATCGGCGTCGGACTCGCAGAGAAGGGCCTGTTCAGCGAAGGAACTACTTCTGGTGACACAGCCCTGGCCCAGACAGGCCGGCGCACGACTCGACTGGACATGCAGCCCTTCACCATCAAGAACGAGGCGGGCCGCCGAGAATGGCGGAAGATGCTCCTCGCCCTGGAGAAGCGAGTGGTCCTGGCCGACAAGTATCCCGGCATGCTTGCAGACGATCTTTCCGACTACCTCTTTGCCCGCAGCACCGGGCATATCGGCTCGCTGATGACACTGATCAACCGGGGCTGCCAAAGAGCCGTCCGCAGCGGCACCGAACGCCTCGACCGTGACCTGCTCGACCGAGTGAAGAACGACGAGGCTTCCGAGAAGGCTCGCAGGGAGCTCGAAGCAGCCCTGGACAAGCGACGGCTCACCAGCCGGCCCCGATCCAGCAACCGGAAAGCCGCGTGACGTCCGGCCTGCGGACTCTCCCTCTCAGAGTCGCGCCGCTGCCAGGAGAAGCCCTGGACTCCTGGCTGGAGACTCTGGCCCACCGCAGCATGGTCAGCTTCCGCGAGATCCTGATCGCCTTGGGACTGCCCGGTCGGCGCGACGGCAACCTCCCTGATCTCACCCGCTACCTCGAGCCGGAGCAGGCCGAGCAGGCCGCGGCCGTCAGCGGAGTCCCCGCTGACCGGTTGCATGCGATGACGTTGCGCCAGTACGACGGCCATGCGCTCGTACTGCACCCTCACCGCCGGACGGTGAACCGCATGCAGCTATGGGGCCGAAACGGCTCCCGATACTGCCCTCAGTGCCTTCACGAACACGACGGCCGCTGGCAGTTGCGCTGGCGCCTCCCCTGGAGCTTCGCTTGCACTCGGCACCGGATCCTGCTGCCGCACGCCTGTCCCTCTTGCGACCAGCGCACCCGCCACGGCCGAGTCAGCATCTTCCGTGATCTTCCACCCCATCAGTGTCCTACGACGCTGAAACCCTCAGGGGCGCTCTGCCAGACGGACCTCGCCCTGGCCCCCGCTGCGGCCCTTCGCGAAGACAGCCCAGTACTGGCTTCGCAGCGCTGGATCAACGACCTGCTGGACCGAGTCGAACAGGGACAAGCGCAGTCCCTCCCCGCACCCCGAATGATCTTCAACGACCTGCGTGCGCTGGCCTCCTGGGTCTTGCGCATCGCGGAACCCGGCGACTTCCCGACACTCGATCCGCATGTCGAGCAGGCATGCCAGGACTACGCCGGAGACGGCCAGTTCTCGCCCACCTCGGCGGCAGCGACCGCAGGCGGACTCACCCGCGCCGTCCACATCCTTCAACAGGGCTCCGACAAGACAAACATCGCCACGCTGCGGACCCTCCTCGAACGAGACGGCGAACGACTGGACCTCATGCCGCTCGGTGACATCAACAAACGCTGGAGAGCACATTCCACTGCCCTGCAACAACTGATCTGGCAGGCCATGGACACCCGCATGGCGAACGTGGACCGGCTCCGCTTCCGAAGCTGCACCACTCGCCCGCGCCCACCCCACAAGATGAACGAGACCCTGACTGCCGCACGGGCCAGCCGAGTCCCACAATTACTCTGGCGTGGATGGACTGCCCGCTTCCTGCCGGCCGCCGGCGTCCGGAACATCGGCAACTTCCGCGCGGCACTGGCCGTCGCACTCCTACTCCCCGGAGCATCCAAACGACACTTCGATCCCCTGATCAGCATGCTCGGCCATCAGGCGCAGCTCGACGTCCACTACACGCTCGCCGAACTTGCCCAGCAGGGCCACGACGGAGTCCTCACCGGTCTCTGTGAGATCGCCGACTACCTGGACACCCAGCCCGTCCCCATCGACTACGAACGTCGCCGCGGGCTGACAGGTGAGGGCCTCTTGCCTGCTGATGACTGGGTTTCGATCTGCACACAGACCGGTGTCCACCCGGGACAGGAAGCGCGGTTGCTGTCTGTGCGCCGCTACCTCTATCAGCGCATCACCGGAAATGATCTCCGGCAGGCGCCAGAGTTGCTCAGGATCACGACCGCCGAGGCGGCGGGAGGCGTCGCGGTGGTTCCCTTCCGGATCACCGCCGCCCTGCTGGGAGCTCTCGACGAGTACGGCGAGGACTACCTACGGGGTTTGGGCATCGACGAACCGCTGACCTGGGAGCCTCCAGCGGACCTTGCCGCTGGACTCTGCCTGCCCGGCCGACCAGTGGACGTGACACGAGCGCACCGTCTCATCTGCGCTGAGGGCCAAGCGCCCGCCGTCGCGGCGAAGGAGATGGGCGTCGCTCTGGAGAGCATCCGCCATTGCTTCGAGCAGCACCCACCCAGCAGCCCCTGGCCCTCCAAAAGCGGCGGATCTTGGGTTGACCTCAGCCGGCCCATCGCTCGACGGTCCCGGCTTGCCGCAGCTCAGGCCCGTCAGCAAGCACATACCGTGCTCACCGACGATTTCCTGCGACGCGAGTACCTCGACGCGCGGAAGACGGTCAGAGAGATCGCCTCAGAGACCCGTCTCCCCAAAAGACTCATCAGCGAGGTGCTGAATCACTCCGGCCTCATCGCTAGCCGAGAGCCATCGAGGAAGCCGATCGTCGATGAGCAGTGGCTCCGAGAGCAGTACATCAGGCAGGCCCGGACCCTGGCCAGCATCGCCACCGAGCTGGACATGAGCCCAACGACCCTGACACGCCACCTCCGGGCCATGGGCATCGCACTCCGTCCACGCGGCGGACGCCGGGCCGTGAGCCAATCGGAACTCGACTCAGTACCGCCGCTGATCAGGCCGGCCCTCACAGATCGGCGCTGTTGGGGCCGCCTTCAGCGGTTTCGAGAAGCCATGAAGCATCGCACCCTCGCCGAGGCATCACGCCAGCTCGGCACCACACGCTCGGTCCTTTACACCCAGTTTGCTGCCCTGGAAAGTGATTTGGGCGTCCAGCTCTACATCCGCCCCCGCCGGGGCGAATCACTCCGCCCCACCAAGGCCGGACAAGCCGTGATGGACGCGCTGACCGACAGCGAAGACGCTCGACCAGGCGGCAACACCATCGAGACCGGCTTTCCTCCCGCCTCCAGGCAGAACCCATGACCAGCCGATCGTCGGCGGTCGGCTATCGAACAGGACCGCACTCATCGACCAGAACGGTCGGCTCCGACAGGAAGACGTTCGGGTCGACGGGCCCATAGGCAACGTTGAACGTGTCGAGCCAGTACGACCAGTCCCGTATTCCGGCGGCGCTACTGAACCGATAGTTCAACTGCCAACGGACCCACTGCCCCGGGACCAGACGCACCGCCGGCGGCCGCCGCGGGCGCGGCGGCAATCCGAACAACGGCTCCACACGCGCCAGCACGCGGAGCCGATCGCCCTCGTCTCGCAAGCTGAGTCCGACCTGGCGCAAGTCCCTCTCGCTTTCGTGCGGCTCGAAACCGTCACGCTCGGACATCTTGATGACCTGGGCGAAGGAAGACGGCACTGGTGACACCAGGAACCCCGTTGGCGCTGAATTCCTGCGGGCAGCAGCGTCACCGCCCCTGGAGTGCTTCGTCCAGGACGTCCTGATCCACTGAACCGTGATCTCCACTGGAACCGCCTTTCGCCTCGGACACTACGGCGACCACAGCCTGCACGGCACTCTGGTTTCGGCGCGCTGTCCGGCGGCCCGGAGGATTCCGGCTGAGACGGGCCTATTGCACGGCGCTAGAGTCCAACAGCGGAGGAGGCGAAGATGGCGCTGAACAAGAAGGGTTCCCGGCGCATAACCGTTGACGGGATCGAGTACCGCTGGCGGATCCGCAGGAAGCCCTCCTACATGCAGGGACTCTGCTGGACACCGATGGCCTATGCGGTTGAAGCGGTCAGCGGCAGCCAGCCGGGCACGACGTTGATCGTCACCAGCGGTCAGGCCCATCCCAGCAACTGGGTGGGCGTCGAGACGGAGCCAATTCGTTCGGCTCACGTTGCTGCCAGCATTCGAGAGGCACGGGATCAAGGCTGGGATCCAACCCGGGTCGGTTCTCCTTTCCAGCTCGACCGATCCGCAGGATTCATCGCCCAGTCATGAGATAGAGCGGAGTAGGGCGGCGCATCTGGCCCGGCATCATGGTCTGGTGACCACGGGGATGCGCTGCTACTGGGACGAGGAAGACACCTGGTTCTACTTCGAGGTCGACGCCGAAGGCTGGGTGATCCGGCAGGTCGAACTCGAAGGGCCTGAGCTGATCCCGATCGCAGCTGCTTCCCTCGCCGAGTGGCAGCGGGCCCGCGACGCAGGCCGCCTCGATGATTACGACAGCAGATTCGGGATCACCGCCGAGCTGCCCGTCTCGGAATGGGAAGGCCACGACCCCGAACAACTCACCTCCGAGGAGTTCGAGGAAGTCTGGGGCCCTGCCCGTCGGCAGATCGCATCCCGGCCCAGCTGACCTCTCGGCCCCGCAGTGACTTCTTGGCATCATCGCGACATGACTCCGAGCCTTCCTCGCACTGTCCGAGCCGTCGACACCGCTCAGCTCTTGGACCTGGCCCAGGAGGCCGCCATGCACAGCTTCAGCCAGCGGCTCCCGGTCGACTGGCTCCGGGAGCACCTCGCCGCGGAGGCGACGCACTACCTGTTCCCGACGCTCGTGCAGCGGCTCACGCACCGTCCCGAGATGCCGCTGCAGTGGAGGTGCCAGCAACTGCTGACCGTCAACACCGGCGAAGAGATCTGGGGTTTGCTCGACGTCCTTCCCGACACCTTCGACAAGATCCCGGAGACTCTGGACACGGCGTCCAAGAAGGAGATCGTCAACCGCATCGAGCACGCGGTGACCGTGCGCGAGTGGATGGAACGGATGACTGACGGACAGTCTGAGGAAACGACATCGCCCTGAGACAGCAGCTGGCCGACACGTCGTGAGACTGGAGGGGAACGTCCTGGTCACAGCGGCGGCGCCTGACACCGAAAGTGAGAACCTACACCGCCGCTGGGGATGTGGCGGTGCGTTGGCTCTGGTCGTCGGCGACGTTCCACGGCGAACCCTGGCGGGCAGCCACCCTCCGCCGCCCCTCGTCGTCGGCTCCGCCGGCGCCCCGGGTTCGATCGACCAAGGGGACAGCGCCCCCGCCGGCGCATGCACGACCGCGCGGACGTCGCTCCCGACCCGTCGGCACACTGGGTCGGTGACCACATGGATGCGCTGTTACTGGGACGAGGAGGACACGTGGTTCTTCTTCGAGGCAGGCCCCGACGGATGGGTGACGCGGCAGGTCGAACTGCGAGGCCCGGCGTCGGTCCCCGTGGCAGCCGCAGCGGAGACGGAATGGCAGCATGCCCGCGACACCGGGCGCCTCGGCGAGTACGAGAGCCGGTTCGGCTCCACCGCTGAGGCGCCTGTCTCCACGTGGGAGGGACACGAACCCGAGCAGCTCACCGCCGACGAGTTCGAACAGGTCTGGGAGGCGGCCCGCCGCCACCTCGCGGCGGGTCCGCGATGACCGCCGCGAGGTTCCGCGTCTTCACCGGTCCACCGTGCCGCGGGGGTGCAGGCTTCCTCGCCGCCTTCCGCGCTCACCCATTCGGCGGCGAGGCGGTCCGCGCCGGGTCCGGTACGTTCCTGAGCGACAGGGAGACCTGTTCGTGGAGGAAGCAGATGTTGACGACACGGGCGCGGACCTGCTGGCCGACCGAGAGTTTCTCCGAGGGGTGGCCGAGACGACGGGTCGACAGTTCAGGAATGTTGATCTTGGCCTCGAAGCCGCCGAGGTCGACGAAGGTGACGCCGAAGTCGGCGATGCGGGTCACGGTGCCGGTGACGATGTCGTCGAGGTGAAGGGTCTTCAGGAAGGCCGAGTCGCGTTCAGGCATGCCGTAGGCGTAGGGGAGCGGCGCGTGGTCAGTATCCCGTGTGCGGGGGTGCTGCTGCTGTCACGGGCGCTGTCGCAGCCGAACTCGTGGTTCCTCCGTGCCTCGCCCGGTGGCAGTTCCGTGTGAGCGCGCGGTGTCGTTGGTGTCGCCGCAGGGGAGCGTGGCCGTGGGGCGGCGTCCGGCGGTGGTGAACCGGGGGTCGGAGCGCCTTGTGGGGCGTGTGTTCCACGTGAAACATCGCTCCCTCATAACGCGTGGAAGGGGCGCCACGCCTTCCGGCGGGCGCCCCTTCCGGGCTGGTGTACTGCTCACCTCGGCGGAGGCTGTGGGATTTGAACCCACGGTGACGTTGCCGCCACGACGGTTTTCAAGACCGTTCCCTTAGGCCGCTCGGGCAAGCCTCCCCGTGCCGACGGGAGCCGACGGCACTCCGACAGCGTAGCCGCTCCCGCGAGGCCCCGGGGCCCGCCTCCGGGTCATTCCTGGTCGCCGACGCGGGCGTCGAGGGTGATCTCGGTCGTCTGCTCGTTGCCGTCCCGTACGTACGTCAACTCCACCGTCTCGCCCGGCTCGTAGGTCCAGATCTCGCTGATGAGGGTGGGGCCGCTGTCGATGACCCGGTCACCGAACTTGATGATGGAGTCGCCGGGGCGGAGCCCGGCCTCGTCGGCGGGGCCGCCCGGCGTGACGGCTTCGTTGGCCCCTTCTCCCTCGGTGCTGATCTGGGCGCCCCCGGAGCTGGTCTCCGTCATTCCCACCGAGACGCCGATGACGGCGTACACCGGTTCGCCGGACTCGATGAGGTCGTTGGCGACGCGCACCGCCTGGTTCACGGGGATCGCGAAGCCCAGCCCCACGGAGCCGGCCTGCTGCCCCGGTGCGCTGGAGTTCGACTGGATCGCCGAGTTGACGCCGATGACGGCACCCCCGGCGTCCAGGAGTGGCCCGCCGGAGTTGCCCGGATTGATCGACGCGTCCGTCTGCAGCGCACTCATGTAGGACGACCGACCACCCATGCCGTCGCTGGAGGCGACGGGACGGTTCTTGGCGCTGACGATCCCGGTGGTGACGGTGCCCGAGAGCCCGTACGGAGCGCCGATCGCCACGGTCGTGTCCCCGACGACGACATCGTCGGAGTTTCCCACGGGGAGCGGCTGGAGGTCGCGGTCACCCGAGTCCACCAGGCGCAGCACGGCGATGTCGTACCCCTGCGCCCCGCCGACGAGTTCGGCCTCGTAGCTCTCGCCGTCGGAGAAGGTGACCGTCAGGCGGCCACTCTGCGAGGCCGATTCGACCACGTGGTTGTTGGTGAGGATGTGGCCTTCCTCGTCGTAGACGAAGCCGGTGCCCGTGCCCCCTTCGCGGTCGCCCTCCGCCTGGATCGTCACCACGCTGGGGAGCGCGGACTCGGCGATGCCGGCCACCGATTCGGGACTGCGCTCCTGGGTGCCGCTGCTGCCGTTCGAGCTGTTCACGGTGGAGGTGGCACGGTCGCTGCCCGCGTTGTCCGCGAGGAGGTAGCCGGCCCCACCGCCGATGCCGCCCGCGATCAGCGTCGCCACCGCGACCGCCGCGAGGAGTCCGCCTCGGCGACGGCGGCGGGGCGGTGGGGCGAAGGTCGCCCAGGGGCCGTCGTGGGGGCCGTGCGGCGGCGGGGGCGGTGTTCCGCCCGGTGCTGCGCCCCCGGCCGAACCGATGCCCTCGTCGGCGGGGACGGGCGTGCCGGAGTACTGGTGGCCGACTCCGGGGGGCGTCGGGGGGCCCGCGGCGGTGGAGGTCGAGGCCGGCTGTGTCCCGCCCGGGTGCGGGGCGCCGGTGCCCGGGCCGCCCGCTTCGGGGGCGTGGGCCACCTGAGGGGGCGAGGAGGGAGGAGCCGCCGGGGGCGGCCCGCCCGGAGCCGCGGCCGGCGGCGGCGGTACGTCGCCCTGCGGCGGAGTGGCGGGCAGCGGCGGCGTCCGGTGGGGCGGGTCGTTGGGGCCCGGTGTGCCTGCGCTCATGTTTTCGCTGGTCACAGCTTTCTCCTCAGGTGCACGACAGGGTGGGGACAGACGCCCCGGTCCAGGCTTGTCCCGCACAGTCTTGCCCACCGTGCGTCAGCCGGAGGTAAGTCCCGCGCGGCTCGGTCCGCCCCCGTCGGGGCGTCCCGTTGCCGGCCGGCCCGGCGGGGCCGGAGCGTTTCCTGCGGGGGTTCGCGTACCCGGGACGCCCACCGCTACGCGGCGGCCGGGGGTGCGTCGGCTCAGCCGGCGGGGACCTGCTCCTGCGGTCGCCGTGGCCCCGGCCGCCCGGCCCGGACGGCCGGTGGGGCCCGGCCCGCCCGCTCGGAAGGACGGCGGTGCGACGATACGCGGATGACCGCCGACATCGCTGTGATCGCCCACCGCGGGGCCTCCGAGGACGCCCCCGAACACACCCTCACCGCCTACCGGCAGGCCATCGCGGACGGCTCCGATGCGCTGGAGTGCGACGTTCGGATGACGGCCGACGGGCACCTGGTCTGCGTGCACGATCGGCGCGTCAACCGCACCTCGAACGGCAGGGGCGCGGTCTCCTCCCTCGAACTGGCGGATCTCGACGAGCTGGACTTCGGCTCCTGGAAGGCCCCGGCGGGGGACGAGGAGCGGCCGGACCGGGGGGAGGCGTACGCCCTGGAGCCGGAGCGCAGCAGGGTGTTGACGTTGGAACGGTTGCTGGAGTTGGTGGCCGAAACTGAACGTCCGGTCGGCCTGGCGATCGAGACCAAGCATCCGACGCGCTGGGCGGGGCGGGTCGAGAGCCGCCTGCTGGAGGTGCTCGCGGCCAATCCGGTACCCGGACCGGTCCGGGTGATGAGCTTCTCGGCCCGGTCGCTCCAGCGGGTGCGCGCCGCGGACCCCGCGCTGGGCACGGTCCAGCTCATGCGGTTCCTGCTGCCGCGTCACCGTGACGGCGGCCTGCCTGCCGGTGCGGACATCGCGGGCCCGAGCGTCCGGGTGCTCCGACGAGACCCCGGGTACGTCGCCAGGGCGCACCGGGCCGGGCATCCCGTGCACGTCTGGACGGTGGACGACCCGGCCGATGTGGAGTTGTGCGCCCGACTCGGGGTAGACGCGGTGATCACGAATCGGCCCCGCACGGTCCGTGATCAACTTCGCAGACTTGCGTGAGCAAATACTCGGTATGATTTACCGCTTGTGTCGCAATGCGTTCGCCACGTATTCGTTCATTGCGAACTCATCAACGCATCGCTGAGCGACGGTTTCCGGCCGGAGGCTTCCGGGCATCGAACCTTTGGCGTCAGGCAAAGGAGGTCTCGGGGGTGACGTTGGTGGCTACTCAGCAAGCGGCGACAACATCGACCATGTCGGTTCCCCATGGACCGTCCGGGGTCGGTGCGGCGAGACGGCGGCTCTGCCGGGACCTTAGGGACGGCGGGGCGACGGAGTCGGTGATAGACGACGCGGCGCTGGTGTTGTCGGAGCTCCTCAGCAACTCGTGCCGTCACGCGCGGGCACTGGCCCACGAAGAGGTGCGGGCGAGCTGGGAGCGCAACGACCGGGGTGACGTGACGATCTCCGTCACCGATGGCGGCGGGCCGACGTTGCCCGCGCCCGCGACCCCGTCGGTGACGGCGCGCGGCGGGCGTGGCCTGGCGATCATCCGTTCGCTCGCCCGGGACTGGGGAGTCCGAGCCGAGGCGTTCCCCGGCCCGGTCACGGTCTGGGCGGTGCTGGCCGGCGAACAGCCGGCCTGAGTTCCCGCACACGCCCTCGGCCGGCCGCCGGCCCCGGCCGCGAATGCCACCGCAGGGCGAACCGCCTGGAGGGTGGGACCTTCCCGGGTGATGCGCGCGGCGGGCCAGCGGCACGCGACGACCGGCGCCGGCGGCGGCGCCTGCCCCGCCGGCCCGTCGCAGGTGCCAACCCGGTCGCTCCGCGCCGCTCTCGACCGTCCCGAGTGGTGCTCGACCGCGGTCGTCCGACTGCTCGCGGCGGGCGTCGGCTGCGCCCCGGTCGCCGTCCACCACGGAACGTCCCCCCGGCTCCCGCCGCGCTGCCCGGTGGCGCAGCCCCGGCAGCTCAGCCCCGGGCGGGGGCCGGGGAGCGGGTGCGGCACCGGGTCCGGTGGGCGGACCGGGCTCCCGCGCCCCTCGGTCCGGGGGGCGAGCAATTACAGTCCCCATACCGTCCGACGCGCCGGAACCGGCCGTCACCGTTCCCGAGCAGGAGAGCCGCACTCGCATGGCCAAGAAGCGCCGCCCCCAGACCAAGGCCACCAAGCCGCAGCTCATCGACGGGGAGGTGCCCGTCGTCGGCGCCCGAGAGCCCTGTCCCTGCGGCTCGCAGCGCCGCTACAAGGCGTGCCACGGGCGCGCCGCCTCGCAGGCGACGACCGAGCTGGTCCGTCGCCCGTTCGAGGGCCTCTCCGGTGAGGGCGACTGGGTCGCGCTCCGCGAACTGGTCCCTGCCGCGACCGTCGAGCTGTCCCTCCGGGACGGGCTTCCCGAGGGCGTGCCCTCGGTGACGCTGGCCACCGTGCTGCCCCTTGCCTGGCCCGCGCTGCGTCGACAGGACGGCAGCGTCCTGGTCGCCCTGCAGAACGACACCGCGACCGGCGACCTCAGCCGCGACCTCGCCGACGTGCTGCTGCGGGCCCTGGAGGCCGAGCCGGGCAACCCCGTCGCCGCGGGGCGCCCCGGTCCGGAGGGGCTGCGGCTCCAGGACGTGCTCGACCCCGAGGCAGCCTTCGAGCCGGTCGTCCACAGCGGTTTCGAGTTCTGGGTGGAGGCGGCCGACGAGTCGTCCCCGCAGGTGGCCGCCTCGCTGGAGCGGGCGAACGAGGCCGTCATCCCGACGGTCCGGCTCGCCGGCGTGGACAGCGCCTACTGGTGCGAGGTGCCCGAGAAGAACCACCTGCGGTGGGTCATGCCGCACCCCGAGGAGCAGCTGATCGACGCGCTGGCCCGGCTGCACGCCGCCGGTCGGTCCGACCTGGGCGAGGGCACCCGCCTCGTGGGCTCCTTCCGGGCCCACGGGCTGACGGTCCCGGTGTGGGACCTGCCCTCCGCCATGACCGCCGCCGACTGCGAGAAGCCGGCCGCGGAGTTCGCGGAGCGGTTGGCCGGGGCACTGGCGGTGACCGAGCCGCTGAGCCCTGCCGAGCGCAGCGCGCGCAGTGGACTCACGAGCCGTCAGGTCACGCTGAACTAAAGGCATTTGCATTTTCATTGCGTTGTCCACAGGGTCGGAATCGGCCGCCCCGTGCAGTGATTCCGGTCACAACCAGCCAGGTTCGCTGGGCGGGAGGGGCCTTTCCGGCGTCGCGGGATTTGCGAAACTCACAGGAGTTGTTACGGTCTGAGTGAGCCCGGTCGCTGGTGCATCCCCCGTCTCCAGCGACCGGGTTCTTCTGCGTCCGGGAACACTTCGGGGCGCCGCCCGGTTCATGGGGCGTCTGACCTGGTCACTTGTCCTACTCGGGCTCCCCCGGCGTTGCCGTGACCACCTGTGCGCCGCGCTTCCGGACGGGTCCGAGTGCCCCCGGCGCGTGTCCCGGTGACCGGCTGTCGCACCGTCAGCGTGTGATCCCGCGTCGCATCGATTTCCACCTGCCCCGCAGCGCGTGGGTTCCACCCGCCGCGGGCGCGCGCATCGGTGGGTGAGTCAGGGGCCTGGGGTGGCCGCCCGTAGCAGGGTGCTGTCCGTTCCGGGTGCCGCCAACTCGGCCGTGGCGGAATAACGCGCCGCCGTCGAGTCGTCGACGGTCGGTGCACGGGGCGTCTCGCAGATGCCCCGCGCCTCGGTCGCCGGCACGTCGCAGTGCACCTCGACGCTGCCGCCGCCGGGATCGCGCACGGTCAGTTCGCCCCGTAGCGGTTCACCCGAGCCGTTGCGGTAGTAGACGCGTGCCCAGGTGTCCGTGCCCTCGGTGACGACGCAGGTGCGCGCCTCCACTCCCCGCGGTGCGCTCATGGCCGGGCCGCACTCGGCCTCGGTCGCCCCCGGTCGGTCCGTCGGGTCGGCGTGGCGGTCTGCGGGACTCTCCGTGGCCTTTCCGCCGGGGGCGCTCTTGGGGCCCGACGGCTGCGCTCCCTCGTCGCCGCGACCCGGCGCCGTGCCGCCCTGGTCGACCTCGGTCTCCGCGGCGCCGGCTTCAGCCCTGTCGCCCTCACCGCCGTCCGCCACCTCGTCGCCGTTCCCGTCGGTCCCGGCCTCCCCGTCGGTCCCGGTCGCGGCCGGCGGCGAGGCGTGGAGGTCGTCGGAGTGCTGCGCGTCGTCCTTGGCGAAGGCGAGCGGCAGTGCCAGGGCGAGTGCGACGGCGCTGGCGACCGCGGTGGTGCGCAGCTCGGAGGTACGGGACGTCGACTCGTGCACGAAGGTCACCCCCCTGCGGTTGCTGTGTCACTCCCGGTGGACCACACGACGATACCGAGATCGTTCCGCTCATTCCGGGGCGTAGCGGATGTCGTCCCCCTTGCCGGACACATGTGACCCGCAGGGGTGAGAAAACCGGTGCAGGGGTTTCATCCGTTCGGGTGATGCTGGGAGGTTCCGCCGCACGGGGCGGGATGCGGCGGGAGGGGCGGCCCGGAGGCGGTGGCCCGTCGCGGAACAGACCGGGCCCGGCGCCGTCGCGGGGACGGGGCCGGGCCCGGGTGCTGCTCGGTGGCGGTCGGGCGTCAGCCCTGGCGACCGGTGCTCCGTCCGCCGGGGGCGAGTCGTTCGGCGGCCACCAGTGCCCGGAGCACGTGCTCCGCCGCCGGCAGTCGGTGCGGCCGGTGCGCCGGGCCGGGAGCCCGGACCCAGCCGGTGCGGCCGGCGCCGGTCCACGACGGCGGCAGCGTCACATAGCCGCCCGGTCCGTGGAACCGGAGTGAGGCCGGGAGCCGGCCGGGGGTACCGCCTTCGGCGGCCGGCGCGTCCTCGACCTGTTCGTCGAGCAGGTCGCACAGTGTCTCGCCCAGCTCGGCGAGGGTGTACGGGGCGACCAGCAGCGTCAGGCGGTCGGGCGTGGCGAGCACGGGGCCGGTGCGCGGCCCCAGCCTGTCGAGCGTGGTCAGGGCGCGGCGACCCGTCGCGAGCGGCAGGCTCAGCGCGCAGGGCGCGGCGCCGCCGGTCGCGAGCAGGACGGGCGCCGCGGGGCGCGCGTCCCACCACCACTGGATCATCGAGGGGTCGGCGGTGGCCGCCAGCAGTTCCGGGGTCCCGGGGTGGACCACCGGTGCCGGGCAGCCGGAGCGCCCGCAGAGGCAGTGGCCGTCCAGGCCGGTTCCGACGCCGGGCAGGACGGGCCAGCCTCGACGCGCGTAGTCCAGCGCGGCGGCGCGTGGCGTACGGCGGGCGCGGTGCTGCTCTCCTTTGTGCTGCTTTCCGCGGATCTCACGCATCAGCGTTCGTTCCTTTCCCTCGCACCCTGCCGGACCGGCGCAGGGCTGGGCGGACACCATCACGTGGAACACCGAACTCGGTCATCACCATCAACGGCGACACGGTTCCCAGCTTGCGGGGCGCCGGGCCTGGCGGACACCTGGCGGACGGTGGCGTTTCGCCGCCGTCCTGGTCCGCGGGTCCGGTCCCGGCCGTTCCCGCGCTGGTGTGCCCGCCCGCGGTTCATGATTCCGACGGTACCGGCCGGTGCCCGGAGGGCACCGGCGAACCACCCGGTGGAGGCGGGCCGGCGCGGGCAGCGCGTGGTCGGCGCGCGTCACCGCGCCACCGGCCGTGATGGCGGACCCGGCCGGGGCGTCGTGTCCCGGGACGCTATCGCAATACAGGGGGTGCTGCCGCACGCGGCTCCGCACCGCGTGGCCGCTCCGTGCGCCGTGATGAGCTCCGGGGAGCCGACCCTTCCGGCGAGTCGTGCGACGGGTGACATCAGGGGTGCGTACGGGACGTTCCGGACAGGGCGCGGGTAGGGCACGGCCACCGGGAACGAGGTGCGCGCCGCGTCGGTGCGGTGCGCGCGACGGGACGTCCGGTCGGGTCCCGACCGGCGGCGGCCGACCGCCGGCGTCGTGTCCGTGGCTGCCGCCACCTGCGGCGCACGGGGGTGACGGGTGTGGCGCGCCCCGCCCGGCCAGAAGTGGTGGCGGCGCCGTGCGTGAGGGGCTTTTCTGCCATTTATCGTGCGCGCGCGGCCTGTCGCCCGGGCCGCTGCCCGGGAGCTGGCCATCATCGAGGCCAATCGGACAATGCTGGACATCGCTCCATTCGTGCGTGTACATGTGGAACGTTCCCACCGTGGCCTGCACGACCTGGGGGTTTGCGGTGCCCTTGCGAGGACAAGACACGGCGGAAGTCGATGCTGATGAGTAGCTCATCCCTGCCGAACGTGACCGGAATTCATCCCCCGCTCACCCTGACCGCCCACACCCCGGGGCGAGCGGCGACCGCCGCGCGGGGCTTGCGGGGCGTCACCGGCGCCGCCGGTGCCATGCAGGACCGGATGGCGTCCTGGATCTCCGACCTGACGACCCTGCACGACCTGAGCGAGCGGCTGCCGCGCACCCGCACCGTCGAGGAGGCGGTGCACGAGACGCTGCGCGCCGGGGCCTCCCTCGCAGGGGCCCGGCGCGGTCTCATCGCGCTACGACCACCCGACAGCGGGGGGCACGACCGGCTCGTCGGGTTGGGGCTCGACTCCGCCGACCTCGGCGACCTGGAGACGGTGCCGCGTGAATCCGCCTCTCACTCACGGCTGTTGGACGCGCTGAGCGGCGCCTGTCCGGGGGAGATCGCCTGCGACGACATCGCCGCCGACGTCGAACTCCACCCGCGCCACCGGGAGGTCGCCGCCCGGCTCGGCTGCGCCGCCAGTTACGCGCAGCCCCTCGCGGACGCCGACGGCGGCCGGCTGGGGGCGGCGGTGTGGTTCTACGACGAACCCGCCCGTCCGGACGAACGCCGCCGCCATCTGCTGGGTCTGTACCTCCGTCAGGCGGGGCAGCACATCGCCAACCGCATCGAGCTCGACCGTGCCCGTCACGACGCGCGCGAACTCCACCAGGGACTGCTCGGCCGGCGGCTGCCGGTGGTGCCCGGGGTGACGCTCGCGGTGCGGCACGGCGGAGCGGCGGCGGGCGGTGGTGTCTTCTACGACGCGCTGCGGCTGCCGGACGACGCGCTGGGACTGGCGGTCGGCACCGTCAGCGGCAGCGGACCGGCGACCACCGCCGCCATGGGGCGGCTGCTCGCCGGACTCCGGGCCTACGCGGTCATGGAGGGGGAAGACCCGGTGGCGGTGCTGTCGGACCTGGAACTGCTGCTGCGGGTCACGGAGTCCGCCCGCTGCGCCACCGCGCTCTACGGCTACGCGGAGCCCGCCACGCGCCGCGTGGTCCTCGCCTCGGCCGGTCATCCCCCGCCGCTCGTCGTCGGATCGGCGCGGGTGGAGTTCGCGGAGACCACGTTGTCGGCGCCGCTGGCCATGCTCTCCTGCTGGGAGGCGCCGAGCGTCGAACTGGAACTCGCTCCTGGCGAAACGCTTTTGCTGTACAACGAGGGGCTGCTGCACGCTACGGGCGAGCCGCTGGACCTGGCCTTCTCCCGGCTGCACGACGTGGTCGCGCAGACCCCGGCGGAGCTGCGGCGGGAGCCCGGCGCGCTCGCCGAACACGTCCGTGGCGAGTTGCTGTCCGCCGCGGTGCCGAGGACCGGGAGTGCGGCGGGGGCCGAGGGTGCCGCCGCCCCGGGCGGCGCGTCCGCTGGGCGGGAGACGGTGCTGCTGGCCGCCCGCTTCGACGCACGCGGCTGAGCGGTCGGACCGGCAGCGCGGCGGGCGGCCGGAGCGCGTACGGCCGGAGCGGTCGGTGACGCCGTGGGACGGGCCCGGGCAGGCCGGCGCCGGGTGCGTAGCGGTCCGCCCCCGAGCGGGTCGCCGCCGCGGTTCCCCCGACGAGGACCCACGAGGTCCGGCCAGGACCCACGAGGTCCGGCGAGGGCCGGCTCGCCGTCAGGGCCCGGCGGGGCCCGGCGCGGACCGGGGAGGCTCAGCAGCATGGCCCTGTCGCACGCCTTACCTCCCCGCATACGATGGGAGGAGGTCCGGTCGAATCGCCGCCGACCTGCCCACATCGCGAGCGAGGGAGCACAGACGTGGCCGATGACCAGCGCCCGGAGACCGCCGAGAGCCCGGAGGGCACCGCGGCGGACAAGCCGGCAGAGCCGAAGCCGCGCAAGAACGGTCTCGCGCCGAAGGTCTCGGACGAGCTCGCGGAGAACATGAAGTCCGGCTGGGCCGACACCGAGCGGACCGACCTGGAGCCCGTCGCCCAGGCCGAGCACACCGCCCGCCGACGCGCCGCGCTGTCGGCCAGGTTCCCGGGCGAGCGGCTGGTGGTCCCCGCCGGGCGTCTCAAGACCCGCTCCAACGACACCGAGTACCCGTTCCGGGCCTCCGTCGAGTACGCCTACCTGACCGGTGACCAGACCGAGAACGGCGTGCTGGTGCTGGAGCCCACGGCGGAGGGCCACGACGCCGCGCTGTACCTGCTGCCGCGGTCGGACCGGGACAACGGCGAGTTCTGGCTGTCCGCGCAGGGCGAGCTGTGGGTGGGGCGCCGCCAGAGCCTGACCGAGGCCGAGCGCCGGTACGGCGTGCCGTGCGCCGACGTCCGCAAGGTCGCCGCGCTGCTGACCGAGGCGCGCGGCCCCGTCCGCGTCGTGCGGTCCTACGACGCGACCGTCGAGGCGGCCCTCACCGACAAGGTGACGGCGGAGCGCGACGCCGAGTTCCAGACCTTCCTGTCGGAGCTGCGGCTCGTCAAGGACGACTTCGAGATCGCCGAGCTGACCTTCGCCTGCGAGGCGACCGCCCGCGGCTTCGAGGACGTGGTGAAGGTCCTCGACCGGGCGCAGGCCACCTCCGAGCGGTACATCGAGGGCACCTTCTTCCTGCGGGCCCGGGTCGAGGGCAACGACGTCGGCTACGGCTCCATCTGCGCCTCCGGACCCAACGCGACGACGCTCCACTGGGTGCGCAACGACGGTTCCGTGAACGACGGCGACCTGCTGCTGCTCGACGCCGGGGTCGAGACGCGCGAGCTGTACACCGCGGACGTGACCAGGACGCTGCCCGTCAACGGCCGCTTCACCGAGCTGCAGCGGAAGATCTACGACGCCGTGTACGACGCGCAGGAGGCGGGCATCGCCGCCGTGCGTCCGGGCGCGAAGTACGGCGACTTCCACCGGGCCGCGCAGCGCGTGCTGACCGAGCGGCTGGTCGAGTGGGGCCTGGTCGAGGGGCCGGTCGAGCGGGTGCTGGAGCTCGGTCTCCAGCGCCGCTGGACGCTCCACGGCACCGGTCACATGCTCGGTCTGGACGTCCACGACTGCGCCACCGCCCGGCGGGAGACCTACGCGGACGGCACTCTGGAGCCGGGGATGTGCCTGACGGTTGAGCCCGGCCTGTACTTCCAGGCCGACGACCTCACCGTGCCGGAGGAGTACCGCGGCATCGGTGTCCGTATCGAGGACGACATCCTGGTGACCGAGGACGGCTGCCGGAACCTCTCGGAGATGCTGCCGCGGCGCTCCGAGGATGTCGAGCGCTGGATGGCCGACCTCGGGGTCGCTTCCGCCTGACCGCACGGTGGGCCCGTCCCTCCCGGGGCGGGCCCGTGCCGGCTGCCGCGAGCCCACCCGGCCCCCGGACGCCGGGCTCCGGACCGCTTGCGCCTTCCCCCTCGGCCGCGACCACCCGCACGGCCGGCCGGCCGGCGGTCCGGGGCTCCGGCCCGTCACGGGCGCTGTCACGGGCGCTGTCACCGGCGCCGTCGTCCGACGACGCCGTCGGACCGGTCGACCGAGCGCGCGGCACGGCCGCGGCC
>NZ_JAAVJB010000050.1 GCF_012034385.1 Streptomyces spiramenti
GGCGCGGGCCCCGTGGTGACGCGGGCCGCCCGGCAGGTGCCGGACGCCGCGAGCGCAGCGGCGACCCGGGCGGCGGAGTCGGCGTCCGCCGCCAGGAACGCGCAGCTCGGGCCCGAGCCGGAGACGAGAGCGGCCAGCGCTCCGGCCTCGCGGCCCGCCGCCAGGGTGTCGGCCAGTGCGGGCCGCAGCGACAGCGCCGCGTCCTGGAGATCGTTGGCGAGGGCACCGGCGAGACCGGCCGCGTCCCCGTCGCGCAGCGCCGCCAGCAGCTCGGGGGCCGGTTCCGGTTCGGGGACGGCGGTGTCCCCGCGCAGCCGGTCGCACTCGCCGTAGACCTTCGGGGTGGAGAGCCCGCCGTCGGCCAGCGCGAACACCCAGTGGAAGACGCCGCCGACCGGCAGTTCGGTGAGCACCTCACCCCGGCCGCGGCCGAGTGCGGCGCCGCCGACGACGGAGAACGGAACGTCGGAACCCAACTCGGCGGCGATGGCGAGCAGTTCGTCACGAGGCGTGGCGGTGCCCCAGAGGGCGTCGCACGCCAGCAGCGCGGCGGCGGCGTCGGCACTGCCACCGGCCATGCCGCCTGCGACCGGGATGTCCTTGTCGATGTGGACCGCGACGTCGGCGCGGCGGCCGTGGTGCGCGGCGAGCAGTTCCACCGCTCGCCAGGCGAGGTTGGTCGCGTCGGCCGGTACCAGCTCGGAGCCGGGCCCGACGCAGCTGACGCGCACGCCGCCCGTCTCGATGTCGGCCTCGGTGACGGTGACGCGGTCGTGCATGTCCACCGCGAGGAAGACGTTCGCCAGGTCGTGGTACCCGTCGGGTCGGACCGGGCCCACGGCGAGCTGCACGTTGACCTTGGCGGGGGCGGTCGCGGAGGCGGAACGCGGCGCGGCGCCGACGAC
Source organism: Streptomyces spiramenti (assembly GCF_012034385.1). Lineage (GTDB taxonomy): Bacteria > Actinomycetota > Actinomycetes > Streptomycetales > Streptomycetaceae > Streptomyces > Streptomyces spiramenti. The sequence continues at coordinate 906 of NZ_JAAVJB010000050.1, forward strand.
GGGCCCGCCCGCCGGGCCGCCAGGGGTCCGCGGGTCGGGCGCGCTCTGCGGGTCGGGCGCGGCGCCGGTGGCCGACGCGGGGCCGGGCTCGGGACGTGCGGTGGTCACGCTGCCTCCTCGGTGGCGCGCCGGGGGCCGTGCTCGGCGATCCGGGCGAACTCGTCCACGGTCAGTGCCTCGCCGCGCGCCTGCGGAGAGACCCCGGCGGCCGTGAGGGCCGCCTCGGCGGCGGCCGGGGAACCGGCCCAGCCCGCCAGCGCCGACCGCAGTGTCTTCCGCCGCTGGGCGAACGCCGCGTCCACCACGGCGAAGACCTCCAGCCGGGACGCGGTCGTGACGGGCGGATCGCGCCGGACGAGCGACACCAGGCCGGAGTCCACGTTGGGGGCCGGCCAGAAGACGTTGCGCCCGATGGCGCCCGCGCGGCGGGTGTCGGCGTACCAGGCGGCCTTCACCGACGGCACGCCGTAGACCCGCGAGCCGGGCGGAGCGGCCAGCCGGTCGGCGACCTCGGCCTGCACCATCACCAGCGTCCGCTCGATCGACGGGAACTGCGCCAGCATGTGCAGCAGCACCGGAACGGCGACGTTGTACGGCAGGTTCGCGACCAGCGCGGTCGGCGCCGGGCCCGGCAGTTCGGTGACGCGCATCGCGTCGGCGTGCACCAGGTCGAACCGCTCGGCGTGCTCGGGGGCGCGGGCGGTGACGGTCGCCGGGAGGGCCGCCGCCAGCACGTCGTCGATCTCCACCGCGGTGAGGTGCCCGGCCGCGCGCAGCAGCGCCAGGGTCAGCGAGCCGAGGCCGGGGCCGAGCCGTGGTTCTCCCGGGCCGCCGAGTCCGGCAGCGTGGACGCCGCCTTCAACCTGGGCATCCTCTACGCGCAGCGCGGCGACACCACCCTGGCCCGCCGCTGGTACGAGCACGCCGCCGAGTCCGGCCACGCCGAGGCGGCCCTCCAGATCGGCATGGAGCGCCTGCGGGAGAGCCGCACCGACCGTGAGCGCGCCGCCGCCGTGCGGATGCTGCGTGCCGCCGCCGAGGGCGGCAGCCCCGAGGGCGCCTTCCGGCTCGCCTCCTGGCTGGAGCGAGCCGCGGCCTCCGGCGAACTCCCGGAGATCACCGAGGCCCGCGCCGACCGGGCCGTCGTCGGCGGTCCCGCCACCGGGACCGGCGCCGACACCGACCAGGACGGCCGGCCCGAGTACGAGCGCTGGTACGAGCACGCCGCCGAGCGCGGCCACCGCCGCGCCCAGGTGCGCGTCGGCATGGCCGCCGCCACCCGCGGCGACATCGTGGAGGCCGCCGACTGGTACCGCCGCGCCGCCGAGGCAGGCAGCAGCCACGGCGCCTTCAACCTCGGCCTGCTCCTCGCCCGCGAGGGCGCCGAGCCGGAGGCCGCGCTGTGGTGGACCCGGGCCGCGGAGGCGGGCCACGGCCGCAGCGCCCTGCACCTCGCGCTGCTCGCCTCCCGTCGCGGCGATCTGGGCCAGGCCGGCGAGTGGTGCGACAAGGCCGTCGAGCTGGGCCCCGACGCGGTCGCCGAGCGCGCCGCCCGCCTCCGCGACGCGCTGCGCACCGAGCTCACCGCCTGACTGCCCGCCGCATCCGGCGCCGGTCAGTCAGGGAGAACGGAGCTGCCCGGAGGGGGTGTGCCCGGACCTCGCCGTGGTCCCGGAGACGCAAGGTCGGATGGTCGCGCCCCTGGCGCACGGAGAAGCCCCACCGTGCTGGGCGGGTTCTAGCGATCCTCGTAACACCCTGGATTTCGGGGAGTTGCGGGGAGCGTGGGTTGTGGGGACGTGAAGGCAAGGTGCTTCGAGTCGCGGACGGGAACGGCGCCCGTGTTCGACGCGATGCCCGGGGCCCACTCGACGCACGAGCCGTCGGTGTTGCTGTAGGAGGACGTGACCCACCGGGTCACGTCGGCTGTGGTCGTCACGGGGTGCCGCTCTGTACCTCTTCGATCATGGTCACCTATGTCGCCTGAGAGAGCGATACGGCCTGAAGTGGTGTCCTGGTCCAGCAGCGGAGGCGCCGGCCAGCCGACTCTCGCCGCTGTGGTTCGGAGAAGCCGGGCAGAACTGTCGAGCGCAGAGCCTCCGGCGACCGGCCCCCGCGTCGGGAGAACGGCCGGTCTGCCGCAGCTGTGCGCAGTGAGGCCCCGCTTCACTTCCCGCTGGAGAGGCCAGGATGGAATCGTGGTCGTCGGGACGGTATCGGGGTTGAAGCGCGTGCGACTCGATCTGAACTTAACGCAGGAGGAGGTGTGCACGCGGCTCAACGCGATCACGGGCGGCGCGGCAACGCCGACGCTGCTCAGCGCGTGGGAGTCGGGGAGAAAGCGGACGGGGCTGCGGAACCGCCGCGGGTTGTGCGAGCTGTACGACGAGGACACTCGCTTGCTGTTCGCGCATCGGGATGGTCTGGAGGCGACGACGAGCCTCGCGCGCAGGGGTACGGCCAACGTCGAGCGCCTGCTGACGAGGCACGTCGATCTCGTGGCAGCCATGGTCGAGGTAGTACGTGGTGCTGAGAAGTACCTGGTCGTCATGGGGTCGAGGTCGCGTGAGCCCGGCTACCTGGCGGCGATCGAGCGTGTGATCGCCGAGGTGCCGGACCTCGTCCACTACCGGGTGCTGTACGGGCCGCCCCGCCGGGGCGAGCTCGATGCGCACGTGGCACGACTGTTGCAGCTGCGGGACCCGATGTCTCGCCGCAACGGGGTGCAGACGCTGCACATCGGCATGGTCGAGCCGCGTTCTGCGCTGGAGCGCAACTTCGTTGCCTCGGAGCGTGCTGCCGTGGTTCCGTTGCCCAGCTTTCACGGCGCAGATGGCTTCGACTGTGGCGTGCTGTTGGGGGCTGAGGTAGCGGCAGGGCTGGTGCAGCACGGGCGGGAGGCGTGTGCGTCGGCGCGCCCAATCCACACGGCACAGGCGTTGCGGCGCTTGTCCGAGGCAACCCGTGAGGGAGAGACGTGAGCGACGGTATCGACTATCTGGATGTCGGCACGAAGAACACCGACTCGGTGGTCCGCCTGGCACAGAACCTTGTCCGGCTGCCCAGCCGAGGCGGGATCGATGACTACGGTCCCGTGCTGGGATGTGTCGAGTCCTGGTTGACCGAACGCGGCCTTCCTCATCGCCGTCTCTTCGGGGCGGACGGAGAGACGGTGGGTCTGCTGGTGGAGGTCGAGTGCGGCCGGCCGGGGCGGTGGTGGACGCTGGACGCCTGCCTGGACACCGCCCCGTACGGCGATGAGAGCGCCTGGACCTTTGGCCCGACCGTCGGGGATGTGTCGGACGGCTGGCTGCGGGGGCGTGGCGCAGCGGACAGCAAGCTCGCGGCCAGCATGTTCTGTCACATCGCTGAGAGCGTCCAGCGCGATGCGGCCCGACTGTCCGGGGGCCTGAGTGTTCTTCTGGACGTGGACGAGCACACGGGGCACTTCGGTGGAGCACGTGCCTTCCTGTCGGACGAGCGGGCGCGGCGTCCGGACGGAGTGATGATCGGGTACCCGGGGTTCGACCAGGTGGTGGTCGGTGGCCGTGGACTGTGGCGGGCGGTCCTGACAGTGCACGCTACGGCGGGGCACTCGGGTTCCAGCAAGAGCGTCGTGAGCGCGGTTACCCGTGCCGCGCGGCTTGTGCAACTGCTGGACGCCAGCGCGCTGCCGGAAGCTGATGAGCGCTTTCCGTTGCCGGCCAAGCTGACGGTGACGTCAATCAGCGGTGGAAGCGGGTGGTCGGTGACGCCGGACCGGGTCGATCTGCACGTAGATGTGCGCCTGACACCCGCGCTCGACGGGTCGAGCGCCGCGCAACTGGTCCGAAGCGTCGTAGCGCAGCTGGACAGCGAGCTTCCGCCGCCGGCTCCCACGCAGATCGAGGAAGTCGCTTGCTGGCCACCGTTCCGGGTCCCGCGCGACGCCGAACCCGCGGCGGCAATCCTCGCAGCGGCTGAGTCGCTCAGCGTCCGAGTCACACCGAAGACCGCGGGCCCGTCGAACATCGGAAACCTCCTGGCCGGGCACGGCGTCCCGGCAACCGCCGGCTTCGGTGTGGCCTACGAGGGGCTGCACGGGACGGACGAGCGTGCTCAGCTCGCTCAACTTCCCCTCGTTCACGCCGTCTATCACCGCACGGTCCTCCAGCTCCTCAGCCGCCCCGGACCTGCACAGATACCAGTTGTGTAGTCGATCCTGCGCCCACCGGGGCGCAGGATCGCGTTGCCGTTCTTTCGAATCACGCGGTCCCAGTCCCGGGCTGTGCGTTCGTGGACGCCGACCTGCGCGGCAGCGTCCCGCCGCCTCACCCCGGCCGCGCGAAGCCGGTCGTACTCGGCCCGGCCCGGGTGCCCGCTCGTCCCCTCCGACACCTCCGCATCGTACGCCCCAACAGCCCACAAAGAACGAAGAGTTATTGATCGGGAGGCCCCTGGCTACGGGTGGGCCACGTGGCGGGCTGTCTTCACAGCGCGGGAGCATCGCGGCTCACGTGTGGGGGCGCACGTCAGGACTGGAGTGAAGTCCGCCCGAGCCGCATGGAAGCATCCGGCCCTTGACCGTGCCCGATCCGAACCCGAACAGGACTCCGGCCGAAGCTCCTCCGAATGGTCGGCCGCACGGTCGAAGCCGCCCTGGACCGTCAGGACGAGACACGACTCGAAGTGTTTTGCCCTCGACCACTGGCGTCCGGAACTATGTCCCGCATGGCCTCCTCGAAGCAGTTCGACCCCGCATCCGGGACCCGCGATTTCCTCGCAGCCGAGTACGAAAAACGCGAGCACGCATTCGCAACGATCCGCACCGTGTTCGCCCGCTACGGCTTCCAGCCGCTCCAGACCCCTGCTTTCGAGCGGCTGGACGTCCTCACCGGCAAGTACGGAGACGAGGGCGACAAACTGATCTTCAAGATCCTCCGACGCGGCGAGCACGAAGCGAGCGGAGAGGCTGATCTCGCCTTGCGCTACGACCTCACCGTCCCCCTGGCCCGCGCGGCAGCGGCATACGGCAGCCAGCTCCCCTCCCCGTACAAGCGGTACGCCATCGCCCCCGTCTGGCGTGCGGACCGGCCGGGCAAGGGACGATTCCGCGAATTCGTCCAGTGCGACCTGGACATCGTGGGCTCATCCTCACCCCTGTCGGACGCCGAGGTAGTCCTGGCGCTGCACGACGCTCTCGACTCACTCGGCGTGCCGGAGTTCCGTTTCCTGGTGAACTCCCGGCACGCCCTGTTCGGTCTGCTGGAGGCGTACGAGGTTCCCGACGAGCTTGGTTCCGGCGCGCTGATCACGCTGGACAAGCTCGACAAGCTCTCTCCGGAAGCCGTTGTGAGCGAGCTGGTAGCCAGTCGCGGGCTGTCACAGGAGATGGCCCGGGGCTTGGTGGACGATCTCACGGCACCCGATGCGGTCGAGCGTGTCCGGACCCGGCTGAAGTCCAGCGAAACCGGTCAGGCAGGTTTGGCCGAGGTGGACCAGCTGCTGGTGCTGACCAAGGACACGATCCCTTCTGAGCGGATCGGGTTCACGCCGAACCTCGTGCGCGGGCTCGACTACTACACCGGCATCATCTTCGAGGTGGTCGCTCCCGACGTGCCCGGGTCGATCGCATCCGGAGGACGCTACGACAGCCTTATCGGGCGTCTCGGAGGCAAGGACGCGCCTGCGTGCGGCGGGTCCCTGGGCATCGAACGCATCCTGCCCCTGCTCTCGCAGTCCGAGGAAGCCCCGTATGCGCAGATCGACGTAGCCGTCACAGTCATGGGGGAGGAGCAGGCCGCCGACAGCTTCCGACTGGCGGCCCAGATCCGCCGAGCCGGAGTCCGCACGGGTGTCTATCTCGGGTCGAGCGGGAAGTTCGCCAAACAGATGAAGTGGGCCAGCGACCAGGGGGCCCGATTCTGCGTGATTTACGGCGCGACCGAGCGCGAAGCCGGTACGGTCACGCTGCGGGACATGGACAGCGGCGAACAGGTCCAGGTCCCGTTCGATCAGGCCGCCGGAGACCTCTTCCGGCGGTGCGCACCATCCAGTTGACGCGCAGCGGACCTGTTCCGCTGCCGACTCGTTCCGAGGAGAAGCGGATGGGAACGCAAGGCGATCGCATCTTCGAGATCACGGCCGAGCAGGGGTTTCCGGACCCCTGGCTCAGCTTCGGGGACTCTCTCTGTGACGAGGCAGCCCTCAGCACGGAACTGACCCGCGCCATCAGCACGGCGCGCAAGGAACGCACGGACGAGACGCACGCCGAGGTCTCTCGCGTGTTCGAGGCGAAGAAGGCCAACCTTCTTCGCTGCGCGGGCATCCTCGACCAGGTACTCAGCGACTACGACGCATCCGGCATGTGGAACGTCCTGAACGAGCGAGCCACCAGGCTGGACGTTCAGGACGTGCTGGAGACGTGGGGCCGAACGCAGGGCCTCCACCCGTTCCCCGTCGTGCTCCGCAGCCTCGAATTCAACTGGGGCTACATGAAGGAGCACGGCGTACGGGCGTTCTACGAGATGACGCGTGGCTACGTCTCACGGCTCCAGGACAACACCGCGCGGTGGCATGAAGCCTGGAAGGGCGAGGCCGGAACCGGAATCGTGGACCGCATCACGTCCATTGAATGCGACCTGGCCAGCATCGAAGCCCCCATGCACTGCGACGTGTGCAAGAAGACGATCACGGCGCTGCTCTACCTCGACGAGTAAGCCGCGGTGACGCCGTGGGCATAGAGGAGCCCCCCCGCTTCGGCACCCGACCTGTCCGGACTTCGCCAGCCGAAACGGGGGCCTCTGCCCGGCAGCGGTTCGGGTCGCCTGCCCAGGAGCGCGGGATGTCCAGTTCGCGGTCCACCGCCGCGTGACCGCGCTCGCCGGCGTGGATGAGGTAGACGGCGAGCTGGGAGTTCTCGATCCGCCCGGCGGTGCCGGTGTACTGGCGCTGGACACCGACCGTGTGGGCGCCCTTCTTCGCATCGCCGGTCTCGTCGACGACCAGCACCGCTTCCTCGTCGTGGAGGTGCGCGACGACGTACTCGCGGACATCGTCGCGGACGGCGTCGGCTTCCCAGGAGGCCCGGCACAGCAGGTGCTGCATGCCGTGCGGGCCGGCCTCCCCGGCCCACTCCGCGATCGTGTTCTTACGCGGCAGGTCCGACAACAGGCCCAGCACCAACCGTCCGGCCCGCGGCCGGTCGTACTCGGCCCGGCCCGGGTGCCCGCTCGTGCCCGACTTCCCCCGACCACGCATACCAGCCTTCCGAGCCCATGCGAACGCCGTGTTGCGGTTCACCCCGACCGCACGGGCCGCAACCGAGATACTCCCGCTCTCCCGGCCCAGCGCCTCGAAGAACCTCACCTTCAACTCCCCACGACCCACGGCCCCCGCAACTCCCTGAACTCCAGGGTGTTGCGGGGACCGACAGAACCCAAGCTGGGCACGATGGGGCCGTCTGCGTCGCGCACGTTCAGCGGTGGAGCGAACCTGACTTGACGCCGTTCACGAACGCGGCGAACGCGCCCGTGGGCACCGCGAGGGTGGGGCCGGCGAGGTTCTTGGAGTCGCGCACCGACATGACCCCGGCGAACCCGTTTGACGCCTCCAGGCAATTTCCTCCAGCGCCATCGCTGTAGGAGGACGTGACCCATCGGGTCGAGCCGGTCGTGGTCGTCATGGGGTTCCCTTCCGTACGTCTTCGATCATGGCCACCGATGCCGCCTGCGAGAGCGAGCCGACAGTGCGCTGATGGTAGGCCCTCGCCATGGGGACGAGTCCCTGATCACAGAGAGAAGCCCCACCGTGCTGTGACGGTGGGGCCGTCTGCGTGGCGCACGTTCAGCGGTGAAGCGAACCCGACTTGACGCCGTCCACGAACGCGGCGAACGCGCCCGCGGGCACCGAGAAGGTGGGGCCGGTCGTGTGCTTCGAGTCGCGGACGGGGACCACGCCATGCGAAGCGGTGAGGTTCGCGGCGACCTCGACGCACTGGCCGCCGTTGGCGCTGTAAGAGGACTTGAACCAGCGGGGGGACTCGGTCACGGGGTTCCCTTTCGTACCTGTTCGATCAGGGCTACGGATTGCGCTTGTGAGAGCGCTTCAGCCTGTAGTTGATGGTAGGTCGTGAGCAGTGGCAGCACGAACCTGTTGTCTCGCTCAAGGTGGCCTCGTTGAGCAGACTCCGCGTAGGACATCAGTGACCTGTCGGGAAGCGTCAAGATCGTCACCGGCAGGTTGAAGGGGCGGCGGACCCCCATCGCGAATGGCGCCACCTGGATGACGTAGTTCGGGCGGTCGGCGAGTGCTTCCAGGTGTTCGAACTGCTCCCGCATGACCGCGCTGTCGCCGATGGGCCGCCGGATGCAGCTCTCGTCGAGCGTGACGAACACCAACGGTGGGTGACTGCGTGCAAGCGCCGCTTGGCGTTCGGCAACCAGCGTTATGCGCTCGGCTGCCTGTTCTGCGGCGACAGCCCCTCTCTTGACCTCGCTCGCGACCAGCTCACTCGTGTAGGCGGACGTCTGCACCAGGCCTGGTAGTACGCCTACTTCGTACAGCCTGATCTCAGTGGCACGGCCTTCGTGCCGGACGTACTCAGGGAACCCCTCCAGCAAGGTCCCGTACTGGATCTCGCGCCACTGGCGTTCGAAGTTGCCGATTGCTCCGCCAAGTCCGAAAGCCTCATCCGCACTGCGCGCCAGCCGCAAAGTAGGCATCTTGCGCCCGGTTTCCACGGCGGAGATGTGAGTGCCCGAGTAGCCCATGCGGCTACCTAGCCTCGATCTTTCGTGAGGGTCCGCCGGCGGAGTCGGCGGACCCTCACGCTGTCCGTGGCTGAGGCCGGGCAGGATGGGGGCCCGTGTGTCGCCTCGGGTGGGCGCCGGGTTCCACTGTTCCGGTCGGGGTGGTGCTGGTGGTCGGGACGGGTGAACCGTTGGTTATCCGGGGTTGGGCAGGAGTGCGAGCCGTTCCAAGGCGCCGGTGATCAGGTTGGTCCAGGGCCAGTGCCGGGTGAGGCGGAGGATGCGGCGGCGGCCGGTGGTGACGAGTTGGGCGGCTGCGGTGAACAGGCGGAGCCGTAGTCGGCGGGGTTCCCAGAGCCGGGCGGTGCCGGTGAGGGCGAGCATGGGCATCCAGGCCAGCAGGTCGAGGGTGAGCTGGACGATCTCGAGCCAGATCTTGTTCTGGGCTGTGGTGTGGAGGGGCAGGTTGCGCAGTCCGGTTGCCCGTGCGGCCCGGATCCGGTCCTCCGCGCGGGCCCGAAGCCGGTGGCGGAGTTCGAGTTCGGCGATCGGGGTTGTGGGGGTGTTGGTGGCGAAACAGGTGATCCGCATGCCGTCCGCGTCGGTGATCCTCAACTGCGCGCCGGGGTGTGGCCGTTCCTTGCGGACGATCAGCCGCATCCCGCTCGGCCAGCTGTCGAGCAGGTCGCCGGTGAGTTCGGCGATCCAGGCCCCGTCGCGGATCTCACCATTGGTTTCGACGGCCGGGGTCCAGGCCGTGGCGGGGATCTTCAGGACGTGTTCGTGGATCTGCTCGGTGATGACCATGCCGACGGAGTAGGACAGCCAGCGCCCGCGCTTGGTCAGCCAGTCCACGAAGTCGTGGGTGCCGCCGGCGGAGTCGGTGCGGATCAGTGTCTGCCGCCCTCGCCGGTACTTCTTCGGTAGCTGGGCCAGAGCGAGCTGGGCGGTGGTGATGTGGTCGGCTGCGGTGTTGGAGCCCGCGTTGCCCGGCCGCAGGAGAGCGGCGACCGGCTCGCCGGTTCCGCCCGGGCCGTGATCGACAAACGCCATCAGCGGGTGGTGGCCATAGGTCTTCTTCCAGGTCGCGGCAGCGTCCTGCTTCTCCGAGTGCGCGATCACGAGGACACCGTCGAGATCGACCGTGACCTGCCCGTCGGCGTCCGGGGCGTTCTCACCGGCCAGCGACCAGACCCGGTCACGGACGTCGGCCCGTGCGGACCGGATCGCCTGCAAAGCCTTCTCTTCGGAAGCGGCGAGGGCGTCGATCAGGCGGGAGACGGTCGGATCGGAGGCGACCGGACCGAAGACGGCCGGCTCGCACCGCAGTGCCGCGATGTCCGCGAGACAGTCCCCGCCCTGCGCGACCGCCAGCGCCAGGTCCAGGAGGATCTTGCCGGGATCATGGACGGCCCGCGGCTTGCGCCACGGAGCCAGAGCTGACGACATGACCTGGTCAAGACCGGTCTTGCGGACCGTCTCGACCAGCAGGACCGACCCGGCCCGCGAGACCACGGCCCGGCCATCGTCCCGGACACGGAGATGAGGGTAGGACCCGGTACGCTGTTTCACCTGGGAAGTGCCTCCGACAGGGGCGGGAACAAGGACCTCAGCAATCCTCATTCTCGCTGGTCAGAGGCACTTTCTGCTTTGCTGACCGCCTACCGGACAACACGCTTCATGAAAGCGCGAGGCTAGCTCTTCTTGCCTCCAGGCCCGTTCCTCTCTCAGTCTGCGCATACGGGCCCCGAAGGCTGCCTGAGGGCTCCGTTCAGGGTCCAACTCCTTGAGGTTCACCATGCCCGCACTCAATCTTCCTTCACCAACGACAAGTTGAGGCGCGGCCAACCCTAGGCGACTCTGTGACTCCTTGGTAGTGGTATCGCTACGGAGAGGAATGGTCGTGTGTTCTGATCTTCAGTCCGGCGACGAGGGTGAAACAGAGGCTTTGCCGGTGCCTGCCCCGGCGGATGACGAGCCGGTGACTCCGACTGCCGAACTTGTCGTCACATCGGTGGAGTTGGGACGGGTTGTCGAAGCGCATCTGAGAAGGTTGAGGGAGCGGTGAACGGCGGCTACCGGTTCGCCCGGTTCCAGCTCGTGCGTCGGTCCGGTCCGCTGGTCTTCCGGGTGCAGTGCGAGGTCTGTGCGGAGATCGGCCCGCAGGCGGAGACCGGGGACGCGGCCATGATGTGGGCCGTCCTCCCCCGGGGCGACCAGCCGGCGGAGCAGTGCCAGTACGCGACGCCGGTCCCCGCGGTCTTCCGCGAGTGGGCGGCGGGCACCGAGTTCCGCGCGGTGCAGTGCGCCGCCCTGGCGGACGGACAGCCGATCAGTGCGAACGCCCGGGGCCCGGACCGTGTCTGCGGTTCCGCCGATGTCGAAGTCCTCTACTCGCTGGCAGCGCGCCCGATCCTCCGTCCCGTCCTCGCACCCTTCGGGAGCAGCAGTGTCGATCCTCGATGATCCTCGCGCCGCAGCGGTGCGCTTCCCCGCCGCCGAGACACGCACCGGCGACTTCCTGACTTTGGCCGGCTCGTGCCTGCCCGTCACCGCAGCCGCCCACCGCGGCGGCACGACGTGGCTGGAGCTCGACCGATGCGTGCGGGTACAGCTGCACTCGCACACCGAGGTGACGGTGATCCGGCCCGTCCGCCCGGCCCGACGCGCACGACCCGTGCGACCGGTGCGCGCCTCTTGGACGCGCTGAACCCCACAGACCCCGCCCCTGCCGGGAAGACCAGCGGTTCTCCCCTTCTCCGCGACGGCCCCGGCAGGGGCGGCGCACCACACGGACACAGGAGAATGTGTGACCATCCCCTACGTCGTCGCCGCTTCCACCGACCGAGCGGTGCGCGAAGCCGCCCTGACCGCTGAGTGCGGGCCCCGGGGTGCCCGTCTTGCCTACCGCGTGCCGCGCGAGGGTGACCGTGACCACCACGGCAACCTGGGGGTCCGCATGGAGTCCGCCGGCGGAGGGGCGTCCTATGCTCGGCCAACTCCGCCGGACGCACCCGGCCGCGCCGACGCGACGAGGGCGCCGCACCGGTGGCGCGGCTCCCTCGTCGGGGGTCGGTGGCACGGCGTCAGATGCTCAGCCCGATCTCCCGGGCGATGCCGTCGCAGAACTCGTCGAGGTCGCCGGGGTTGCGGCTGGTGAGCAGCGTCCAGCCGTTCTCACCGCACCGCACGAGGGGGCGGTCGACCCAGCTGCCGCCCGCGTTGGTGATGTCGGTGCGGAGGCTGTGGTACGAGGTCAGCGTCTTACCGGGCAGGAGCTTCGCCTCCACCAGCAGCCACGGGGCGTGGCAGATCGCCGCCACCGGCTTGCCCGCGGTCGCGAAGCGGCGGACCAGGCTGACCGCCTCACCGGTGACGCGCAGGTTGTCGGCGTTGACGGTGCCGCCGGGGACGACGAGCACGTCGAAGGCGTTGGCGTCCACCCGGGCGAGCGTGGTCTCCGGTTCGACCGTGACGTCCTTGTCGGTGTCGTGCAGGAAGGTCTGGACGGCCTTGGGGTCCTCGGCGGCCAGTACCACCTCGGCGCCGCGTTCGCGCAGGTTGTCGCGGGGGACGATCAGCTCGTCCCGCTCGACGCCGATGTTGCTGCTGATGATCAGGACACGGATCGGGGTGTTCTCGGGCATGGGAGGCGGATCCTTTCCGGGAACGGTTGTCCCAGTGTGGAGAAGCGGCCGAACCGGTGCAAAAGGAGTACGGCGAACGGCCTACGGGGCGTCTCGTATGCCCGGCCGGCCCCCGGGGATGCGTGCGGCCGGCGGGACGGTCGGTGCCGGGGGTGGCGGGTGGGGCGGAGGGGCAGCGGCTCCGCCCCGGTGGTCAGCCCGCCTGGTCGCTGTCCTTGAGGGTGCCCCAGCCGTGCCAGCGCTCCACCTCGATCCAGGCGCTGTACCGGGCGCGGTCCCGCCGCGGGTACGGCTTGCCGAGGTAGTGCCGCGCGAGCCGGTCGATGTCGGCGAGGTCGGCGTCCTCCCGGATCTCGACGACCCGGCCGACGATGCTGATGTGGGTGTACCAGTTCTCCGCGTCCAGCGCGGTGAGAGTGACCCGGGGGTCCGCGCGGATGTACTCCAGACGCTTGCGCCCCTCGTCCATGTTGACCAGCACCCGGCCGTCGGGCTCCCAGAGGTACCAGGTCGCGGTGGAGACGGGTTGGCCGTCCGGCCGGAGCGTGGTGACGGTGGCCGGGTTGGGCCTGCTCAGCATGCGGGTGGCGGGCTCGGGCAGCGGGGGCTTGGACACGGCTGGCTCCTCGTGGTCGGTCGCGGGTGGCGGTTGTCCGGGCGGCTACCCCGTCCACGGTCCCCGCAGCCCCGCCCGTCCGCGCGGCGTGGTCGCGCGCCCCGGGCGGCCGGTCAGGCGGCGGCGAACGCCGCGCGGGCCAGCCGGTGGAGCAGTGCGGCGGTGGCGTCGCGGTCGGGCAGGGTCCGGTGGCGGCTGATGTGCGGCGTGGAGTTCAGCAGCCCGAAGACGGCGTGCACGGCGGCCCGAGCGTCCGGTTCGGAGAGGTCCGGGTGGGCCGACCGGGTGACCGTCACCCAGATCTCGACGTACTCGCGCTGGAGGCGGCGGACACGGCTGCGCTCGTCGGGGGGCAGTTGGTCCAGCTCGCGGTCGTGCAGGGTGATCAGCGCGCGGTCGTCCAGCGCGAAGTCGATGTGTCCGCCGATGAGGACGTCGAGGGTGCCCGCCGGTGACAGCCCCTCCGCGGCGGCCTGCTCCGTGCGGCGCACGCCGCCGTCGCGCAGGCGGGTGCTGATGCCCACGAGGAGTTCGGTGAGCATCGCGTCCTTGCCGGGGAAGTGCCGGTAGAGCGCGGGACCGCTGATCCCGACGGCGGCCCCTATCTCGTCGACGCCGACCCCGTGGAAGCCGCGTTCGGCGAAGAGCCGCGACGCCTCCCGAAGGATCTGGCGCCGCCGGGTGGCCGCGGCGACGGGTGCGGGTCGGGCCGCTCCGGTCCGCTCGGCGCGGCGGCCTGCGGACGGGCTCCCGGGGGGCTCGGTGGAGGCGGTCGGACCGCCCGGGGTCGGCCGGGTCATGCCTCCCATTCTAGACAGCGGCGTTAGTCGGCGTTAACCTCGCATCAGGAGTGGTTAACGCTCACTAACCGAGTGGTCCACCCACCGGACACGGCCCCGTGCGCGGCGGCCGTCACCCAGGCCAGGAGGGTCATGTCGCAGGCACTGCCGCTCGGAACCACCGCCGATCCGACGAGCGACTCGTACCGTGCCAACGTTGCGGCCCACGAGGGGCTCGCCGCGGAGCTCCGGGGGAAGCTGGCGGCGGCCCGCGCCGGCGGTGGCGAAAAGGCCCGCGCCCGGCACACCGCCCGCGGCAAGCTGCTGCCCCGCGACCGCGTGGACACCCTGCTGGACCCGGGCTCCCCGTTCCTGGAACTCGCCCCGCTCGCCGCCGACGGGCTCTACGACGGGCAGGCCCCCGCGGCGGGCGTCATCGCGGGCGTCGGCCGCGTCTCCGGCCGGGAGTGCGTGATCGTCGCCAACGACGCCACCGTCAAGGGCGGCACCTACTACCCGATGACGGTGAAGAAGCACCTCCGGGCCCAGGAGGTGGCGCTGGAGAACCGGTTGCCCTGCCTCTACCTGGTGGACTCCGGCGGCGCCTTCCTCCCCATGCAGGACGAGGTCTTCCCCGACCGGGAGCACTTCGGCCGCATCTTCTACAACCAGGCCCGCATGTCGGGCAGCGGCATCCCCCAGATCGCCGCCGTCCTCGGCTCCTGCACCGCCGGCGGCGCCTACGTACCGGCGATGAGCGACGAGGCGGTCATCGTCCGGGACCAGGGCACCATCTTCCTGGGCGGCCCCCCGCTGGTGAAGGCCGCGACCGGCGAGGTCGTGACCGCCGAGGAGCTGGGCGGCGGCGACGTCCACTCCCGCGTCTCCGGGGTCACCGACCACCTCGCCGAGGACGACGCGCACGCACTGCGCATCGTCCGCAACATCGTCGCGACGCTGCCCGCCCGCGGTGCGCTGCCGTGGCACTGCGCACCGGTGGAGGAACCGGCCGTCGACCCGGCCGGGCTCTACGGGGTCGTCCCCACCGACCCGCGGACCCCGTACGACGTCCGCGAGGTCATCGCCCGCATCACCGACGGCTCCCGCTTCCAGGAGTTCAAGGCCGAGTACGGCACCACCCTCGTCACCGGCTTCGCCCGGATCCACGGCCACCCCGTCGGCATCGTCGCCAACAACGGCATCCTCTTCGCCGAGTCCGCCCTCAAGGGCGCGCACTTCATCGAGCTCTGCGACCAGCGCGGCATCCCGCTGCTGTTCCTCCAGAACATCTCCGGCTTCATGGTCGGCCGCGACTACGAGGCCGGCGGCATCGCCAAGCACGGCGCCAAGATGGTCACCGCCGTGGCGTGCGCGCGGGTGCCCAAGCTCACCGTCGTCGTCGGCGGCTCCTACGGCGCCGGCAACTACTCCATGTGCGGCCGGGCCTACTCACCCCGGTTCCTGTGGATGTGGCCCAACGCCAAGATCTCCGTCATGGGCGGCGAGCAGGCGGCCTCGGTGCTGGCCACCGTCAAGCGCGACCAGTTCGAGGGGCGCGGCGAGGAGTGGTCCGCCGAGGACGAGGAGGCTTTCCGCGCCCCGGTCCGCGAGAAGTACGAGAGCCAGGGGAACGCCTACTACGCCACCGCCCGCCTCTGGGACGACGGCGTCAT
This sequence comes from Streptomyces spiramenti, assembly GCF_012034385.1. GTDB lineage: Bacteria > Actinomycetota > Actinomycetes > Streptomycetales > Streptomycetaceae > Streptomyces > Streptomyces spiramenti. The sequence goes on from NZ_JAAVJB010000050.1 coordinate 16,350, forward strand.
CGACCCGCTGCGCACCCGGACCGTCCTCGGCCTCGCCCTCACCGCCTGCGGCAACGCCCCGCTCGGCGAGCCCGGCTACGGCGTCTTCCGGATGTGACCGGGTGACCGCGCACCGACGGGCCGCAGGCCACCACCGCACGACGACCGGCCGGGGAGCCGCACCGCGGCGCACCCAGGGAGCAGGGGAGATGTTCGACACCGTACTGGTCGCCAACCGCGGCGAGATCGCCGTACGCGTCATCCGCACGCTGCGCGCCCTGGGGGTGCGGTCGGTCGCCGTGCACAGCGACGCCGACGCGGACGCCCGCCACGTCCGCGAGGCGGACACCGCCGTGCGGATCGGCCCCACGCCGGCCGCGGCGAGCTACCTCTCCACCGAACGACTGCTGGCGGCGGCCGAGGCCACCGGCGCCCGCGCCGTCCACCCCGGGTACGGCTTCCTCGCCGAGAACGCCGCCTTCGCCCGCGCCGTGACCGACGCCGGCCTGGCCTTCGTCGGGCCGCCCGCCGACGCCATCGAGCTGATGGGCGACAAGATCCGGGCCAAGGCCACCGTCGGCGCCGCCGGGGTACCCGTCGTGCCCGGTTCCGCCGGCTCCGGGCTCAGCGACGACCAACTCGTCGCCGCCGCCGAGGAGATCGGCATGCCGGTGCTGCTCAAACCCTCCGCGGGCGGCGGCGGCAAGGGAATGCGGCTGGTGAGGGAACCGGGGCGGCTGGCCGACGAGATCGCCGCCGCCCGCCGCGAGGCCCGCGCCTCCTTCGGCGACGACACCCTCCTCGTGGAGCGGTGGATCGACCGGCCCCGCCACATCGAGATCCAGGTCCTCGCCGACGGCCACGGCACCGTCCTCCACCTCGGCGAACGCGAGTGCTCGCTCCAGCGCCGGCACCAGAAGATCATCGAGGAGGCGCCCAGCCCGCTGCTGGACGAGGCGACCCGGGCCGCCATGGGCGCCGCGGCCGTCGAGGCCGCCCGCTCCTGCGGCTACCGAGGCGCGGGCACCGTGGAGTTCATCGTCCCCGGGGACGAGCCCGGCGCCCACTGGTTCATGGAGATGAACACCCGCCTCCAGGTCGAGCACCCCGTCACGGAGCTGATCACCGGGGTCGACCTGGTCGAGTGGCAGCTGCGCGTGGCCGCCGGCGAGCCGCTGCCCTGGGCGCAGTCCGACATCCGCCTCACCGGCCACGCCGTCGAGGCCCGCATCTGCGCGGAGACCGCCCGCCGCGCCGCCGACGACCCGGGGCGGGTCGACTTCCTGCCGTCCGCCGGCACGGTACTGCTCCTGCGGGAGCCCACCGGCGACGGCGTCCGGGTGGACTCCGGCCTGCTGGCCGGCACCGAGGTCTCCACCAGCTACGACCCCATGCTCGCCAAGGTCGTCGCGCACGGCCCCGACCGCCCCACCGCACTGCGCCGGTTGCGGGCGGCGCTCGCCGCCACCACGGTGCTCGGCGTCGACACCAACGCCGCCTTCCTCCGCGCCCTCGCCGACCTCCCCGCAGTGCGGGACGGCGACCTCGACACCGGCCTGGTCGACCGCGAGGCGGCCGGTCTGGTGCCGGAGGGTGTACCCGAGGAGGTCTACGCCGCCGCTGCGCTGCTGGGCCAGGCCGCCCTGGCGCCCGCGGACACCGACGGCTGGCGGGACCCGTTCGCCGCCGCCGACGGTTGGCGACTGGACGGCACCGCCTGGACCACCCACCACCTGCGCGTACCCGGCCACGAGCCGGTCGCCGTCGCCGTACGCGGCGCGGGGGCGGCGACCGAGGTACGGGTGGGCGACCCCGAGAGGGCCGTGCCCGTGGCCGCCCGGCTGCTGCCCGCCGCCGACGGCGAGGTCCGCCTGCTCCGGGACGGCGTCCAGACCACCTTCGCCCACGCCGTCTCCGGCGGGACCCACTGGCTCGGCCGGGACGGCGCCGGCCTGCAGGTGCAGGCCCACGACCCGGTCGCCGCCGCCCTGCTCGGCGCGGCCGGTGCCCACGGCGCGGACGCGCTGACCGCGCCGATGCCCGGGACGGTCACCGTGGTGAAGGCCCGGACCGGCGAGCAGGTCACCGCGGGCCAGCCGCTGCTGATCGTCGAGGCGATGAAGATGGAGCACGTCATCGCCGCCCCCCACGACGGCACCGTGGTCGAGCTGGACGTGCGACCGGGCACCACCGTCGCCATGGACCAGGTCCTCGCTGTCGTCGACCCCGGCCCCGCCGCCGACCCGGACGGCCTCCCGTCCCCCGGCGCGGGCCACCACCAGGAGGCACCCCGATGACCGGCACCCCGGAAGCGCCCGGCACCCCCGCGGCCCACGCGCCGCTGCCCACCGTCGTACCGGCCGCGGGCATGCCCGCCCGGGTGCGCATCCACGAGGTCGGCCCCCGCGACGGGCTCCAGAACGAGCAGACGGTGGTCCCCGTCGCGGACAAGGCGGAGTTCGTGCGCCGGCTGGCCGCCGCGGGACTCGGCACCGTCGAGGCCACCAGCTTCGTCCATCCCCGGTGGGTGCCCCAACTGGCCGACGCCGCGGAGCTCTACGAGCTGCTGGCGGCCGACCCCGCGCTGCGCGGAGTGGACCTCCCCGTCCTGGTCCCCAACGACCGCGGCCTGGACCGCGCGCTGGAACTCGGCGCCCGGCACGTCGCCGTCTTCGCCAGCGCCACCGAGTCCTTCGCCCGCGCCAACCTCAACCGCACGGTCGAGGAGTCCCTCGCCATGTTCGAGCCCGTGGCCGAGCGGGCGGTCGCCGCCGACGCCCGGGTCCGGGGCTACGTCTCGATGTGCTTCGGCGACCCCTGGGAGGGCGCCGTGCCCGTGGAGCAGGTGGTGCGGGTCTGCCGCGCCCTGCGCGACATGGGGTGCGCGGAGATCAGCCTGGGCGACACCATCGGCGTTGCCACCCCCGGTCAGGTCGAGGCCCTCCTCGCCGGCCTGGGCGCCGCCGGGATCGGGCCCGACGTGCTCGCCGTCCACTTCCACGACACCTACGGACAGGCCCTGTCCAACACCCTCACCGCACTGCGGAACGGCGTCACCACCGTCGACGCCTCCGCCGGCGGTCTCGGCGGGTGCCCCTACGCCCGGAGCGCCACCGGCAACCTCGCCACCGAGGACCTGCTGTGGATGTTGCGCGGACTGGGCATCGAGACCGGCGTCGACCTGGACCGCCTCGCCGCCACGAGCGGCTGGATGGCCACCCGCCTCGGGCGGCCCAGCCCCTCCCGCACCGTGCGCGCGTTGTCGGTGCCGTCCCACAAGGAGCCCTGAGATGTCCCTGGACCACCGCCTCGCCACCGAGCACGAGGAACTGCGCCGCACCGTGGAGGCGTTCGCCCACGACGTGGTGGCGCCCCGGATCGGCGAGCTCTACGAGAACCACGCGTTCCCCTACGACATCGTCCGCCAGATGGCGGAGATGGGCCTGTTCGGCCTGCCGTTCCCCGAGGAGTACGGCGGCATGGGGGGCGACTACCTCGCGCTGTGCATCGCCCTGGAGGAACTGGCCCGGGTCGACTCCTCCGTCGCCATCACGCTGGAGGCGGGGGTCTCCCTCGGCGCCATGCCCATCTTCCGCTTCGGGACCGAGGAGCAGAAGCGCGAGTGGCTGCCGCGGCTCTGCTCCGGCGAGCGGCTCGCCGCCTTCGGGCTCACCGAGCCCGACTGCGGCTCGGACGCCGGGGGCACCCGCACCACCGCCGTCCGCGACGGCGACGAGTGGGTGATCAACGGCACGAAGTGCTTCATCACCAACTCCGGCACCGACATCACGGCGCTGATCACCGTCACCGCCGTCACCGGCCGCCACCCGGACGGCTCGCCCCGGATCTCCACCGTGATCGTGCCCTCCGGCACGCCGGGGCTGACCGTCGCCGCCCCCTACTCCAAGGTCGGGTGGAACGCGTCCGACACCCGCGAGCTGTCCTTCGCCGACGTCCGGGTGCCCGCCGCCAACCTGCTGGGGGAGGAGGGCCGCGGTTTCGCGCAGTTCCTCCGCATCCTCGACGAGGGCCGCATCGCGATCTCCGCGCTCGCCACCGGCCTGGCCCAGGGGTGCGTGGACGAGTCGGTCCGCTACGCGCACGACCGCCGCGCCTTCGGCCGACCGATCGGCGCCAACCAGGCCATCCAGTTCAAGATCGCCGACATGGAGATGCGGGCCCACACCGCCCGTACCGCCTGGCGCGACGCCGCGTCCCGGCTGATGTCCGGCGAGGAGTTCAAGAAGCAGGCGGCGATGGCGAAGCTCCACAGCTCCGAGGTCGCCGTCACCAACGCCCGAGAGGCCACCCAGATCCACGGTGGCTACGGCTTCATGAACGAGTACCCGGTGGCCCGGATGTGGCGGGACTCCAAGATCCTGGAGATCGGCGAGGGCACCAGCGAGGTCCAGCGCATGCTCGTCGCCCGCCACCTCGGACTCCCCGGCGCCTGACGCGGGCCCCTTTGGCACAATCACCGCATGGCGGAGATCACACAGAAGGACGGTCGCTGGAGCTTCGACGGCACGGCGCTGCGGATCGTCCCCGGCCACGGCCGCGGCGTCCACGTGCTGCGCACGCGGCTGGGCGAGATCGTCGTGCCCCTGGCGACGATCGCAGGGGTCTCCCACGAGGCCGGGCGCAAGCGCGGCCGACTGCGGCTGCGCCTGCGTGCCGGGGCCGATCCCTTCACCCAGGCCACCTCCGGGCAGCTGCAGGACCGGGCGGACCCCTACAGCCTGGAGGTGGAGGCGGAGCGGGCCCCGCTCGCCGAGTACCTCGTCGACGAGGTCCGCAACGCCCTGCTGCTGGACCAGGTCCCGGCGGACACCCCGGCCGACCGCTACCTGATGCCCGGACCTGCCGTCCCGCTGGTGCTCAACGGCTACGACGGCAAGCTCCACTTCGACGGGGAGCGGCTGCGCATCGAGTGGGGCTGGGCCACCGAGGAGGCCAAGAAGGCCGTCGGTACCCGGACGATCGTGCTCTCCGACGTCGAGGGCGTCGAGTGGCGCCGTCCCAGCTGGGAGGACGGCGGGCTGCGGCTGGTTCCCAGGGGCCCGCACGTTCCGGTCAAGCCGTCCCACGACCCGTTCTGCGTGGTCACCTGGGGGCTGCGCGAGGCCCGGGAGACCGCGGAGCTCGCGATGATGGCGGCGGCGATCACCGCTCGGCTGCCGCACCCCCACGCCGTGCCGGGCGAGGCACCGGCGGCGGAAGGGGAGCGCGTCGCGCTGACCAAGGGCGGCACCGCCCCGGAGCCGCTCCCGGCGCCCCCGGGCGAGCCTGCCGACCACGACGCGCTGCTGCGGCGGCTGCGGGAGCTCGGGGAGCTGCACCAGACGGGGGTGCTCACCGACGAGGAGTTCTCCCGCGCCAAGCAGGCGCTGCTCGACCGGTTCTGACCGACTCGCCGACTCCCCGCAGATCGTCGGCCGTCGCACCGGGGCCGTCGTCTCTGGGAGAGGGGCGAGGCGGGCCGGTCGGTGGGCCTGCGCGCGGGAGCGAGGCACCTCCGCCTGCGACCGCGAGGACCGTGACGGCCACCGGCGGGCATTCGGGCGAGGGAAGCGACACGTCTGTGCCCGATTCCGGGCAGGATTCTTGCGATCACTCGCCGAGGTCCGCAGTATTCAGTGGTGCTCGGACGCCGTACGCCCTATGACGACCTCGTCGACCACCTGGTGCGCAGCACGCCGCTGGGACCCGGCGAGGCCGCCCGGGTCGTCCTCGACGTGCTGGCGTACTTCGACGAGACGGCCGAGGAGTACGTCCGGCGGCGGCACCGCGAGCTGCAGGGCAGCGGGCTGACCAACCCGGTCATCTTCGAGCGCATCGCCGAGGAGCTGCCCCGGCGCGCGGTCGCGCCGCCCACGCTGTCCCTCAGACAGTTGCGCCGCATCGTGTACGGCTGACCCGGCCCGCCGGGGGTAGCCGACCGAAGCGGCCACGTCATCGCCGTCCGGGGCCGACCCGGGCGGGACGATACGGAAACATCACGACAGAAGCTTGCTCGGAGGAGTGGATATGTGCGGAATCGTCGGATACATCGGCCCGCGTGACGTGGCACCGCTGTTGCTGGAGGGGTTGCAGCGCCTGGAGTACCGCGGGTACGACTCGGCGGGGATCGCCATCCACAGCAGCGGCAAGGGCGGCGGCCTGAAGACCGTGAAGAACAAGGGGCGGGTCCGCGAGCTGGAGGCCAAGGTCCCCGCCCGCTTCGCCGGCAGCACCGGCATCGCCCACACCCGCTGGGCCACCCACGGCGCGCCCAACGACGTCAACGCCCACCCCCACCAGGACGCCGCCCAGCGCGTCGCCGTCGTGCACAACGGCATCGTGGACAACTCCTCCGAGCTGCGGGCCAAGCTCGCCGCCGACGGTGTGGAGCTGGTCTCCGACACCGACACCGAGGTCTTCGCCCACCTCATCGCCCGTTCCGAGGCGGCCACCCTGGAGGAGAAGGTCCGCGAGGCGCTGCGCCTGATCGAGGGCACCTACGGCATCGCCGTCCTGCACGCAGACTTCCCCGACCGGATCGTCGTCGCCCGCAACGGCTCGCCCGTGGTCCTCGGCATCGGCGAGAAGGAGATGTTCGTCGCCTCCGACGTCGCCGCCCTCGTCAGCCACACCCGCCAGGTGATCACCCTGGACGACGGTGAGATGGCCACCATCAAGGCTGACGACTACCGGACGTACACCACCGACGGCAGCCGCACCTCGTCCTCGCCGACCACCGTCGAGTGGGAGGCCGAGAGCTACGACATGGCCGGCCACGACACCTACATGCACAAGGAGATCGTCGAGCAGGTCGACGCGGTCGACCGCGTGCTGCGCGGGCGCATCGACGACCGTTTCGCGACGGTGCGGCTGGGCGGGCTGAACCTCGACGCGCGCGAGGCGCGTTCGATGCGGCGCGTGAAGATCCTGGGCTGCGGCTCCGCCTACCACGCGGGTCAGATCGGCGCCCAGATGATCGAGGAGCTCGCGCGCATCCCCGCCGACGCCGAGCCCGCCAGCGAGTTCCGCTACCGCAACCCCGTGGTGGACCCCGACACTCTCTACATCGCGGTCAGCCAGTCCGGCGAGACCTACGACACCCTCGCGGCCGTGCAGGAGCTGAAGCGCAAGGGCGCCCGGGTGCTCGGCGTCGTCAACGTCGTCGGCAGCGCCATCGCCCGGGAGACGGACGGCGGCGTCTACGTCCACGCCGGCCCGGAGGTCTGCGTCGTCTCGACCAAGTGCTTCACCAACACCGCGGTGGCCTTCGCCCTGCTGGCGCTCCACCTCGGGCGTATCCGCGACCTCTCGGTCGCCGACGGCAAGCGGATCATCGAGGGGCTGCGCAAGCTCCCCGGCCAGATCGCGGAGATCATGGAGCTGGAGGACCACATCGCCACTCTGGCGAAGGAGTTCGCCGACGCCAAGTCGATGATGTTCGTCGGCCGGGTGCGCGGCTACCCCGTCGCCCGTGAGGCGTCGCTGAAGCTGAAGGAGATCTCCTACATCCACGCCGAGGCGTACCCGGCCTCGGAGCTGAAGCACGGCCCGCTCGCCCTGATCGAGCCGGCGACGCCGACCGTGGCGATCGTCCCCCGCGACGACCTGCTGGAGAAGAACCGCGCGACGCTGGAGGAGATCAAGGCCCGCAGCGGTCGCATCCTCGCCGTGGCGCACGAGCCGCAGGAGAAGGCCGACGACACCATCGTCGTCCCGCGCAACGAGCCGGAGCTCGACCCGGTGCTGATGGGCATCCCGCTGCAGCTGCTCGCCTACCACACCGCGCTGGCGCTCGGCCGGGACATCGACAAGCCCCGCAACCTCGCGAAGTCCGTCACCGTCGAGTGATCACCGGGGCCGACGGCTCCCGCGGTCGGCCCTCACGGCAGCACACCCCGGACATGGGACGACCCCCGGGGTGCGCTGCCACCATGCGCACGCCCCGGGGGCCGCCACCTCGGGCCGGCGTCGCCCAACGCCGGCCGGGAAGCCACCGGTGGGGCCGTCACCTCCCACCGAGTGGCACGTTCATATACCTTTTATGCCCATCACGCTGCCGATACGCACGTGTTGGGGCGGTAAATCTGACGACTTGTCGAGTGATGCCCCCGGTCGGCGACCGCCGGCGCACCACCGCGCCCGCCGCCGTGTGCCGGGAGCCGCCACCGCCGCCGCCCCGTTCCGGGTTCACCCGGGCCTCCCCGATCGGTACCGGCACCTCCGCCGGTCCGGTCCCCGCCCGCCGGTGGCGACCATGCCGCCGAGGGCATCTCGCTTTCACGCATTCATCGTCCCGGGTCATTCGCCGGGTGTTCGCATTCCGGAGATCCGGCGCCGAGCGGTGTCACGCCCGTCCGGCGGGGAATTCCTGTTGCATTCGCGTGCACATGCATGCCGGGTGTGGTGAATCCCGGCGCGAGCGCCCTCCCCGCGAAAATGCGCCGGTCGCAGGAAATGCCGGAGGGCGGCGACCTGTGGTCGCCCCCCTCCGGCAATCTCGGAACGGTGTTCCTCGGCCCGGCCTCCCTGCGGCCGGTGCCGTACCGGGCCCGGGGCCCGGTCGTGGCTAGACGGGATCCGTCCCTACCACTTGTACCAGCGGCCTCGGCCGCCGCTCGACGTGGCGCTGCGCATGAAGAAGCCCACCAGCCAGATGACCAGAACGGCCACGGCGAACCACCACAGCACATCGAGTGCGAAACCGGCACCGAAGAGAACGAGGGCCAGAAGAAGAACCAGAAGAAGCGGGACCATTTTTATCAACCTCCAATTCGTCTGGTGCCCCTCGCCCCCCGTTCCATGCGCGAGTGATTCAGAGTTTTTTCTTCAGGTTTCCGGGTACTCGTGTGATCTTCGTTCCGCGGTGCGCCCCCGCCGGGTGGCGGCCCGCCCCCGCCGGGGAGGGGCGGCAGGTGGTGCGACCGGCCCGGGCGCCGACGGGACGCACCGCTCCCCGGGGGGCGGCTCTCAGGGGATGACGATCACTGGGCGCTCGGCGCGGCGCACCAAGCGGCCCGAGACCGTGCCGAAGACGCGGCCGAGCAGGCCGTGGGTGGAGCCCACGACGATGGCGTCGGCCGCGTACTCGCGCCCGACCTCCTCCAGCTCGTGGCAGATGTCTCCGCCCCGCTCCAGCAGGACCCAGGGCACCTCGCTGAGATGGTCCGCACACGCCAGTTCGAGGCCCAGCACCTCGGTGCGGTGATCGGGGACGTCCACCAGCGCCGGCGGCTCGCACCCCGCCCAGACGGTGGTGGGAAGGCGGTTGGCGACGTGCACGATGATCAGACCCGAGCCCGAGCGGTGCGCCATGCCCGCGGCGTAGGACAGGGCCCGCTCGCTGGAGTTGGACCCGTCGAACCCGACGACCACGCCGTGCCGGAACGCCGGGTCTCGCGACACGCACGCCTCGTCCTCCGACTCGCTCGGTGTCGTCGACGGGTCGACGACGCTCCGCTCGCGGTCGGCCGGGTCGGGAACCTCGTAGCCAGCCATCGGTATCTCGAACAGTCTCGCCGGGGGCCTCGTGCGGTGCGAAAGGACGGAGAACCGGACCGGTGGGCGGGTCGCCACGCCGTGCGGGCCGTTCCTCCAGAATACGGCGTCCTCCGGGTACTGCCCAGCTACGGGCGGGCGGCCCCGGGGCCCGGCCGGCACGGGCGCCGACCGGGCCACCGCCCGCAGCTGGGGCGGCCGGGGCCGGGGATGTCCCCGGGGAAAGGCGTGGCGCACGGGCCCGCGCG
>NZ_JAAVJB010000051.1 GCF_012034385.1 Streptomyces spiramenti
ACGGGCCGGGAAAGCGGCGTGGTGGGGTGGCGTGCGGGGACGGCGTCCGGGGGCGCTGCCGGGGGTGCTGCCGGGGGTGCTGCCGGGGGCGCGCCGTGGCAGCTCGCGGTGGCGGTGGTGGTCCTCGCAGCCCTGACGCTGGGCGTGGGCCTGGCGCGTGCGCGGCGGCCGGGTTCCCGGGCCGCGTTCAACTCGCTGCTGGTGGTGGCGCTGCTGAACGTGACGCTGTTGCTGACGACGAGTGGCGCGGCCGGCTGATTCGGCAGGCGGCACCGTCGGCAGGCGGCACCGTCGGCGGGTGGCGCGGCGACCCCGCGGGCACCGGTGCCCGTCATGGCAGTTCCGGCCTTCGTGCGGAGTCATCGCGCCAGACCGCACCCGAATCTGAGCAGAAATGGCCAACTTGTACCGCTGGCCGATTAACATGCGCGCCCAATGGCCTCTGTCGGATCGAAGGACAGCGCTCAATGCACGAACGTGACCGAGGCTGCTCAGCCGAACCGCCCGGCGACAGAGCGCTGCCGCGACACGACGGTCCCGCCCCCGAGGCACCGGTGGCGCCCGTGAGACCCGCCGGCGACCAGCGGCGGCCCGCTCCGGGACCGGTCGGCGGACCCCTGCCCGGCAACGACGACCGGCCCCTGGCGGTCACCCCGCTGGTGGCGACCGAGGTCCTGCGGCGGGGTCTCGCCTCCCTGCTGGAGCAGATCCCGCGCGTCACGGTCGTCGAACCGGGCCACGACGCCCTCGCCCGCCGGGAACCCCCACCCGGAGCGGTCGAGGTGGTCATCGCCTCGCTCGCGGAATGGCGGCGGCTGCCCGACGGCGGGTCCTGCGGCGACCGGCCGCAGCCGGTGGTGGTGCTCATCGGCGACGACGTCCGCGCTCGGGACCTCTCCTTCCCGACCGCGCCGCCGTGCGACGGCGTCCTCTCGCTGACCGAGGCCAGCCTCCCCGTGCTCGACGACACCCTCCGGCGAGCGGTGCGAGGCGAGTTCCCGCTGCCGGCCCGCCTGGCTCGGGAACTGGTCGCGGGCGGCCGAGGACCCGGCCGCCGCCGCGAGGGAAGACCCGTCTCGTTCACCGAGCGCGAGACGGAGACCCTGGGGCTGCTCATCGAGGGATACAGCAACAAGCAGATCGCCAAGGCCCTGGGCATCTCGGCGCACGGGGTGAAACGGCTGGTGGGGGCGATCCTGCTGAAGCTCGACGCCCCCAACCGCACCACCGCCGCCGTCATGGCGATGGACCAGCGCCTCGTCTGACCCGACACCGCCTGCCCGGCTCGCGCGGTGCATCGCCGCGCGGGAGGCGCAGCGCCGCGCGAACGCCGGCGCGCGTCGCCGAACAGACGCGGGCCTCGTCGCCGGACGCGCCGGGGGTGCTGCGGGGGGGGTGCTGTCACGGGCGGGCTGTCACCCGGGCGGCTCGGCTCGTCGGCGCCCCGGGCGTTCCACGGCCCCTTCCGGCGGTCTCCCCTGCGCTGAACAGGCATTACCCGTGCTCCGCCGTGAGCGGAGCGGACCGTTCCATCCTCTCCGGCGGGGCCCGCCTCGACCACGCCCCCTTTCGGGCGGACGAACGACCCTGCCCGATCGGGTATGCCCGAAGGGGGAGGTCCCTCTCCTCCCGGAGCGGCACTAAGTTGACGGCCCATGGGTGACGAACCGACCAACGGTCCAGATCAACCGGCCGTCCGGGCCCGTGGCAGCGCCCACGCCGCCGGGGGGCCGGACGGGCAACCGCCGGCTCCGGCACGGCACCACCGGCGGGCGCCGACCGCCTGAGCCGCCGAGCCGTCCCCGCACGCCACCCCACCACGCCGCTTTCCCGGCCGGCCGCTGCGGCGCGCCCGGAGGCGCGGTACGACGGCGGACGCGCGCCGTGCCCGCCCCGCCGACCCGGACCGGGCGCCAGCCCAGCGTCCGCCCCGTTCCGGGCCCGGGATAGGGTCCGCCGGTCCTTCGCGTCCGCCCGCCCCGGGCGCACCGAGGTCCGCCCGCTTCGCTCGCGACAGGTTCCGGGCGTGTCGACAGTCGCCCTGGAGGCCCGTCAATGAAGCACTTCCGACTGCTCGTCTTCGGCAACGCGATATCGGGGTACGGCAGTTACCTCAACATGGTGGCGCTGAACGTCTTCGTCTACCAGGTCACCGGGAGCGCCTTCGCCGCCGGGCTCTTCATGGCGGTGCGGCTGCTCACCAGCGTCGCGGCCGGGTTCGTCAGCGGTCGGCTGGTGTCACGGTTCGACCGCAAGGCGCTGATGATCGGCTCGGACCTGGTCCGCTCGGTCATGCTGCTGGTGCTGATACCCCTGCCGGACACGGCCCGGCTCCCCGTGCTGTTCGCCCTCGCCGTGGCGATGGGCGCCTGCACCACCCTCCATCAGGTCGCCCTGCGTTCCAGCGTGCCCGAGATCGTCGGCCCCGAGAAGCGGCTGAAGGCCAACGGCCTGCTGGTGACGGGCCGTTCCCTCGCGATGATCGCGGGGTTCGCCTCCTCCGGTCTGGTCATCGCCCAGTTCGGCTACACCGCCGCCTTCGCCCTCAACGGCGTCACCTTCCTCGTCTCCGCCGTGATCCTCGCGCTGCTCCCGATCCGTACCCGCTCGGCGGTCGCCCCCGGCGCCTCGGGCGACACCGGCGACACCGGGGCCGCGGAGAGCGGTGACGGCGCGGTCGCCCGCAAGGAGGACGACGCGGGCCGCGCTGCAGGCCGCTGGGTCTCGTGGGCGCTGCTGCGTTCGCTGCCGGTGATGGCCGCGATGATGGCCGTCCGGGGCGCGGACGGCCTCGGCTCGTCCTCCCACAACGTCGCGCTCCCCGTCTTCTCCGACGCGCTGGACCCGGCGAACCCGGCGACGTTCATGAGCCAGTTCCTCGCGACCTGGGCCATCGGGCACATCGTGGCGCAGCAGGCGACCAGCCGCTACGCCGACAGGACGGGCCACTCCTTCGGCGAGAAGGCGTTCGCCGTCGGGGCCGTGGTGATGTCGGTGGCGTTCATCCTGGCCTTCGCCGGTCTGCCCACCGTGCCGGCCGTCGCCGTCGCGCTGATCGCCGGTATGGCGGACGGCTTCACCGAGATCGTCTACGTGACCAAGCTCCAGGAGACCCCGGACGCCCAGCGCGGCCAGATGTTCGGCATCTCGGCGGCGGTGGAGAACGGCGGCTTCGGACTGGGGATGATCCTCTGCTCGCTGACGTTGGAGTTCTACTCGCCGATAGCCGTCGTCGGACTCTTCCACGGCGTCGCGATCGCGTTCTGTCTGGGCTTCCTCGCCTTCCTGGCGCGACGAGGCAGGCGGGGGACACCCGCCGCCGAGCCGCCCGGCTCCGAGCCGTCGGCCCCCGGGGAGGCGGTCTCCGAGCCGGCCCCCGTCGCCGCCGCGCCGGGCGCGGCGGGTGTCGAGGCAGCTGCCGCCGAACGGGCCGCCACCGGTCCGGGCGACGCGGCCACGGAGTCCGGCGCGGCGCGGGCCGCGAAGGGGGACGAGGCGTGAGGGCCCCGACGCACGGCCTCGGCGACGACGAGGCCCGAGGCGCTGTGGCGGTCATCGGCATGGCCTTCCGGTTCCCCGGCGCCGACACCCCCGAGGAGCTGTGGCGGATCATCCGCGACGGCGAGGACCGCGTGGTCCACTTCCCCGAGGAACGGCTGCGGGCTGCCGGTGTCCCGGAGTCGACCTACCGGGCCGAGGGTTTCGTCGGTGCCACCGCCCCGCTCGACGACATCGCGGGCTTCGACGCCGCCTACTTCGGGATCACCGGCCGTGAGGCCGAGGTCGTCGAGCCGCAGCAGCGGCTGTTCCTGGAGTGCGCCCACCACGCCCTGGAGGACTCGGGTTACGGCCGGGAGCGCCCCGGCACCCGGACCGGCGTCTTCGCCGCCACCGGCAGCTACCTCTACCCGCTCCAGAACTACCTGTTGAACAACGTGCTGCCGGACGGCGTGGAGGAGGACTGGCTCTCCCGGCTCCAGGTGCTCCTCGGCACCCATCCCGACTTCAACGCCACCCGCACCGCGTTCCGGCTGGGGCTCACCGGTCCGGCGGTCGGGGTGCAGACCGCCTGCTCCAGCTCCCTCGTCGCCGTTCAACTCGCCGCCCAGTCGGTCCTGGTGGGCGACTGCGACATCGCCCTGGCGGGAGCGGCGGCCGTCCACGTCCCGCAGGTCCTCGGCTACCGCTACGTCAAGGGGTCGATCCTCTCGCGCAGCGGCCGGCTGCGGGCCTTCGACGCCGACGCCGACGGGACCGTGGCGGGCAACGGCGTCGCCGCGGTGGTGCTGAAGCCGCTGCGACGGGCGCTGGCCGACGGGGACACCGTCCACGGCGTCATCCGGGGGTGGGGGGTGACCAACGACGGTGCCGACAAGCGCGCCTTCACCGCCCCCTCCGCGCGGGGCCAGGAGCGCGCGATCCGCCGCGCGCTGGACCGCGCCGGCGTCGGCGCCGGGACCGTGGGCTACCTGGAGGCGCACGGCACCGGCACCTTCAAGGGCGACCCCATCGAGTTCGCGGGGGCGACGGCGGCGTTCCGGCACGACACCGAGCGCACCGGCTACTGCGCGCTCGGGTCCACCAAGTCCAACCTCGGTCACCTCGACACCTGTTCGGGGCTGGCCAGCCTGATCAAGTCGCTGCTGGTGCTGAAGCACGCCACCATCCCGCCCCTCGCGAACTTCAACCGCCCCAACCCGACCCTGGAGCTGGACACCAGCCCCTTCTGGATACCGCGCGAGGCCGTCCCGTGGCCCGCCTCCGACACACCGCGCCGCGCCGGCGTCACCTCGCTCGGCGTCGGCGGCACCAACGTCCACCTGGTGGTGGAGGAGGCTCCCGCCCCCACCCCGCGGGGCGCGAGGGGAGCGACGCTGGGCGCGCTGCCGCTCTCCGGGCACACCCCCGCGGCGCTGACCGCGAACGTCCGCGCGTTCCACGACCACCTGCGCCGGCACCCCGGCACCGACGTCGCGGACCTGCTGACCTCCACCGCCGGCCGGGCGGTCGGCCCGTTCCGGGCCGTCGCCCAGGGCGACACCGCCACCGGGATCGCGGACGCGCTGCACCGCTGGCTCGACGACGACGCCCCGGCCGACGGTGCGGGGCCGGCCGAGCCGGAGCGCCCTCCCCGGGCGCCCCGGGTCGGCCTGCTCTTCAGCGGCCAGGGCGGCGCACGACCGACAGCGGTCCGCGCGCTCTACGAGCGGTACTCCGCCGTCCGGGAGGTGCTCGACCACTGCGACCGGCTGCACCGCGAGCGCTCCGGTCGGCCCCTCCTCGCCCCGCTGCTGGCCCCCGGTGACCCGGAGGTGCCCTGGCCGACCGATGCCGCGCAGCCCGCGCTGTACGCCGTCCAGTGCGCGCTGACCGCGCTCTGGCGGCGGGCCGGGGTCGTCCCGGAGGTCGTCGCCGGGCACAGCGTCGGCGAGTTCGCGGCGCTCACCGCGGCCGGTGCGCTGACCGTCGAGGACGGCCTGTGGCTCACCGCGGAGCGCGGCAGGCTGATGGAGTCGCGCTGCGCGCCGGGCGGCATGGTGGCGGTCCTGGCGGACGGGGCGACGGCGTCCGCGCTCGCGGCCGAGGTGCCGGGCATCGAGCAGGCCGCCGTCAACGGTGAGCGGAACCGGGTGCTGGCGGGCCCGCGGGATGCGGTCGGCCGACTGCGGGAACTGCTGGCGGAGCGGAACGTGCCGCATCGGCCGCTGCCGGTCGCGCACGCCTTCCACACGGCGCTGCTGGAGCCCGCGCTCCCCGAGTTCGGCACACTGCTCGCCCGTGTCGCGTTCTCCCCCGTCACCCTGCCGTTCGTCTCCGGCCTGGACGGCGCGGTCCGCGAACCGGGGTGGACCCCGGACGCCGACTACCTGCTGCGGCAGGCCAGGCGGCCGGTCCTGTTCCACGCCGCGTTGCGGGAGGTGGCGGCGCACGGTGCCACCGCGCTGCTGGAGGTGGGCGGCGGCGGGCTCGCCGGTCTCGCCCGGCAGGCGCTGCCCGACGTGGTGGCCGTGGCCACGCTGCGCGGCGGCGCGGGGCTCGACCCGCTGCGGGACGCCGCCGCGGCGCTCCACCGCGCAGGTGCGCCGATCGACTGGCACGAGCTGGCCGAGGGCGGCGGCGGACGGCGGATCCCGCTGCCCGGCTACCGCTTTCAGCACCGGACCCACTGGAAGGGCCCGGAACCCACCGCCGCAGCAGCGGCGGAACCCCCGAGGGAAGGAACGGACATGGCGGCAGCAGAGGCCGAGGTCAGGGAAGTGCTGACGCACGTCGTCGAGGTGACCTCCCGGGCCCTGGGGGACCGGTCGGGGTCGGTCGGGCAGGACACGTCCTTCCTGGACCTCGGCGCGGACTCGCTGCTGATGATCAACGTGCTGCGGGAGTTGGAGCAGACGTACCGCGTGAAGGTCGCCATGCGGGAGCTGTTCGACGAGGCCGTCACTCCGCGGCTCCTGGCGGAACTGGTGGCCGGCCGACGGGTCGAGGCCGCCGGACCGGCGGCGCCCCCGGCGCCGGTCTCACCGGCCCCGCCCGCTCCGGCCCCCGCACCGGCGGCGGCCCCGATACCCGCGGCGGTACCGGACCCCGAACCCGCGGCCGTCGCCGCGCCGGTCGCCGTCGCCCCGGCGGCGCCCGTTGCCACGACAACACCGCCGCCACAGGGTGGTGTTGCCGCCGGCGCACCGGACGCCCCCGGTTTGGCGGCTGCGACCGGCGACTGGGCGACGCGGCAGGAGGTCGAGGAGTTGACCCGGCAGGTCCGCCAACTCTCCGCGATCCAGCTCCAGCTCATGGAGCAGCTCGCGCAGCTGCTCTCGCGGCAGGTCGCCACGGCACCCGCCGGGGAGCAGCGATGACGGGCCCGGACAGCGCGGCGGGGGCGATCGACCGGGATCTCGCCCGGATGGCCGAGCTGGCGCAGCGCATCGCCGACCACCTCCCGCAGGACGACGCCGCGCCCGCCGCCGACCCCGCCGACGCCCCGGCGGTGCACGGCCCCCGCGTCACCGTCGCGCGCGACTCCGGCATGGTCCGCGCGGCCACGGGCGGTGACACGGCCGGCGGGCGGACACCGCAGCAGGCGCACCTCGCCGACCTGGTGGACCGCTACACCCGCAGGACCCGGCGCTCCAAGGCGGCGGCAGCCCGCCACCGGGGAGTCCTCGCCGACAGCCGGGCCGTCGTCGGGTTCCGCAGCAGCACCAAGGAGATGCTCTACCCGATCGCCGCCCAGCGGGCATCCGGCGCGCAGCTGGAGGACATCGACGGCAACAGCTACGTCGACATCACCATGGGCTTCGGTGTGCTGCTCTTCGGTCACGAACCGGAGTTCGTGACCGAGGCGGTACGCGAGCACCTCTCCCGGGGCGTGCGCCTCGGCCCCCGCGACCCCGCCACCGGCGAGGCAGCCGAACTCCTCGCCGAGATCAGCGGGTTGGAGAGAGTCGCCTTCGCCTGCACCGGCACCGAGGCCAACGCGGGCGCGCTGCGCCTCGCGCGCGCTGCCACCGGCCGGGACACCGTGGTCGTCTTCCACAGCTCGTACCACGGCCACGCCGACAGCGTGCTGGGCCGCTCCGCCGGCAGCGGCGACGACCGCGTCACCGTCCCCGTCTCGCCGGGGATCCCCGCGGGCGCCGTCGAGGACCTGCTGGTGCTGGACTACGGCGACCCGGGTGCGCTCGCGGCCGTGGAGGCGGCGGCCGACCGGATCGCCGCCGTCGTCATCGAGCCCGTCCAGAGCCGCAACCCCGGCCTGCAACCGGTCGAGTTCGTGCGCGCGCTGCGCGAACTGACCCGCCGCCACGGCATCGTCCTGATGTTCGACGAGATGCTCACCGGGTTCCGCCCCGCGTTGCGCGGCGCCCAGGAGCTGTACGGCGTCACCCCGGACCTGGCCACGTACGGCAAGGTCCTGGGCGGGGGGTTCCCCGTGGGTGCCATCGCGGGCCGGTCGGACATCATGGACGGCGTCGACGGCGGCGCCTGGAGCTACGGCGACGCCTCCCACCCGAGCGCGGACACGACCTTCTTCGGCGGGACCTACCTCCAGCACCCGGTCTCGATGGCCGCCGCCAAGGCGGTGCTCACCCACCTCAGGGCCGAGGGCCCCGGCCTCCAGCAGCGCCTCAACTCGCGGACGGACGACTTCGCCGCCACCCTGAACTCCTTCTTCGAGGAGGAGGAGTTCCCGCTCCGGGTGCGGCACTTCGGCTCCCAGTTCCGTTTCGAGCACCGCGCGGACATGGAGCTGCTCTACCACCACCTGATGGTGCGCGGCGTGCACGTCTGGGAGTGGCGCAACTTCTTCCTCTCCACCGCCCACACCGACGGGGACATCGAGCGGATCACCGACGCGGTACGCGGTTCGCTGCGCGAGCTGCGCGGTGCGGGATTCTTCGCCCGCGCCACTCCGCCCCGGCCCGCCCGGCCGTCGGTCGCGCCCACGGCGGCGCCCGCACCGGTCGCGACCTCCTCGCCGACCCCGACCGCCGACGCCCCGCGCCCGGCCCCCGTCACCGCGATGGCGTGGAACACCGCCGCCGCCCGGCCTGCGGTAGCCGCGGCAAAGACCCCCGCGACGACCACGGCGACAGACACTGCGACAGCCGCTCCGACAGCGGCAGCGGCAGCGGCAACCACGGAGGTCGAGGCACCGGCGGTCCCTGTACCCGTCGACTCGCGCGGCCGGCCACCCGAGTTCAGCATCTACTTCTTCGGCGACTACCCCGAGGTCCGGGACGGCTACGAACTCATCGCCGAGACGGCCCGGTTCGCCGACGAGAACGGCTTCCACGCCCTGTGGATGCCGGAGCGGCACTTCCACTCGTTCGGTGGCCTCTTCCCCAACCCCGTCGTACTCGCCGCCGCCCTCGCCCGCGAGACCAGCCGCGTCCGACTCAACGCCGGCTCGGTCGTCCTCCCGCTCCACGACCCGATCCGGGTCGCCGAGGAGTGGTCCATGGTGGACAACCTCTCCGGCGGGCGCGTCGGGATCGGCTGCGCCTCCGGTTGGCACTCCAACGACTTCGTCTTCTTCCCCGCGCGGTTCGGGCGCCATCGAGAGCTGATGTACGAGCAGTTGGCGGACGTCCGCCGGCTGTGGAGCGGCGAGGCGCTGACCCGCGAGGCGGGTGACGGAACTGCCGAGGTGCGGATCTTCCCGCGCCCCGTCCAGGAGCTGCCGCCGATGTACACGGCGGTCGTCGGCAACCCGGCCTCCTACGAGGCGGCGGGCCGCAACGACGTCGGCATCGTCACCAACCTGATGGCCCAGAGCGTCGAGGAGTTGACGGCCAACATCGCGCGGTACCGCGCCGCGCGGGCCGACGCCGGACTGGACCCGGCCGGCGGCCACGTCGCCGTGCTGCTCCACACCTACCTGGCCGCCGACCACGAGACCGCCCGCGCCGACGCGTACGAACCGCTCGCCCGCTACATGCGTGCCTCGCTGTCGCTGTTCGGGACCGTGTCGCGGAGCCTCGGGCACCACGTCGACGTGGGGGCGCTGGACGAGGACGACCTGGACACGCTCTTCCGCCGTGCGTACGGCCGCTACTGCGACCAGCGGGCCCTCATCGGCACCGTGGACACCGTCGCCCCGGTGATCGAGGCGGTGACCGCGGCCGGAGCGGACGAGATCGTCTCGCTGGTCGACTTCGGCGTGCCCTCGGACGCGTTGCGCGGCGGGCTGCGCCACCTCGACGCGCTGCGCAGGCGCCACCACGAGCAGCCGCCCGCCCCCGCCACCACCCTCCCCGTCACCGACCCGGCCACCACGGCCACCACGACGGCCGCAACCACCGCACCCTCCGCGCCCTCCGCCGGGGCGGACGCCGCCGGCGACCCCGACCCGGCCGACCCCGGAGCGCCGCTCTCCCCGGCGCAGCAGCGCGTGTGGATCACCCACCGGATGTTCCCCGAGAGCACCGCGTACAACGAGGTCAAGGGCGTCCGTTTCGACGGCCCGCTGGACGGCGCCGCCCTGCACGACGCGCTGCGAGCGCTCGTCGCGCGCCACCCCGGGCTGCGGACCGTCTTCCGCGAGACGGCGGACGGGCCGCGGCAGTACGTGCGGCCCGTCGACGCGCCGGAGCGACTGGTGCTGGGGCACGCCGTCGTGGACCACCGCGACGCCGCGGCCGACCCCGACGCCGCGGTCCGCGACGTCCTCGCGTCCGAGAGCGCCCGCATCTTCGACCTGGCCGACGGCCCGATGCTCTTCACGCGGCTGGTCGCCGTCGGTGCCCATCGGCACGTCCTGGTGCTGTCGATGCACCACATCGTTGCCGACGCCCACTCGGCGTCGATCCTGGCGCGCGACCTCTCCGAGCTGTACCGGGCGCGGCGCACCGGCACGCCGCCCGAACTGCCCGCGCCGGGCCGGACCCCGGCCGATGTCGCACGCGACGAACTCGCCGCGCACCAGGACGGGAAGGCGGCTTCCGACCTCGTCTACTGGCGCAAGGCCCTCGCCGGCGCGCCCACGCTGTGCACCCTCCCGACCGACCACCCCCGGCCGGCCGTGCTCAGCTCACGGGGACGCGCGGTCTTCCGCGACCTGGACACGGAGCTCTCGGACGCGCTGCGCGACCTGAGCCGACGCCACCGCGCCACGCTCTTCATGACGCTGATCGCCGGCTACGCCGCCGCGCTGCGCCGCCTCAACGGCCAGGACGACATCGTCATCGGCACCCCCACCTCGACCCGCCCGCCCGGTCACGGGGACGTCCTCGGGCTGTTCCTCAACTCCGTCGCGCTCCGTCTCGACCTGGCGGCGGCGGACGACTTCCCCGCGCTGCTGCGCCAGGTCCGCGGGGTGGCGCTCGACGCCTACGACCACGCGGACGCCGCCTTCGACCAGGTCGTGGCGGCGCTCGCGGTGCCGCGCACCACCGGGCACACCCCGGTCTTCCAGGTCATCGCCGAGTACGAGTCCCACGACCCGTTCCACTTCGACCTGCCGGAGGTGACGGCCACCGCCCTCGACACCGGCGCCGACAAGACGCTCACGGACCTGACCGTCTACTTCACCGACCGGCCGTCGGGCGTCCGCTGCCATCTGGAGTACAGCACCGACCTGTTCACCGAGGAGACCGTCGACCGGTTCTTCGCCACCTTCCGGGGGATCCTCCGGGCGGCCGTCCGCCACCCCGACCGCCCGCTCCCCTCCCCCGCCGACCCGGCCGACTCCCGCGCCCGCACCGCCACCGGGACCGACCTCCCGACCGGCGCCGCTGCCGGGTCCGGCTCGGACACCGAGGCCGACCCCGACGCCGGGACCGACGCCGGGACCGCGGGCGCGGCACCGGCCGGCTGGCAGGACGGCCCGGCACGGCCCGTCCCCGCCGTCACCGTGCAGGAGATCGTCGCCCGGCGGGCTGCCGAGGGCCCCGACCGCGCCGCCGTCGTCCACGGCACCGACGTACTCACCTACGGCGAACTGGACCGCCGGGCGGACCGGTTGGCCGCCGTCATCCGCGCCCGCGCGGCGGGCACGGACCCGGCGGCCCCCGTCGCCGTGTGGCTGCCCCGGGGCGCCGCTCTGATCGTCGCGGTCCTCGCGGTACTGCGGGCGGGCCGCCCCTACCTGCCGCTGGACCCCTCGCTCGGCCGGACCCGCGCCGAGACCGTCATCGGCGAGGCGGCGGCGCCCGTCCTGCTCACCGCCGCGCCGGGCGCGCCCGGCGACCCGGGCGTCCCCGAGGGCACCGTCCTCGTCGGCGTCGACGAGGGCCCGCCGGCGGACGCCGGGGACCCGACGACGACCGGCACCGGCACCGGCACCGGCCCGGACGGCGCCTGCTACGTCATCCACACCTCCGGCAGCACCGGCAGACCCAAGGGCGTCGTGGTGCCGCAGCGCGCCGTTGTCAACCTCTGCCGCTGGCACCACGACCGGTTCGCGTTCACCGCCGCCGACCGGACCGCGCTGCTGTGCAGCCAGAGCTTCGACGCCTCGGTGCTGGAGATCTGGCCCACGCTCACCGCCGGTGCCACCCTCACCGTCGCGGACGACGAGACCCGGCGCGACACGAAGGCGCTCGCCGCCTGGTACGCCGCGCAGCGGGTGACCTTCGCCATGCTGCCCACCGCACTCGCCGAGGAGCTGCTCCAGCTCCCCTCGGCCGACCAGCCGCCGCTGCGGTACTGCGTCGCGGGCGGGGACGTGCTCCGCACCCGGCCCCGCACGGACGCGGCGTACGAGGTGGTCAACATCTACGGTCCGACCGAGACGACGGTGCTCTGCACCCATCACACCGTCGCGCCGGCCGCACCCGGCGGGGAGGACGGCCCGATCCCCATCGGGCGGCCCATCGACAACGTGCGGCTGGTCGTGCTCGACACCGACGGCGAACCAGCAGCGGTCGGCGCGCCCGGCGAGTTGTACGTGGCGGGCGCGGGGTTGGCCGACGGCTACCTCCACCGCCCCGACGCCACCGCGGAACGGTTCACGGCCCTCCCCGGCTCCGACAGCACCGCCGGGGACGACGGCAGCGGGGAGGACGGCCGCGGCGCCGGGGAGCGCCACTACCGGACCGGCGACCTCGTCCGCTGGAACGAGCGGGGTTCGCTGGAGTTCCTGGGCCGCTCGGACGACCAGGTGAAGATCCGCGGCTTCCGCGTGGAGCCCGAGGAAACCGCGCACGTCCTCTCCTCGCTGCCCGAGGTGAAGGAGGCGGTGGTACTCCCGCTGCGGGCGCCCGGGGCGGAGGCGCGACTCGTCGCGCACGTCGTCCCGGTGGCTGACGTCGGCGACACGGAGGACGACCACCGGGCGTTCACCGAGTGGTTGACGCGGCGGCTGACCCGGCGGCTGCCCGAGTACCTGATCCCCGGCGCGTGGTCCGTGCTCCCCCGGCTGCCGCTGACCGGCACCGGCAAGGTGGACCGCGCGGCGCTGCCCGCGCCGCGCCACAGCACGCGCCTCCCCGACCCTGCCGGGTCGACGGCGCCGCGCCCGGGAACCCAGTCGGACGCCCGCGCAGGCGCCGACGCCGGGCCCGGTACGGGCCCGGCGCTGCCTCCCGATGACGGGGTCACCGCCTGGGAGCGCCGCATGCGGGGGCTGTGGGCCGCCGAACTCGGTCTCCGTCCCGAGGAGATCGACCCCGGCGCTTCGTTCTTCGCACTCGGGGGCCACTCGATCACCGCGATCCGCCTGGCCAACCGCCTGCGCTCCGCGTTTCACGTGGAACTGCCGATGGCCGTCTTCTACCAGCGGCCCACCCTCCGGGAGTCGGCCGAGTACCTATCCGCCGAGTACCTGTCGGCCGAGGTCGGACCGGCCCCCGCCGATCCCGCCGACTCCGCCGGGTCCGGCGGGTCCGGCGGGTCCGGCGGGTCCGGCGGGTCCGGCGGGTCCGGGTCCGCCGGCGATGCCGAGCACCCCGATGCCACCGCGGCCGGAGACGGCACCGGCAGCGGCGCCCGGAACACCACTCCCGCGACCGTGCAGCAGCGGGCGTTCCTCGCCGCCCAGGAGAACCACCCGCTGCCGCAGGTCTTCAACGTCGCGATCCGATTCGTCCTCAACGGCCGCCTGGACACCGCCGCGCTGTGGCGGGCCCTCACCGGGCTGGTGGCCCGCCACGAGTCGCTCCGGCTGCGTTTCCGGCAGGAGGACGGCCGGTGGTTCCAGGAGGTGCTGCCGCCCGGACAGGTGGCGCTGCCCGAGGAGGACCTCACCGCTCTGCCCGAACCGGAGCGGAGCGCCGAGGCCGAACGGATCGGCGCCGAGGTCGCGCAGCAACCCTTCGACCTCACCGCCACCGCCGGGCCCGTCATCCGGCTGCTGCGCACCGGCGAGGAGGCGTGGGCCCTGCTGTTCGTGCTGCACCACGCCGCCTGCGACGGCTGGGCGGTCAGCACCCTGCTCCGCGACCTCGCCGCCCTCTACCGGGCGGAGGTCGGCGGCACCCCGCACGCGCTGCCCGAGGTGCGGCAGGCCACCGACTACGCCCGGTGGCAGCAGGAGAACCCCGTTCCGGCCCGCGAGGCGGAGCGCCGTGCGGCGCACTGGGTGCGCGAGCTGGCCGACGTGCCGTTCCGCCTGGACCTGCCGACGGACCGGCCCCGCCCGGCGAAGCTGAGCGGCGCCGGCTCAGCGGTGGTGTTCACCGTGCCCGCCGCCGTGCGGCGTGACGTGGAGCGGGTGGCCCGCGAGCAGGGCGCCACGCCGTTCGCGGTCACGGCCGCCGCGATGGGGACGCTGCTCGCCGAGCGCTCGGGCCAGTCCGACGTGCTGCTGAACGTCGCCCACGCCAACCGGGCGCGCCAGGAGTTCGAGGAGCTGGTGGCGTGCACCTCGGTGCCGTACGTGCTGCGGGTGCCCGTCGCTGCCGCGCGGGAGTTCGACACGCTCGTCGGTCTTGTCGCTCGCGGTGCCACGGAGGGGGCCGACCACCTGCTGCCGATGGCGGAGGTCGCCGCCGCCGTCCGCGAGGCGACGGGCGACCGCGACGTCCCGGACCGCGTGCCGGTCGGCTTCCAGTACCAGAACACGCTGCTGGCCGATCTTGAGCTGCCCGGCGTCGAGGCGGCGATCGAGGACCTCGTCGTTCCGGCGGTCCGGTCGGAGCTGTCGTTCGGTCTGGTGCCCGCAGGCGACGTGCTGGTCGGCTACATCGCGTACTCCACGGACCTGTGGGACGAGGAGACCGTCCGCGGTTGGGCCGACGACTACACCGCGCTGCTGACGGACCGGGTCCGCCGGGCACCGGCCGGTTCCGCCGCTCCCGCCCCGACGGGGTCCGACCGGGAGTGACCCGCCCGCCGGGGCCGACCGGGCCCCGGCAGCGACGCCGCCCCGGGAACCTCACGGTTCCCGGGGCGGCGTCGTGTCGCTACGTCGAGTCAGCTCGCGGGATCAGATGATGCCCTGCGCCTGCATCGACTCCCCGACCAGCTCGAAGCCGGCGATGTTGGCACCGGCCACGTAGTCGCCCGGCCGCCCGTACCGCTCGGCGGTCTCGTGGCAGGTGTGGTGGATGTGCTTCATGATCTCGGTGAGCCGGTCCTCGGTCTTCTCGAACGTCCACAGTGTGCGCGAGGCGTTCTGCTGCATCTCCAGTGCGCTGGTCGCGACCCCGCCGGCGTTGGCGGCCTTGCCGGGGGCGAAGAGCACGTCCGCCTCGCGCAGGGCGCGGACCGCCTCCGGGGTGGTCGGCATGTTGGCGCCCTCGGCGACCGCGCGGACACCGTTGCCGATCAGCGTCCTTGCGGCGTCCTCGTCCAGTTCGTTCTGGGTGGCGCAGGGCAGCGCCACGTCGCAGGCCACGTCCCAGACCCGGCCGCCCTCGCGGTACTCGGCGTCCGCGCCACGCTGCTCGGCATAGGCGCTGAGCCGGGCGCGGTCGGTGAGCTTGACCTGCTTGAGCAGGTCGAGGTCGAGGCCGCCCTCGTCGACGACGTAGCCGCCGGAGTCGGAGCAGGCGACGACGGTCGCACCGGAGGCCGCCGCCTTCTCGGCGGCGTGGATCGCCACGTTGCCGGAGCCGGAGACGACGACCCGCATGCCGTCCAGGTCGAGGTCGCGTACGCGCAGCATCTCCGCGGTGAAGACGACCAGGCCGTAGCCGGTGGCCTCGGGGCGGGCGTGCGAGCCGCCCCAGCCGACGCCCTTGCCGGTGAGGACGCCTGCCTC
The DNA here is from genome assembly GCF_012034385.1 of Streptomyces spiramenti. Classification (GTDB taxonomy): domain Bacteria; phylum Actinomycetota; class Actinomycetes; order Streptomycetales; family Streptomycetaceae; genus Streptomyces; species Streptomyces spiramenti. Next base: position 15,647 of record NZ_JAAVJB010000051.1, read on the forward strand.
GAACCGGTTGGTGATGCGACGGTACTGGCCGAAGAGGTAGCCGATCTCGCGGGCGCCGACGCCGGTGTCGCCCGCCGGGACGTCGGTGTGCTCACCGATGTGGCGCTGGAGCTCGGTCATGAACGACTGGCAGAACCGCATGACCTCGGCGTCGGAGCGGCCCTTGGGGTCGAAGTCGCTGCCGCCCTTGCCGCCGCCGATGGGCATGCCGGTCAGGGCGTTCTTGAAGGTCTGCTCGAAGGCGAGGAACTTCACTATGTCGAGGTTGACAGTGGGGTGGAACCGCAGGCCGCCCTTGTAGGGGCCGAGCGCGCTGTTGAACTCGACCCGGAAACCGCGGTTGACGTGCACCCGACCCTCGTCGTCGGTCCACGGCACGCGGAAGATGACCTGTCGCTCCGGCTCGCAGAGCCGGTCCAGCAGCGACCCGTCGCAGAGCTCCGGTCGGCGTTCCACCACGACCGGCAGCGACTCCAGCACCTCGCGCACCGCCTGGTGGAACTCCCGCTCCCCGGGGTTGCGACGCAGGACGTGGGCGTAGATCTCCTCAAGCACGTATGCAGTTCTCCTCGTACACGGCTGGCCGGCGGTTCCCCACGCGGCAAGACTCTTGCGGCTCGACCGCGGTCCCGACGCCGGGCGGGGTCGTCTCGACCCGTGCCCGTACCGCCGTCGAGAGGCGGTCGTCGGCCGCCTTCGGCGCCGACCCTCCGCCCGAGCCCACCGGACTCCCGCCGGCCGGCACGTTCCGACACGCGGCGAGCGCCCGGAACAGTCACGAAACGAAACAGAGGGGAGTCCGGATCAGCCAGAACCGATCCGTACCGGAACCACACCGCTGCCGCTACCCACACCCTCATCAGCACACACACGCTGCCCACAGGGTGGACACCACCCCGCGCGGCCCCGCGCTCTCGGCACCCACGCCGGGCCTCCGGCTGGCGCGTCGCCACGCAGGGCAGCGACGGCAGCAGGCGCTTCCGGGCCGGGAGAGCCACCAGGGATTCGGCCACACCCCCGCCCCGCCCGAGCCGGCCGGACGGCGACGAAGCCGCCCCTGTCCGACCGGCCCGGACCGTGACTACTTCCCTACCGGCACCGCGCTGCGCAACCGCGCGCAACGGGGACACCGCAGCAGCCGAGCCGGGCCGATACGGTCCGCGCTGAGGTGCTGCATGGGGAACTCACGGGTGCTGAACTGATGCCCCTCGGCACAGCGCACGATGGTGGTCTGCAAGGGCCCGCTCCTGTACGTCGACGGCGACCCCGCCACCGTAGGGGATCCCCACGGCCCCCGAACGCACGCCGCACGGGACGTCCGTCACCTCCGCCGACCGGGCCCTACGGCGCTGCGTGTGAGCGGGCGGATGAGGTACAGTAACGACCGTCGAGCACCCTCCGGGGCGCCACGCGCGGGCGTAGTTTAATGGTAGAACATGAGCTTCCCAAGCTCAGAGCGCGAGTTCGATTCTCGTCGCCCGCTCCAGCACAAAGGCCCAGGTCAAGGACACCTTCCTCAACCTGGGCCTTCGTCGTGCCCCGGCCGAATCGGTGCCGCGCACCACCTCCGCACCATCCGGGGCGTCTCCGCCCGGCGGGCACCTCGCGACCCACGCGCCCGGCCCGGGATCGGACGATCAGCGCGTCGTGTCGCCGGCCCCTGCCCGACACTTCGCTGGCCGCCCCGGACCGGACCGGCCCACCGGGACACACGGGCGGCGCGGCGGCCTGCACCCGCCTGACCGGAACCGGCGTCCACGCCCAGACCTGCGTCGCCCGGCGTCGCGCAGCCCACGGGCCGCCACATCAGCGGCAGCGGGCGGCGCTGTCACCGCTGTTGAGTCCCGGACGGCGGCACACGGCCTGTTCACAGTCCCACCGCAGGTGCTTCACAACAGAGCGGTAACAGCAAGCGCATTCGCCTCACGGGCCATCGGGGCGGACGGCAGAGTCGCCGACCATGAACACCCGTACGCGGCTGCTCAGCGCAGCCACCCTCACCGCCCTGCTCGCACTCACCTCCTGCACCGAAGCGGAGTCGAAGGCCGCCCCCGCCGCCGACGACAGCAGCGCAGACACACCGGTCGTCGAGAGCGATGACGCGAAGGAGAAGGAGGCAGAGGAGGAGGAGAAGCCGGCGGAGGACGCACCGGCCACGGACGATGCCGAGAAGGCGGCCGAAGGTTCGGCCTGCGACGACTGGGAGGCGGACTTCCTGGATCGGGACCTCCAGGACGCCTGCATGGCCGAGATGGGCGAGCGCGTGTACAGCGCAGAGGAGCGCGCCGCGTGGGTGGACGCCCTTCGGGCCGTTCACCCCGGTCTGGTCGCGGAGTCCGGCGCCGGTTTCGACTCGCTCCAGAACCTGGAGCGCGACATGATCTACCGGGGTATCGACACCTGCACCGCCATCGCGGACGGACCTGGCGGGGAGGAACTGTTGGAGCAGGTCGCGATGCGGTACTACATCGACCACCAGCAGATCGACACGGCCCTGGCGGCGGAGGTCGTCGACGCCGCCGAGGAGCACATCTGCTGACTCCGTCGGGTCGCCCGTCGGCGGTCGTCCCCGGGGGAGGCCGAACGGCCGTGCGCCGGCGGGGCAGGCCGTGAACCTCCTGCGGACGGAGTTCACCCGGCGCGTGGCTGCGCGGCGCCCGACTCGCAAGGGCCCCCAAGGGCCCGGCCGGGCCCGGCCGCCGCCATCGCGCCCCTGTCTCTCCGCGTCGGGCACTCCCCAACCGGGTTGCGTCACGGACCGGTTGCGCTTCCGGCGAGCCGCCCGGCGCGTGATGGCGCGGCACTTACGGTGACGGTCACACGCAGCGAGCGAGGGAGACCGTGACCACACCACCTCCGTCGAAGGGGCCGCAGCTCACCGACGAGGAGCGGGCGTTCCTGGAAGCGGACACCCAGACGCTCCCCGCGATCCGCGGAGCGGCGCCCCCTCCCCAGCTCGCGTGGGAGGCGATGCTCGCGGGGGGCGCGGCGGCGACCGTCATCGCCGCGATGCTCGTGCTGTACCTGGCGCAGCAGCCGGTGGCACCGGACCACGGTACGCAGGGCTCCGCTCCCAATGCACAGCCCGACGCCTCCGTGAACGCGACGGGCGGCGAGGTCGAGGACGGGAGGGGCCGGCCGGCGGCCCCTCCCGTTCCCGCCCCGGTCCCGGTCCCGCCCGTCGCATCGGCTCCGGCTCTCCCCGGCAGCCCCGCGCCGACGTCGTCGGAGGAGGCGGAGGCGGAGGCGGCGCGGGGTTGTGTCACGGTGACGTATCGGACTCCGGGCGGCCCGGCCGACTGCCGTCCGGCGGCGGAGGTGTGCGAGCTCGGCTCCCCCTGGCACACACTGCACGGCGAAGCCGTGTGCGGCGGCCCGGTACCCACGCAGCACGTCCGGGTGACGAGCCTGCCGACGCCGGGCGGGTCGGCGAACGAGTTCCACTGCCTCGCGTGGACGGACAGCGGCAGCGGCGTGTTCAGAACCGCCGAACTGCTCGTCGACGCTCCTGCCGAGCAGTGCGGCGCTCACCTGGTCCGTGCCGACGGCCTGGCGTTCCGGCCGGACGGCCCTTCGGTCTTCTCCGACGTGCCGCAGCGCTGCGTGAGCATGTATCCCGGCACCCGGCTCACCTACCCGGGCATCCTGGAGGCCACGAACGACACCGCCGCGTCGGCGCCCCTCCACGTGTGCGTCTCCGCCGACACGGCCGCGTGATGCGAGCGCCGCATACGCCACCTCGCCACCGCACCACCGCCACTCGCGGAACCCGCGGGCCGCTCAGCGCGGATCGGTGTGGAAGTACCGCCGGCAGCTCAGCAGCATGCCCTCGGGCGAGATGGTGAAGTGGTCGACGAAGTCGAGCTCCGCCGGAGCGCCCGGGCCCCTCACCAGCCGACCGAGGGCGACCACGCTGTCCCCGTCCGCGACGATCTTGTGGATGCGGTGGATCACCGGGGGCCGGTCGGGGCTGCCGTGCGAACGGAGCACCTCCGCCCGGCCGTTGCCGTGGACCGACCCGGGCTGGGCCACCTCGATGTTCTCGTCGAGCAGCGATCCGTACCCCTCGACGTCCCCGGCGTCCAGATAGTGGTACGACAGTCGGACGTGATCCACCCCGACCGCTGTCAGGATCGCGCTCACCGCGGGGCGCACATCGCCTGAAGTGTTCATCGGCTCCCCTCCCGGGCATCACCGGCGCTCCCGCAGTTCGGGGGCCCTACCGGCTGATCGGCGCCCGAGCAGCCGCGCTTCGCGACACCGATCCGGACCAGCGTCGGCGCAGCCCGCAACTCCCCGCTATCACCGTGCTATCGCCACCAGATCTTCACCCGCCATGGACAGAGCAACGCGCGTTCGGTGAGACTTACGCACGACCCGTCGGCACTCGACGTGACCATCAGCGCACCACGGGGGACGCATTGGCAGACGATTCGAGTCCGAGGGCCCCGGACGGGCACGCCTTCCGCATACTCGGCCCGCTCCAGGTGACGGGGCCCGCCGGCCCGGTGCGGGTGCCGCCCGGGCGGCAGGAGATCATCCTCGCCGCGCTGCTGCTCGAGGTGAACCGGGTCGTCAGCACGGACTTCCTCGTGGACCTGCTGTGGGAGGACGACCCGCCCGGCACCGCGCGCACCCAGGTGCAGATCTGCGTCTCCCGCCTCCGCAAGATCCTCAGTTCTGCCCGGATCGACGCCCTGATCGCGACCCGGCCGCCCGGCTACGTCCTCAACGCCGACCCCGACACCGTCGACCGCGCCATCTTCACCCGTCGCCTCGCGGAGGCTCGGGCGCTGGCACGCGAGGGCCGCCTCGGCGAGGCCGCCGAACTCTTCCGCGCCGCAGACCAGCTCTGGCAGGGAGTCTGTCTGAGCGGGGTGCCCGGTGAGCAGCTCCGCAACCAGGCGCAGCAGTTGGACGAGGAGCGGCTGACGGCACTGGAGGCGCGGTTCCGGCTCGAACTGGAGCTGGGCAGGCACCACCAACTCGTCGGTGAGTTGCGGATGCTGGTGCACAGCCACCCGATGCGCGAGGACCTGCGGGCGCAGTTGATGCTCGCGCTCTACCGCTCCGGACGGCAGGCCGAGGCCCTCGACAGTTACCGCGAGGGTCGCCAACTGCTGATCGAGGAACTCGGCCTGGAACCGGGCGGCGACCTGAGAGAGCTGGAGGCCCGCATCCTCGCGGGCGACCCGGGGCTACGCGCGGTGAACTCCGGGCCGCCGGGGGCCGAGCGGCAGTCCGTGACGGCCGACGCCGCCGCGCCACCACCCCCGCCGTCCATCTCAGTTGACGTGGCCGTGGACGCGGCGCGCTCGATCGCCGGTCGCCCCGGCGAGGCGCCGCCGGACCGAGCCCATGAGCCGCGGGAGGAGGACGACCGCGCCCCCGGGGCGAGCGGCGACGGAGTCGACGACGAGACCGCCGGAGCGGACGGCAGCGGCGTCTTCCGCGCCGAGACCCCGCACCAACTCCTCGCGGACACATCCGACTTCGTCGGCAACGAGAACCTGGTCCAGAGCGTCTCCCACGTCCTGGTGGGCGGCTCGGCCCGGCAGGCGGTCGGTGTGGCCGTGGTCGTCGGCAAGCCCGGGATCGGCAAGTCCACCCTGGCCACGCACGTGGCCCACCGCCTCAGCGAGCGCTACTTCCCCGACGGCCAGCTCTACTGCGATCTCCGCAGCGCCAGTCAGGTACCCGCGAGTCCGGCCGAGGTCCTCGGCCGGTTCCTGCGTGCCCTCGGCATCCCCGGGCCGATGATCCCGGACAGCCTGGACGAACGAGCTGAGATGTACAGGACCTTGCTGGCCACCCGCCGCATCATCGTGGTGCTGGACGACGCCGCTGGTGAGAGCCAGGTCCGTCCCCTGCTGCCCGGCAGCCGGACCAGCGCCGTCATCGTCACCAGCCGGGCCCGGCTGACCGGCCTGCCAGGAGCCCACCGGGTGGAACTCCCGGTCCTGGAGGGCGACCAGGCGCTGGAGCTGCTCGGCCGCGTCATCGGGCGTGAGCGGGTCGCCGCCGAGGCCGAAGCGGCCCTGGCGCTGGTACGGACCGTCGGCGCACTGCCGTTGGCGCTCCGCATCGTCGCCGCCCGGCTGGCGGCCCGGCCGCACTGGTCGCTGGCGTCGATGGTGCACCGCCTGGCCAACGAACGGCATCGGCTGGACGAGCTGACCCACGGCGAGCTGACCATCCGCGCCAGCCTCTCCCTGACTCACGACGGGCTGGGCGCCGCCGACCAGCGGCTGATGCGGCTGCTGAGCCTCGCCCAGGGCACCACACTGCCCGGCTGGCTGGCCGGCGCGCTGCTCGACGACGACCGCCCGTACCCGTCCGACCTGCTGGAACCCCTGGTCGACATGCAGATGCTCGACGTGGTGGGCGTGGAGTCCGGCGGCGGCTTCCGCTACGGCTTCCACGACATCATCCGGGTCTTCGCGCGCGAACGGCTGGCGGTACAGGACGACCGACAGGAACGTTCCGGCGCCCAGGAACGCATGATGGGCGGCTGGCTCTCCCTCGTCGAACAGGCTCACCGGCGCGTCTACGGCGGTGACTACACCGTCCTCCGCGGCACCGCGCCACGCTGGCAACCGCCGCCGCACCACGTGGACGAGCTGCTCAGCGACCCCATGGAGTGGCTCGACAGCGAACTCCCCAACCTGACGCTGGCAGTCGACCAGGCCGCCGAGGAGCAGCTGGACGAGGCGTGCTGGGACCTCGCCACGGGGCTGGTCACCCTCTTCGAGGTACGCGGCTATCTCGACCAGTGGGAGTCGACCCACCGGCGGGCGCTGACCGCCGTCACCGCCGCGGGCAACCGGCGCGGCACCGCCGCCGTGCTGGGTTCGTTGGGCTCGCTCTACCTCAACCGACGCCAGCACCAGGAGTGCGAGGACTCGCTGCGCTCGGCCCTGGCGATCTTCACCGAACTGGACGAGGCGGAGGGGCTGGCACTGTGCCGACGTGACCTCGCGCTGCTGGAACGCTTCCGTGGGAACGACGACGCCGCCCTCGGGCTGTACGCGCTGGCGCTCTCCGACTTCGACCGCGCCGGCGACATCGTGGGCCGAGCCATCGTCCTGACGCAGAGCGCCCAGATCCGCATGCGGCACGGGCAGGTCGACGCCGCCCAGTACCAGTTGGACGAGGCCCTGGAGATCTACCGGGCCGCGGGCTACGAGGGCGGGCAGGCGCGCACGCTCCGGAGGGTGGGTCAGGTGCTGCTCCAGCGGGGTGAGCACTCCGCCGCGGAGCGGACCCTCAGCGAGGTCCTGCATTTGTGCCGCCGCGACGGCGACGTCATCGGCGAGGGCCATCTGCTGCGTGACCTCGGCCAGGTGCACAGCGGGCTGGACCACTTCGAGGAGGCGCACGGCTACTTCGACCGGTCGCTGGCCGTCCGGGAGCGGATGCTCGACCACGGCGGGGTGGCGGTGGTGCGGGTCGATCTCGCCCGTCTCCTCGCGCGGCGGAGCGATCCCGGGGACGAGGAACGTTCACGCGAACTGCTGGAGGTCGCCGCGGCGACGTTCCAGGACCGTCGGATGGCGACCGAACTGCGGCAGGCCGAGGACCTGATGCGTGAGCTCGCCGCACCGCGTGAGGCCATCGGCGGCTGAACGGGCGTCGCGTGGGCGACGGTTCCCCGGGGTGAGGGGTGGCGGCCGGCGCCGCGCGTGAGGCATCGGCTGCCCGGGGGTGCCGCTGCGGTCCGCGGGCCTTCGTCGACGCCCGGTAGGACGGGCGATCGGGCCGCGGTGGCGCGGGGTGGGCCGATGGAGCGGCGGGCGCGGGCCGAGGGAGAAACCGGAGGGTCCGGCGGGAGGGCCGACCGGAGCGCGCCGACCGGAGCGCGCCGAAGGCCGATGCTCGGAGCCGGTGGCTCGTCCGGAGCTCTCGAGGCGAGAACGGAGCGGACGGCGGACGGTCGGCGCGGGCTGAGCGGGCTGAGCGGGCTGAGCAGGGAACGCTGATCTGGTGAGAGCGCGGGACACGCGCCGCGGGTCAGTCCCAGGGGTTGTTCTGCAGCTGGGCCTTGACGCCGTGCTCCGCGATCAGCTCGGCGAGCTGGGTGTCCGCCGCCGGCGGGGTGACGTTCTGCTCGGCGTGGGCGGCGGTGGTGCCGAGCACGGAGACGGTGGCGGCGAGGGCGGCGGCGACGAGACCGGTGCGGAGGGCGGTGATCTTCAGCATCTGGGTTCTCCCCGAGTCGGTGGTGCGCTTCGTTCTTCGTGGTCACCACGCTAGGGAGTGCGGGAATCCCGGCCTTATCGCCGGACCTATCCCCCCGTTATCCCGAAGGCGCCACCGCCCTGGGAGGGCGGTGATAGGTCGCGCCGTCCGCCTGTCGGCGCGACGATGCCCCGCCGATAGGCGGCCGTGGCGGAATCAGGGGGACAGGACGCCGCGGGCACTCCGCGTTTCGCCCTGGCGGCACCTCCTATGGCCTGACCGACCGAGTGGCAGGAGCGCCAGTGAAGACGAGCACCATGACCCCCCAGTCCGGCCGGAGCACCGGGCTCCACGAGCAGGCTCTCCGCCCCCGGACACCGTCACCCGCCCGACGCGAGGCGTCGCTGACCGGCTCCGCGCTCCAGCAGTCGGCCGCCGCGTCCTCCGTCTCCGCCTCCGACGCGCCGCTCCCGCTTCCCGCGGGGTCGGGCGACGAACTGCCCCGGCTGGGGCTGCTGATCAGGAGGCACCGGACCCGGACCGGCCTGACCCAGCGCGAGCTGGCCGACCTCTCCACCATCAGCGTCCGTGCCATCCGTGACCTGGAGCAGAACCGGGTGCGCCGACCGCGTACGGAGACCGTCCGCCTGATCGCCGACGCGCTGCGTCTCGGCCCCCGTTCACGCGAGACGCTGCAACAGGCAGCGGCACAGCACCGGTTCGCCGGGCTGGGTGAGAGCGACGGCGCGGACGCGACGCCGCCCGCGCCGCTGCGTCCGCTGACGGGGAGGGCGGACGAGACCGCCGTGATAGCGGCCGAGTTGGCGACCGGCAGTCAACGACTGGTGCACATCGTCGGACTTCCCGGAGCGGGAAAGACCAGCCTCGCGCTGGAGGTGGCGCGACGGCTGCACCGCGAGGAGCGGCTGCCGGTGCTGTGGTTCGCCCGCTCCCCGCGGGCCGGGTCCGGTACGCCCGACTCGCCGAGGTCCGGAACCGGCCGGCTGCTCCACGACTGTGTGACGGGGCTGTTCACCGACGGCACGGCCGCGGCACCGGGCACGGGCGACTCCGACGCGCCGACGCTCGCCGAACATCTCGGTGACCAGGTGGTGTTGCTGGTGATCGACGGCGCGTCGGGACGGAGCGTCCACCCCGAACGGCTCGCGCGGCTGCTCCGTGACTGCCCCGGGCTCCGCGTGCTGGTGACCTCGGACGACCCCTGGCACGTCCCCGGTGAACGGGTCTTCCTGCTCACGCCGTTGGCGACGGATCACGAGGACGGCGACACGGTGGGCGGGGCGACCCAACTGCTGCTCGACGACATCCGACGCGTCAGCCCCGGTGCCGTGACCACCGCCCAGGACCTCGCCGTCGTCGCCGACATCTCCCGCCGCCTGGACGGGCTGCCGACGGCGCTGCTCGCCGCTTCCTCCTGGCTGGTGCTCTACGACGCCGCGTCGCTGCGGCGCCGCCTCGCCGAGGACCCCCTGCCGTTCCTGGACCACCTCGCCGAGCCGGAGACGGCCGGCCGCTGCCTCGCGGCGCTCCGCGACCGGGTGGCAGCGCTGCCGCAGGGCCATCGGGCGATGCTGGCCGCGCTCTGCGATGCCGAAGCGGCGGAGTTCAGTCTCGACGACGTGGAGGCGCTGACCGGCTCGCCGCTCGGCCACTGCGGGCGGACCATGCGGGACCTGCTGGTCAGCGGCGTGGTGCGCACCGTCGCCGGCCCGGCGGGCACCCGGTTCCAGGTGCTGCGACTGATCCGCGCCGCCTGCCGCGACACACCGGCCGACTGACCGGCCGACTGACCGGGGCCCGTCGAGGCGGCCCGACCTCGCGCCGGAGGGTGTGCCCGTCAGGGGCACCGCCGACGGGCGTCCGTCGGCACCCCGCCCGCCTCGCGGCGGCCCCTCCCGACGAACCGGACGCGGACTCCCACCGGGCGCGGACTCTCGCCCCTGCCAGCGAGAAACCGGCTGCCACCCCCGCGCCTCTCCGGCGTCCCGCCCCGCCGCCCCACTGACCGCAACGCTTCGGGCTCGTCCCCCGCGCCGCCCCAGGGCGACGGGGGCCGCCCGCCCCCGTACCTCCGCCCCGCCGCAGCCCCTGGCCTCGGCCCACCGCCGGAACGTGTCCGCGACCGAGCCCGCGCGGGCGGCGGGCCGCACGGGGCAAGGTCCGCGC
>NZ_JAAVJB010000052.1 GCF_012034385.1 Streptomyces spiramenti
CCCCCCCCCCCCCCCCGCCTCCCCGTCCCCTCCCGTCACGGGCCGCGTCTCCCCGGCGCGGCCCGCTCCCCCCGTGGCGCGTGGCCCCCCGGCCACGCACCGTCCCCCCGGTCCCTCATCCCTCGGGTCTCCCCGCTTCCTCCCCCCGCGCCCCGCCCGCTCCGGTGGCCACCGGGACCCGGCCCCCCGGCCGTGAACCCGCTGCTCCGTCCACCGGTTGCCCGGCGCCCCCTCGGGGGCGCCCCCTCCTCCGTCAGGCGACCAGCTCGCCGAAGGAGTCCTCGCGGTCCCCTCCGTGGCCGAGCGCCCGGTCCTCACGCAGCCGGCGCAGGGTGCGCCAGATGCTGCTCTTCACGGTGCCGACACTGATGTTGAGTGTGTCGGCGATCTCCGGGTCGGTGCGGCCCTCGTAGTAGCGGAGCACCAGCATGGTGCGCTGCTGCTCCGGCAGCCGGGCCAGGGCCTGCCAGAGCACCGCGCGCAGCTCGGTGCCGCGCATGGTGTCGTGTTCGCCGGCCGACTCCGGGAGTTCCTCGGTCGGGTACTCGTTGAGCTTGCGGCGGCGCCACGCACTGATGTGCAGGTTGGTCATGGTGCGGCGGAGGTAGCCGCCGAGGGCGCCCTTGTCGCTGATGCGGTCCCACGCCCGGTAGGTGGAGAGCAGCGCGGACTGGAGGAGGTCCTCCGCCTCGTGCCGGTCACCGGTGAGGTGATAGGCGGTGGCGTAGAGAGAGGCGCGCCGCTCCTGGACGTAGGCGGTGAACTCGGCCTCGGCTGCGGCGTCGTGACCGATGCCGTCGGGCTGTCCGTCGTTGCTCTCGGAGACCCGGGAGGCGGCGGCCGGTGCGGGCCCGTCCGTCTCGCCGGCGACCGCGAGGTACGTCGGGCGGTGCCCGGCGGTGCGGCGGGTCCCGAGCCGGTTGGCGGCTGCGGACGTCCCGTCGCAGCGGACGGGAACCACGGTGGTGTGTGAGCGCGTGGTACTGCCTGCTCGGTGTTGGCTGCGCAGTGCGCTCATCCCGCTCCCCCATCGTGGAACTGTCCGTGCTTCGTTCGATGGGTACTACCTTGCCGGGCCAGTTTCATGGGCCCGTCGCCCGACTGTCACAGCGGTGTCACAGCGGTCGGCGTGGCGCCGTTCCCGCACGCCCGGTGACGGATCACCCCCCTGTCGGTGACCCAGCGTGCGCCCGGTGTCCGCCTGTCGGTTTCCGGACGCCCTTCCACGTGGGACGGCGCACACACGGTCGAGCACGACTGGGTTCATACGACACAATGACCCCGTGGCTTTCCTGTTGCTGATCGAGGACGACGAGGCGGTCCGGACGGCCCTGGAGATGGGCCTCACCCGCCAGGGGCACCGTGTGATCACCGCACCGACCGGTGAGGACGGGCTGAAACTGCTGCGCGAACAGCGGCCGGACCTGATCGTGCTGGACGTGATGCTCCCCGGCATCGACGGCTTCGAGGTGTGCCGTCGCATCCGGCGCACCGACCAGCTGCCGATCATCCTGCTCACGGCGCGCAGCGACGACATCGACGTGGTCGTCGGGCTGGAGTCGGGCGCGGACGACTACGTCGTGAAGCCGGTGCAGGGGCGGGTCCTGGACGCCCGCATCCGCGCGGTGATGCGCCGCGGCGAGCGGGAGTCGAACGACGCCGCGACCTTCGGTCCCATCGTGATCGACCGCGCCGCGATGGCGGTCACCAAGAACGGCGAGGACCTCCAACTGACGCCGACCGAACTGCGGCTGCTGCTGGAGCTGAGCCGCAGGCCCGGACAGGCCCTGTCCCGGCAGCAGTTGCTGCGGCTGGTGTGGGAGCACGACTACTTGGGCGACTCCCGGCTGGTGGACGCCTGCGTGCAGCGGTTGCGGGCGAAGGTCGAGGACGTCCCCTCCTCGCCGAAGCTGATCCGCACGGTGCGCGGCGTCGGTTACCGGCTGGACAACCCGCAGTGAGCGACGGCGCGGCCCGCGGGGAGGATCCCGCGGGCTCCCCCGGCACGCCCGCGGGGCCTTCCGCGGCACAGGCCGCGGAGGCCGACGACGCTCCCCCGCGCGGCTGGACGGCGAGGCTGCGGCGGTTGGCACGGCCGACCAGCCTCCGGTTCCGGCTGGTCACGGTCTTCGCGCTGGTGGCGCTGATGGCCGCGGTCTCCGTCGCCGGCATCGCCTACTGGCTGAACCGCGACGCGGTGCTCACCCGGGCACAGAACTCGGCGCTGGCGGACTTCCGCAAGTCGCTCGGCGACGCGCTGGGTTCACTGCCGGAGACCCCGTCCTGCGACGAACTGCGCAACACCGCAGGTCACATGGCGGGCGGTTCGCAGAGCTACCAGGTGGTGCTGGTCGGCGAGGACGCCGACGGCCGGGTGTGCGCCGAGGAGTCGGACCCACTGCTGTTCTCGCTGGAGGTCGTCCCGGCCTCCCTGGAGCGGGCGGTGGACGAACCCCGGGGCGGGGACGCGCCGTACCACCTGTACTGGCAGCGGATCGCCCACGAGGACGACCCCTATCTGGTGGCGGGCGCGCGCGGTTCGGAGTCCGGGCCGACCGGCTACATGCTGGCGTCGCTCGGGCCGGAGCGCGACGACCTCAACTCGCTCGCCTGGTCGCTGGGTATCGCCACGGCGCTGGCGCTGCTCGGCTCGGTGATGCTGGCACAGGCCGCCGCGACGACCGTGCTCCGACCGGTGCGACGGCTGAACAGCGCGGCGCGGCGACTCGGCGACGGGGAGCTCTCCACCCGGCTCCCGGTCCGGGGTGCGGACGAACTCGCCGAGCTGACCAGGAACTTCAACAACGCGGCCGAGGCGCTGGAGCACAAGGTGGCGGACCTCCGCTCCCGGGAGGCGTCGAGCCGCCGGTTCGTGGCGGACATGTCGCACGAGCTGCGGACGCCGATGACCGCGATCACCGCGGTCACCGAGGTGCTGGAGGAGGAGGTCGACAACCTCGACCCGATGATCGCGCCCGCGGTCTCCCTGGTGGTGAGCGAGACCCGGCGGCTGAACAACCTCGTCGAGAACCTCATGGAGGTCACGCGGTTCGACGCCGGCACCGCACGCATGGTGCTGGACGACGTCGACGTCGCCGACCTGGTGACCGCCTGCATCGACGCGCGCGCCTGGCTGGACGCCGTGGAGCTCGACGCGGACCGCGGCGTGATCGCGCTCGTCGACCCGCGGCGGCTGGACGTCATCCTCGCCAACCTGATCGGCAACGCCCTGCGGCACGGTGGTTCGCCGGTGCGGGTCTCTGTCCACGAGGTGGAGCCGAGACAGGCCGGGGCGACGGCGCTCTCCGCGCTGGCGGAGGGCCCGGTGGCCCGCAGTGGCCGCACGCCGGTGCGGGTGCCGCCGGACGGGGCGGTGCTGATCGAGGTCGCGGACGCCGGGCCGGGTATCCCGGCGGAGGTCCTGCCGCACGTCTTCGACCGCTTCTACAAGGCCAGTGCGTCCCGGCCCCGCTCCGAGGGCAGCGGCCTCGGTCTGTCGATCGCGCTGGAGAACGCGCATCTGCACGGCGGGGAGATCACCGCCCGCAACGCCCCGGGCGGGGGCGCGGTCTTCTCGCTGCTGCTGCCGCACCGCCCGACCGGCCCCTCCGGGTCGGCCGAGGACAGCGACGACGGCGACGGCGACGCCGGTGGGGGTCGGAGCGGCGACCCGGACGGCACCGGCCCCTCACGACCGGCGGACCGGCCCGGCGAGGGCGGGACCGAGGGCGGGGACGACGGCTCCGGCGGAGCGCACGGGGCGGCGAAGACACGAGGAGGACGATGACCATGCGGCCGAAGCGGAGAGCACGTGCCGGTCGGCCCCGGGCCTCCACCGCCGTCGCCGTGGCGGTGCTCACCCTCACCACCGCGGGCTGCGGCATCCGGTCGATGGACCTCCCCGTCGACGACGGCCCGGCACCGACCCGCGCGAACTGCGCCGCGCCGGGGGAGTCGGGCGGTACCGAGGTCTTCCTCGTCTGCGACTCGCGGGTCGAGTCCGTGGAGCGCGAGCTGGACGGTACGGGCCCGCCGGAGGACCCGGCGCAGCGGATAGCCCTGGCCAACGCGCTGCTGGGCGAGTTGCAGGGCGACCCGCCCGACGAGGAGCGGGCGGCCGGGTTCTCCACCAACGTCCCCGGCGACCTGCGGGTGACCGCCGCGGCCGGTGACGGCGGCGGGCCGGTGCTGCGCCTCAACTGGCACCCGGACGACCTGCCTGCGTTCGCGCTGGCGCAGGTGATCTGCACCTTCGCCCAGTCCGAGGTGTTCGCCGAGGACGCGCCGGTGACGCTGGGCGGTCCCGACGTCGAGACCGACCGGCAGGACCGCCAGTACACCTGTACCTCGGCGGTGCGCCACCGTCCGGACACCCTTCGACCGGCCGCCCCCTGACGGCGAGGACGCCCCGCGCGACCGGCCCGGCCGAGGGGCGTGCGTCACGTGAGGCGCACCCGGGGAACCGCCGCCCCCGTGGCGGGCGTCGTCCCTCCCGTGCTGCGTGATGACACGCCCCGCCCCCCGACGGGGCTCGGGCGGAACGAGGCGGGTGCGGCGGTGGACCGACGGGTCCGCCTCGCCGCCCTGGTGCTGTCGGCCCTGCTGGTCGGGGTCGTGGGCTGGCTGACGCTCCGCCCCGCCGCGGTCCCCTGGGTATCGCCCAGCAACCTGCAACCGCTGGCCACGCTCCGGGCCGAACTCGACGGCGACCCGCGGAACGCCGCGGCGACGATCGGCGGCGGCCTGCTGCGGCTGGCGCCGCTGGGGGTCCTGCTGCCGCTGCTGGGCCGGGAGCTGGGAGGGTCGCGGTGGTTGTCCCTGGTGCGGGCGGTCTTCGTCACCGGGGTCATCGCGCTGGCGCTGGAGGTGGCGCGCTCCGCGGTCCCCAGCCGGGTCTCCGACGTGGACCAGGTGCTGCTTGCGGCGGCGGGCGCCGGGGTCCTGCACCTGCTCGCCTACGGGTGGTTGCGGGCGCGGTTGCTGCCGGGGGCGCGGCCGGGGAACGACCGGGACGGCCCCGGCGGGGCGGACGGCCACGGCACGCGAGGTGCGCGCGCCGTCGGCGAAGGAACGATTCGGCACTTCCCGGGTGCCACCGAGGTCGCCCCGGAGGGGAGAGCCCTGAGGTGTTCCGGGGTCGGAACGGGCCCTGCGACCGACGCGGCGGAGGGGCCGTTCTCCCTACGGTAGGAGGCAGAGGTCGTCACCCCCGCGCGAGTGGGTACCCGTCCGGGGAAGCGAAGACGACCCGCGACACGAGAGGTGAGGCGACGTGAGGACCAAGACGCTGTCCCGGCCGACCGAAGGACGTTGGATCGGCGGTGTCTGCGCCGGCATCGCCCGTCGGTTCGGCATGAAGGCGGGAACGGTCCGCATCCTGGCGGTGCTCTCCTGCCTGCTGCCCGGCCCGCAGTTCGTGGCCTACCTGGCGCTGTGGCTGCTACTGCCGAACGAGCACGCCACCGCCGGCGACGCCTGGGCACGCTGAGACACGACGGAAGGCCGCCCCGCCGACCCGCGCCAGCGGCGGCGGAGCGGGAACGGGAACGGAACGGCCGAGGGCCGCACCCCGCGAACGGGGTGCGGCCCTGCCGCGTGCGCGCCGGGGGGTAGCGCGACGTTCTGGGTGGCCTCGCGGGCGTCCGGCTCCCTGGCTCAGATGACGACGCTGTCCAGCGGCAGACCGCCGAGCAGCGACGTCGGGTCCTGGGTCACCTTGGTGGGGTTGGAGGCGGTCTCGCTGATCACCTGGCCCGCCGAGTTGAGCAGGTCCTCCTGGCTGGACGGCAGGACCTGGGAGAGGGTCTTGTCCGCGGCGAGGGTGTTGAGCTGGTCGACGGGGAGCGCGTCGGTGACCGACAGGGAGCCCAGCACGTCGCCCGCGGCCTTGCCGACCTGGTCGGTGGCGGCGGAGGCGGTGCCCGCGGCGGCGACGGCGAACGCGGCGCCGAGCGCGGCGGCACCGAGGGTCTTCACAGTTCCGTGCTTCATGTCTGGCTACGTCCTCGTGTGGGGAGATTGGTGAGCAGCGGGTCGCAACCTAACCAGCTCCGGGTACGACCCGCCAAACACCGAAACACCTCCGGTCCGGTGCGCGCCACTCATCGGAGAAGCCGCACGGATAACCGTGCGGAATTCGCACAGAGAAACTACGACGCAGCTCAGGCCCTGTGCCGCAGCCCGCTGGCGAACAACCACTCGGACCTCAGAGCCGCATACCCGGGCTTGATCACATCATTGATCATCGCCAAACGTTCATCGAAAGGAATGAATGCGGATTTCATCGCATTGACTGTAAACCACTGCATGTCGTCGAGCGAATATGCGAACGCCTGCACCAGTTCCTCGAACTCACGGCTCATGCTGGTCCCGCTCATCAGCCGGTTGTCGGTGTTGACGGTGACGCGGAACCGCAGTCGCCGGAGCAGGCCGACCGGGTGCTCGGCATAGGAGGCCGCCGCGCCGGTCTGGAGGTTGGAGGTGGGGCACATCTCCAGCGGGACGCGCTTGTCGCGCACGTACGCGGCGAGCGGCCCCAGCGCGACCGTGCCGTCGTCGCCGACCGTCATGTCGTCGATGATCCGCACGCCGTGCCCCAGCCGGTCCGCCCCGCACCACTGGAGCGCCTGCCAGATGGAGGGCAGACCGAAGGCCTCGCCGGCGTGGATGGTGAAGTGGTTGTTCTCCCGCTTCAGGTACTCGAAGGCGTCCAGATGACGGGTGGGAGGGAACCCGGCCTCGGCGCCGGCGATGTCGAACCCCACGACGCCCGAACCCCGGTACCGGTTGGCGAGCTCGGCGATCTCCCGCGAGCGCGCGGCGTGCCGCATCGCCGTGAGCAGCGCGCCGACGCGGACGCGGTGGCCGGCGGCGGTCGCGATCCGCTCCCCCTCCCGGAACCCGTCGTTCACCGCCTCCACAACCTGTTCCAGCGTCAGCCCGGCTTCCAGGTGCTGCTCCGGCGCGTAGCGCACCTCGGCGTAGACCACCCCGTCGGCGGCGAGGTCCTGCACGCACTCGGAGGCCACCCGCACGAGCGCCTCACGCGTCTGCATGACGGCGCAGGTGTGCGCGAAGGTCTCCAGGTACCGCTCCAGCGAGCCGGAGTCGGCGGCCTCGCGGAACCAGGCACCCAGCGTGGCCGGGTCGTCGGCGGGCAGGCGGTCGTACCCCTGCTCGCGGGCGAGTTCGAGGACGGTGCTCGGACGGAGACCGCCGTCGAGGTGGTCGTGCAGCAGCACCTTGGGCGCGCGCCTGATCTGGTCCGCGGTGGGCGCCGTCGCAGCGGGAACGGTGTGGCTCTCAGTCATCCGCCCAGGCTACTCCTACGCGCGTAGACCGGGGTGTTCACCGGCCGGTCCGGCCGATCCGCCGACCCGCGCCGGCTCGCTCGGGGCGAGCCGGCGGGCGCGGACCGGGGGCGCCCCGCCGCTCAGTCGGCGTCGCCTGGCTCGGGAGCGCCGGTGTAGAAGGCCGCGGTCCGACGCCCGGCCGCCCGCGCCTCCTCCTCGGGCGTCCCGCCGACGGCACCCAGCTCCGCCCAGGCGGCGGCGGTCGCGGCGACGAACCACCGGTAGGCGGGGTCGGCGACCGCGGACTCCGGGCCCACGGGTGTCGGCGTCCCGACGAGGTGGGAGGCGAGGCCGAACAGCGCCAGGTCCCAGCCGACGCCGGTCGCGCCCGGTCCGTAGCGGTCCCAGAACGCGGGGTCGGGGTGGGAGGCGTGCGACAGCGTGAACCTCGCCCGCTCGGGGTCGTCCCGGTCGGGCGCGACGGTCACCGTGACCCAGCTGACCTCCCCGGCGTACTCCCAGGTCGCCTCGAAGGAGCGGGGCGGGTCGCAGGCCAGGATCTCACCGCCGGCATTGCCGTCGAGCTGGTACCGGCCGCCCTCCCGCAGCTCACCCGTGACGGGCGGCATCCACCGGGCGAGCCGCTCGGCGGTGGTGCACGCCTGCCACAGGTCCTCGCAGGTGGTGGGGTAGGACTGGGCGATCGTGACGACCCGGGTCTCACGGCCGTCGCGGCTGCCGGACTCCACGCGGCGGGTCACCGCGCGGGCCTGACGGTCGAGCTCCGGGGCGCGGTCGGGGGTGCGGTCGTCGTCGGTCATCGCTGCTCCTGGGGTCGGACCACGGGGGCGGGGGGCGGTGCGGGGAGACGGGCGGCCACGACCGCCGGGGCGCCGGCCACCGTCTCGCCCGCGGTGGACCCACCCGCGTCGCCGCCCGCGGCAGCGGCGAGGCGGCGACGCCGCTTGCCACGGGCGACCTCGGTGGCGAGCGCGTCCAGCGGCGGGAAGGAGTCGCGGCGGAACCGCTCCAGCCAGTCGCCGACCGGGCGCAGCGCCTCGACGCGGAGGACGTACACGCGGCGCGCCCCGACGGGACGCGCCTCGACCAGCCCGCCCTCGCGCAACAGCCGCAGATGGCGGGAGACCGCCGGCTGGCTGATGCCGAACTCCCGGCCCGCGACGTCGCTCAAC
The DNA here is from genome assembly GCF_012034385.1 of Streptomyces spiramenti. GTDB lineage: Bacteria > Actinomycetota > Actinomycetes > Streptomycetales > Streptomycetaceae > Streptomyces > Streptomyces spiramenti. The sequence goes on from NZ_JAAVJB010000052.1 coordinate 8,486, forward strand.
TCACCGGAGGTGCGCTCGCCATCGGCCAGCAGCTCCAGGACACGGCGGCGGACCGGGTCGGCCAGCAGCTCGAATGCTTCCACGGGACCACAATATCAGCGTTGCGTTATATAAGCGTGTGGTCACGTCAAGGCGGGTCGAGCGCGGCCCGCCCTGAAGGAGAGCCCCCGGCGGTCGCCCCGCACCGACGTCACGCCCCGCCCGCCGGCGCTCCCCCGACCTGCGGCTCCTCCGAGGAGCCCGCGAGCACCCGGTCCCGACGGCTGAGCAGGAACGTCTTGAACGCCGCTACCGGCTGGGTGTCGGGGTGGCCGGCCATCCAGGCGACCCCGATCTCGCGCACCGCCGCCGGGGCCGTGACGCTCAGCTCCTGCACGCCGGGGCGGGGGACGGTCGGGGGCGGCAGCAGCGCGACGCCCAGCCCGGCGGCGACCAGGCCGCGCAGCGTCTCGGCCTCCTCCCCCTCGAACGCGACGCGGGGCGTGAACCCGGCCTGGGCGCAGAGCTTCTCCGTGAGCTTGCGCAGGCCGTACCCGGGCTCCAGGGTCACGAACGACTCCTCGGCCGCCTCGGCCAGCCGCACCCGGCGCCGGCCGGCGAGCCGGTGGTCGGCGGGGACCACGAGCCGGAGGCGCTGGAGCGCCAGGCGGCGGGTCACCAGGTCGGGGGCGTCGGGGATCGGGGAGGTCAGGCAAAGGTCCAGCTCTCCCTCCCGCATCCGCTCCATCATGTCCTCGCCGTAGCTCTGGACGAGGGAGAACCGGATGCCGGGGTGGTCGGACCTGAACTCGCGGATCAGCGCCGGCACCGTCTCCGGCCCCATGGTGTGCAGGAAGCCGAAGGCGACCTTGCCGGTCGCGGGGTCGGCGTCGGTCCGCACCACCTCGGCGGCGCGCTCCACCTCCCCCAGCGCCCGCTCGACCGCGCGGGCGAAGGCCCGACCCGCGGGAGTGAGGGAGACGGCGCGACCGTGGCGGGCCAGCAGCGAGATACGGAGGTCCTCCTCCAGCCGTGCCGTCGCGCGGCTGAGCGTGGACTGCGGGACGCCGAGTTCCTGGGCGGCGCGGGTGATGTGCTCGTGGCGCGCCACCGCCGCGAACTGGGCGAGCCGGGGAGTCAGGAGCGAGGCCCACGACTCCTGGCCGAGGCCCGCACTGTCCGACGGGCCCGATGAGCCCGTTGTCACACGATTGTCTTTCTTGTTGCCGGCAGGTGACATGGACCGCCCTCACCTCGACTTATGCACGTACGCATCGAAGTCTAGCGTTCTGTGCATTGGACGGATGAAACCCGCCGTTCTACTTTCGTTATATGCCCTCCACAGCCACCAGGGCTCCTGCGACAGCGGGGGCTCTCACCCCGCCGTCCCCGCGTCCGTCCCGCAGCACCGTCCCCGACTCCCGCACCATCACCGACCCCGCGCCGCGACCCGCGCCCCGGGCCCCGGGCGGAAGCGGTGATGACACCGCCGACGGCGCCGGCCGCCCGCCGATGCGCCGCATCAACGCCGCGCTGTTCGGCATCGGCCTCGCCACCTTCGCCATGCTGTTCGCGACGCAGCCGCTCCTCCCCGAGCTGGCCGCCGCGTTCGACTCGCGCCCGGACCACGTCAGTTGGACCGTCTCCGGCGCCACCGTCGGGCTGGCGCTGGCCGTGCTGCCGCTGAGCCTGGTCTCCGAGCGGGTCGGACGCCGCCGGATGATGACGATCGGCGTCCTGGTGGCCCTGGCGCTGGCATGCCTGATCCCCTTCGCGCCCGGCCTCGCCTCGCTCACCGCGCTGCGCGTCCTCCAGGGCGCCGCGCTGGCCGCGATCCCTGCCTCCGCCGTCGCGTACCTCTCCGAGGAGCTCGACAAGCGCGCCATGGTCGGCGCCGTGGGCCTGTTCATCGCCGGCAACAGCGTCGGCGGGATGTCGGGCCGCATCCTCGCGGGTTGGACCTCCGAGGCGCTGGGCTGGCGCGCCGCGCTGCTCGCCGTCGCCGGGCTCGCCGCGATCGGCGCCGCCCTGTACCTGGTACTGCTGCCGGCCGCCCGCAACTTCACCCCGACGCCGCTGCGGCCCCGGGAGGCGCTGGGCACCGTCGCGCACCACCTGCGCAACACGCTGCTGCTGCGGCTGTACGCGATCGGCATGCTCCTGATGACCGCCTTCAGCGCCGTGTACACGGCGGTGGCCTTCCGGCTGACCGAGGACCCGTTCGGACTGTCGGCCGGTGTCGCCGGGACCGTCTTCGTGATCTACCTGGTGGGGACCTGCTCCTCGTCCATGACCGGGGTGACCGTCACCCGACTCGGTCGGCGCGGTGCCCTCTACGTCGGCATCGGCGCGATCACCGCCGGGCTGGTGCTGAGCCTGTCGCAGAACCTGACGCTGCTGCTGCTGGCCCTGGTCCTGATCACCGGTGGCTTCTTCCTCGGTCACGCCGTCGCCTCGGCCGCGGTCGGCCGGGCCGCCACCCGGGCCCGCGCCCAGGCATCGGCGCTCTACACCGTCACCTACTACGGCGGGGCCAGCGCCGGTGGCGTGCTCGGCGCCCTGACCTACCACAAGGCGCACTGGGAGGGAACGGTCGCCTTCGCCCTGGTGGCGCTGGTCACCGCGGCGGGTGTCACCCTCTACGCCACCCTGCGCAGCCACTCCGCGCAGCGGCTCGCCGCCGCCTCGCACTGACCTGACCGCCGGCCGGCGCTCGCCGGCGGCGTCACCAGCCCTCCGGGCCGTCTGCGGGACCCACGTCCAGGTCCCGTCGGCGGCCCGGAGCCTTGCCCCCGGGCGGCGCGTTCGGGCGCCGGTCCCCGATCCCGCCGGCCGCGCCGGCCCGGCCGATCCCGCCCGCTGCCGACGGGGGCCGGTCAGCCCCGGCCCGCGTCGCGGTAGTCGAGCTGACCGACGATGCGCCGCACGTCGGCCAGCAGCGGTCCCATGACCTCCGCGCCGGCCGCGTCCGGCGGCGCCTCCGAGAGCAGGTGGCGCAGCCGCTTGTGACCTGCCTCGGCTCTCTCCACGGCGCCCTCCATCTCGTGCGCGACCTCGCGGTCGGCCGTGGTGACCAGCGGTCCGTAGCGGTCCACCGCCTCGGCGACGTCCCGCAGCAGTCGCTGGTAGCTCTCGGCCAGTTGCGGGGTCAACGCGCGTTCGTCGCTGGCGTAGCGTCCCGTCTCCGCCAGAGTGCGGGCGATCTCGCGCGTGTGGTCGGTCACGTGCCACAGCACGTTGATGACGTCCTGCGCCCCGTAGTCCGAGGGCAGCGCGGTACCGCTGCGACGCCGCCGCATGTTGAGCCGCAGGCTCTCGCGGTCCCAGTCCAGCGCGGAACGCACCCCCTGCACCAGCCGGGGCAGCCGTGCGGAGGCGTCCACCCAAGCGTCCGAGCGCTCGTCGAGCTCGTCGGCGGCCACCCCGTCGGCCATCGCCCGCAGCAGCCGCGCGGTCTCCTCCGTCGCCCCGCGGATCGCCCGGCGGACGTCCCGCAGGTAACGCGGCGGCAGGATGAGGGCGTTGACCGCCATCCCGACCGCGGCTCCGATCAGCGCCGCCAGGACGCGCTGGCCACTCGCCTCCAGCGTCAACGGCCCCCCGATGAGGGCGAAGATCGCCGAGGTCGCGACGTAGATGCCCTGGCTGCCGAACCGGGGCAGGTTCCCGAGCAGCAGCGCCGCCGGCAGCACCAGGACCAGCGCGGCGAGCTGGTCGTCCAGCAGCAGCGCGGTTCCGGTCGCCGCCGCCGTTCCCAGCGCGATGGCGACCGCCTGCCGCGCGCCCTGCGAGACCGACTGGTAGACGGTCGCCTGGACCAGGACGACGGCGACCCAGGGAGCCATGAGGGTCATCTCGTCGTCGAGCAGGGCGTAGGCCAGCGCGTAGGCCAGGAACGCCGCCAGGGCGGCCTTCAGCGACTGGACGACGAGGTCGCGTTCCCGCCCGGCGCCGCGCGCCGCCCGCCGCACGGCGAGCAGCAGCTGGCGGGTATCGCGGCGGACCGCGGCGGGGACGGCGGCGAGGGAGCGGAGGGGCGCGACGGACATGAGGACTCCGGTGGCGGAACGAGTGCGGTGATGTCACCGGGGACGGGCGACGCCACCGGGGCGCCGCCGCCCCGGACGGGACCGGTCGGGTGAAGGCTCCGTCACACCTGCCCGCGGATACGTACATACACTCATATGAGACGGTATCCGGGGGTCGCACGCCGCGCCGGTCGTGGCGGTCCGCGCCGCTCCTCCGGTCCCGTCTTCCCACCGCACGGCGGGCGACGCACCGCCCGCACGGGGGCCCGCGCCGGACGTCCCGGAGATTCCCGCCGGCTCATCGTCGGCCCCGCGGCTCGATCGGCAGACCGAACCGAGGACCGGACGAATGTCGCGTCGCCTCGGAACGACCACCGGACGGGAGTTCCGCTCACCCGGGCGCGGCGCCTTCCCACCGGCACCGCGCCGACCACCGACGGAGTTCCTCCGCTTCGCGCCATGGGCACCAGTGAGAGCGTGTGTGAGACCAGACGCCGGGCCCGCGACGCCGGCTACGGCCATCCGCTGCGTTGCCAGGAACGCCCGAACACAACCCGGCACGAGGGCGCCCTCCGCCGTGCAGCTGACCGCATCCGACGCCGCGAGCCGATCCGACTCGGGGTCTCACACACGCTCCTGAGCAGTCAACACAGCCCTTACCTGCACTTCTTTCGAGTGGCTAACTCCTGCTCGATCGCGGCGTCATCGACAGCGGGCTCCCCGCGGCGCCTCACTCTCCGCAATGCGCCACCCTCGGAGAAGAAAATGCATTCGACGCGGGACGAGGGTTTACCTTTCCCGGCCGACACTCCCCGCGCTGCTAGTTTCCTTGTTCGTGTACCACCTGATTCCGCCGTATCACGCGACCCCGCGCGCACCGCGCACGAGGGTCCTTCCTCCGTCCGTCCCCCTGCCCGGCGCCCCCGCGCACGAGCCCCGTCCGCGCTCGGGGGGTGGAACCCGATGAGGACGGGCATCGCGCTGGCCGGCGCCCACGTGCGTCTGCGGGAGCTGCGCGCCGCCGACGTCGCCGCCCACCGGCGGATCCACACGCACCCGGTGCTCACCCGCTACCTCGGCGTCGAACGCATGACGCCCGAGGCCGCCGACCGCGCCTTCGAGGCGACGCTGCTGCGGAGCGAGGAACGACCCCGCCGGCGCCACGTGTTCGCCGTCACGGGCCGGGACGACGACACCATGGCGGGGTGCGTCGGCCTGCTGGTGGAGGACTACGGCCGCAACGCGATGCTCACCGGCCTGGTGGTGCTTCCCGACGGCGCGGCCCGCGGCCACGGCACGGAGGCCGGCCGGCTGGTGATGGCCTACGGGTTCGGCCCGCTGGGAATGCACCGCATCTGGGCCGGGCACCGCCACGACCACCGGCGGATGCGGGACGTGATGCTCGCCGGCGACATGCACCCCGAGGCGACGCTGCGGGAGCTGTTCCACACCCAGGGCGCCTGGCACGACGTCGTCACCTACGCGGCGCTCGCCCCCCGGTGGCGGCTGACCGCCCGCCCGCACGAGCGGGCGATCCTGGACCTGGCGGACGATGCCGACACGGTCCGTTCCGACATGGGGCCGCTCACCGCCCCCGTGCCGCTCGCCGAAGTCGCCCTGGCAGGCAGCTGACACCCCCCGCGCCGCGCGGCGGTCCGGAACCCTTCCGTCCGGACCGCCGTGCAGCGGCGCCGCACCTCCGTGGCGCAGGGCCCGCCACGGTCGTCGAACCCGCCCGGCGTCGCGACGCCGCACCCCCACCACCCCACGGCGTCACAGCCCCACCGCGTCACAGCCCCGCGGGGAGCACCACCGCGAGCACCACCACGGCGACCGTCGCGGCCAGGACCACCGCCGCCGACACCCCGGGACGCCGCTCCGGGAGCGAGAGCAACCCGGGGTACCGGGCCACGACCTCGGGGATGTCCCGGACACCGAGACGCACCGGGCGTACGCCACTGCGGCGGGCCAGCTCCCGCAGGTCGCCGGCGGCGTAGGACACCTGGCGCAGCCGCAGGAGCCGCTTGCCCCGCGCGCCGAGGAACGCGAGGTCGAACACGGGCGCCGCCCCCGGCAGGTAGCGGACCGCAACCGTGACCGCGACGCGCAGCTCGCTGCGAGGAACCCGACGCGCCCGTCCGAGCAGCCGGCGGACGACGATCGCGTCGGCCGTCAACGTGACGCGCGAGCGCGCGAGACACGCGAGCAGGACGGCCGACGGCGCCCAGACCGCGCCGAGCACCACGGGCGCCGCTCCCCCGCCGTGGTCGTGCGCGGCCCACGGCACGAGGACCGCGCTCACCAGCACCGGGAAACCGACCGCCGGCCACCAGTGGCGCCCCCGCGGCCGGATCGTGAACTCGGCTTCCGCCATCGAGCGCCTCCCGTACCGTCGGCCCCGTGGCGCGAGGGCGTGGACCGATCGCTCCGGGCCGCCCCTCGCACCGCGGGCGTCCGCCCCGGCACGCCTTCAGATACCGAGGACGATCTTGGCCGTGGTGAAGTAGATGATGAGGCCGGTGGCGTCCACCAGGGTGGTCACCATCGGGGCGGAGACCACGGCCGGGTCGATCTTCAGCTTCTTCGCCAGCAGCGGCATGGTGCCGCCGACCGTGGCCGCCCACATGCAGATCACCACGAGGGTGATGGCGACGACGACGGCGATCTTCCAGCCGACGAACAGCGCGCCGACGAGCAGTCCGAGGACGGCGAGCATGGCGCCCAGCAGAAGTCCGGTACGGCATTCGCGCCAGATGACGCGCAGCAGGTCGGAGGTGCGGACCTCGCCGACGGCGAGCGCGCGGACCGCGGCGGTCGCCGCCTGGGCACCGGAGTTTCCGCCGGTGCCGATCAACAGCGGGATGAAGAGCGCCAGTTGGGTCACGGTGGCGAGTTCGTCCTCGAACGCCTGCGTGACGCTCACGGTGAGGGTCGCCGCGACGAGCAGCAGCATCAGCCAGACGACCCGCTTGCGCGAGACCTCGAAGACGCCCGCCGACATGTAGTGGCGTTCCAGCGGCTCGGCACCGGACTGGCGGGCGACGTCCTCGGTGTCGGCGGCCTCGATGACCTCGACGGCGTCGTCGATGGTCAGCAGACCGACCAGCCGGTCCTCGCTGTCGACCACCGGGAGGTCCAGCACGTTGGTCTCGCGCATCAGGCGAGCTGCGTCCTCCGCCGGTTCCGTGGCGCGGGCGGACGGCGGCTCGGTGACGACCAGTTCGGCGACGTGGCGGTCCGGGTCGCTGAGGACGAGTTCCCGCAGCTCGACGATGCCGGTGAGGCGGCGGCCGGTGTCGACCACGGGGAGGGTGTAGATGGTCTCCGCGTTCGCACCGCGCCGCCGGACGACCTCCAGCGCCTGGGAGACCGTCAGGTTCTGCTGGAGCGCGACGGTCTCGGGCGTCATGTAGCGCCCGACGGAGCCCTCGGGGTAGCCGAGGAGCGCGGCGGTCATGTGCCGCTCGTGGGCACTGAGTCCGGCGAGGACGCGGCGGGCGACCTTGGCGGGGACCTCGCCCAGCATCCGGGCGCGGTCGTCGGGGTCCATGCCCTCGACGAGGTCGCCGAAGGCCTGGTCCCGCAGTCCTTCGAGGATCTGCTGCTGGTCGACGGGGTCGAGTTCCTCGAAGACCTCCAGCGCGCGGTCCTTGTCGAGGAGGCGGAAGGTGATCACGGACTCGACGGCGTCCATCCGCGCGATCTCGTCGGCGATGGAGTACGCGGGCTGTGTCTCCAGCCACTCCAGGGCCCCCGCGAGGTCTTGGACCTCCAGCAGGACAGGCAGATGAGTCATGGCGGGTTACCCCCAGGCAACGGAAGCGGGTCGTGGACATCCGGTGGTCGCGCACGCACCGATCGCCCAGGACCGCGCGCGTCAGACGACGGCTGCCCTGGACGCGCCGGAGCGGCGCCGGGGATGACTGGGAGGCTCACTGCGCATCGCAGTACCACCTCCAGCCGTGACGTGTTGCCGAAACCAGCATTCAGGCTACAGGTCGTCGGCAAGGATCATGACAGAGAAGGCGACGGATCGGACGGCGGCTCGGGGTACGGAGTGGCGCGCGGCCAGGCGGGCCCGGTCGGCGCCCGCGAGCGCACCGCTTCCCACCGCGGCGGCGCCGTCGCGCGCGGGCGTGGGCAGGCGTCGGCAGGCGTGGACGGGCGCGGCCAGGGGTGGGCGGGCAGGCATGGGCGGCGTGCTGACGCACCGCACCCCCGTGCCCTGTGTGGGGGCGGACGGGGGTGCGGACGTCGGGCCGTGCCCGGCCGGGGCGGGCCGGGCCGGGCACGGGGGTCAGGCGATGCGGTCCAGGACGATCGGTCCGGCGCCGGTACCGGGCTCGGCGTCGGCCGTGACCCGGATCGCGTCGCCCGCGAGCGCCTCGGCGGCGAACGCGAAGCGTTCCGGGGTGTCGGTGTGCAGCGTGAGCAGCGGGTCGCCGGCGCGCACCGCGTCGCCGGGGCGGGCGTGCAGCTCCACGCCCGCGCCGGCCTGCACCGGGTCCTCCTTGCGGGCACGGCCGGCGCCGAGCCGCCAGGCGGCGAGCCCGACGGCGTAGGCGTCGAGGCCGGTCAGCACCCCGTCGGCGGGCACGGTCAGCACGTGCTGCTCCCGCGCGACCGGGAGGTCGGCGTCGGGGTCACCGCCCTGGGCGGCGATCATGCGCCGCCAGACGTCCATGGCGGAACCGTCGGAGAGCGCCTTCGCGGGGTCCGCGTCGGGCAGACCGGCCGCGTCGAGCATCTCCCGGGCGAGTGCCAGGGTGAGCTCCACGACGTCGGCGGGGCCACCGCCGGCGAGGACCTCGACGGACTCGCGGACCTCCAGGGCGTTCCCGGCGGTCAGTCCGAGCGGCACGGACATGTCGGTGAGCAGGGCGGTGGTCCGGACCCCGTGGTCGGTGCCCAGCCCGACCATGGTGCGGGCCAGTTCCCGGGCGTCCTCGATGGTCTTCATGAAGGCGCCGGAGCCGACCTTGACGTCCAGCACCAGGGAGTCGGTGCCCTCGGCGATCTTCTTCGACATGATCGAGCTGGCGATCAGCGGGATCGCCTCGACCGTGCCGGTGACGTCACGGAGCGCGTAGAGCTTGCGGTCGGCCGGCGCGAGGCCGTCGCCCGCGGCGCAGATGACGGCGCCGGTGTCGCGGAGGACGGCGAGCATCCGGTCGTTGCTGAGGCCGGCGCGCCACCCGGGGATGGACTCCAGCTTGTCCAGGGTGCCGCCGGTGTGGCCGAGGCCGCGGCCGGAGAGCTGGGGCACGGCCGCACCGCAGGCCGCGACCAGCGGGGCGAGCGGCAGGGTGATCTTGTCGCCGACGCCGCCGGTGGAGTGCTTGTCGGCGGTGGGGCGGTCCAGCGCCGCGAAGTCCATGCGCTCGCCGCTGGCGATCATGGCGGCGGTCCAGCGGGCGATCTCCTCGCGGCCCATTCCGTTGAGCAGGATCGCCATGGCCAGGGCGGACATCTGCTCGTCGGCGACGTCGCCGCGGGTGTAGGCGTCGATCACCCAGTCGATCTGTGCGTCGGTGAGGGCGTGGCCGTCCCGCTTGGCGCGGATGACGGTGATGGCGTCCATGCGGCTCTTTTCCGTTTCCGAGGGTGCGAGGTGCGTCGGTGCTGGGAGTGTCGGTGCCGGGTGTGTCGGGGGCGTCGTGTCGGGACGGGGCGCGTTCCGGTGGCGGGGTTCGGCCCGGGCGCCAGGCGGTCGCGCCCCCGGCCGACCCGGCTCCGCGAGGGCGCCGGGCCACCGCGCGGAGGCGGCGGCCCGGCGGGTGGTCAGCGGCCGGCGGCCAGGTCGTGCGGGCCGAAGGCGTCGGGCAGCAGCTCCGCCAGCGGCCGGGGCCCGGCGGTGGTGTCGACGAGCAGCCCCGGGCCGCCGTGCTCCATGAGGAGCTGGCGGCAGCGCCCGCAGGGGGTGATGACCGCTCCCCGACTGTCGCAGCAGGTGAAGTGCGTCAGCCGCCCGCCACCGCCGTCGTGCAGGGCGGAGACGAGGCCGCACTCGGCGCACAGCGCGACCCCGTAGGCGGCGTTCTCGACGTTGCAGCCGGTCACCGTGCGTCCGTCGTCGACCAGCGCGGCGGCGCCCACCGGGTATCCGGAGTAGGGCGCGTACGCCCGCGTCATGGCGGCACGGGCGGCGAGCCGCAGCTCCTCCCAGTCGGGGTGGCCCGTCCCGGCGGGCCCGGCGTCGCCGCCGTGACCGGCCGGGGTGGCGGCGGGGGTCATGTGCCTTCGCCCCGCCGATAGGGTTTCCCGATCGCCTTGGGTGCGCGCAATCGTTGGCTGAACAGCGCGAGCACCACGAGGGTGGTGATGTACGGGCTGGCGGAGACCAGCTCCAGCGGCATGGTCTCGGTGGAGGCGAACCAGGCGAACAGCGCGACGGCCAGCAGGCCGGTGATCGCGGCGGAGGCTCGCTTGTTGCGGAAGAACTGGTAGACCGCGTAACCGGCGAGGCCGATCGCGAACAGCAGCAGCAGCGCGTGGACGACGGTGCCGCCGCCCCGGATCTGGAGCGCGTCGACGAAGCCGAACAGACCGGCGCCCATCGCGACGCCGCCCGGCCGCCAGTTGCCGAAGATCATCGTGGCGAGGCCGAGGTAGCCGCGGCCACCGGTCTGCCCGTCCTGGTACATCCGGACGAAGACGGCCAGGTAGGCGCCGCCGAGTCCGGCGAGACCGCCGGAGACCAGCAGGGCCATGTACTTGTACAGGTAGACGTTGACGCCCAGCGACTCGGTCGCGGTGGGGTTCTCACCGCAGGAGCGGAGCCGCAGGCCGAACCCGGTCCGCCACAGCACCACGTAGGTGCCGACGAAGAGCAGGACCGCGATCAGCACCAGCCAGGAGACGTTGGTGACGGCCGCGCCGGCGACACCCGCGACGTCGGAGACGAAGAAGAGATCCCAGCCTCGGACCGTCGCCAGCCAGTCGGAGAGCAACGGCACCGTGAAGTTGCCGAGTTCGTCCATGCGTGGCGACTGCTTGTCGTTGCCGCCCGCCTCGGCGGCTGCGCTGCCCTCCTGGCCGAACCAGAGCTTGGCGAGGAACTGCACCACGCCGAGAGCGAGGATGTTGATGGCGACACCGGAGACGATGTGGTCGACGCCGAAGGTGACGGTGGCGATCGCGTGGACCAGCCCGCCGAGGACACCGCCGATGACGCCGGCCAGCACCGCGGCCCACGGGCCGTACTGCCAGCCGATCCAGCCGGCGGCGAACAGGCCGAGCATCATCATGCCTTCGAGGCCGATGTTGATGACGCCGGCGCGTTCCGCCCAGAGGCCGCCGAGCCCGGCGAGCCCGATGGGGACCGCGAGTCCCAGCGCACTCGCCCACTGGCGGGTGTCGGTGAGGCTCCCGGTGTCGGTGACGACCCGGACCAGGGAGAGCAGCAACAGCGCACCGGCGATGATCAGCAGGATCATCGGGTAGCTGAGCTTGCGGCGGGCGCCGCGCTCGATCTTGCCGGTGGGCTTCACCGGCTCCGAGCGGGTACTGATCTCGGTGCTCATACGGCGCCCTCCACCGTGTCGTTCTTCCGCGCCCTGGCTGCCAGTTCGGCGCCGACGATGCGCTGCTGGCGGCGCAGGCCCCAGCGGCGGACCAGTTCGTAGGAGACCACCACGGAGAGGACGATGATGCCCTGCATCACGCCGATGATCTCCTGGTAGTAGCCGATGAAGTTGAGGTGGCCGCCGGTGCGTTCCAGGAACGCCCACAGCAGGGCGGCCAGCGCCATCCCGACCGGGTGGTTGCGGCCCAGGAGGGCGATGGCGATGCCCATGAAGCCGATGCCGCTCGGGAAGTTGTTGCCGAAGTTGCCGGTGTCGTTGAGGAGCGTCGGCATGCCGACGAGGCCCGCGACGGCGCCGGAGATCAGCATCGAGGCGATCACCATGCGCTTGACGCTGACGCCGCTGGCCTCCGCGGCGCTGTCGGAGACGCCGACGGCCCGCAGGTCGAAGCCGAAGCGGGTGCGGCTCAGCAGGTACCAGTAGGCGATGCCGGCGGCGATCGCGATGACGACACTGCCGTAGATCAGCCCGGCGCCGGTGTCGATGGTGAAGAACCGGCTCGACTCCGGGAGGTCCGGGGTGTGCACGATGTTCTGGTTCCGCTCGGCGAGCCGGCCCTCCTTGAGGAAGTAGCCGATCAGCGAGCCGGCGATGGCGTTCAGCATGATGGTCGTGATGACCTCGCTGACGCCGCGCACCGCCTTGAGGTAGCCGGCGATGCCGGCCCACAGGGCGCCGACCACCATCGCGGTGAGGATGATGATCGGGATCTGCACGAAGCCGCCGAGAGCCAGCGCACCGCCGACGACCGCGGCGAAGAACGCGGCCACCTGGTACTGGCCGTCGACGCCGATGTTGAAGAGGTTCATGCGGAAGCCGATGGCCACCGCGACGGCCGCCAGGTAGTACGGGATCGCCTTGTTGACGATCCACACCTGGCTGCGATCGGTGGTGCCGTAGTCGAACATCGCCTCGAAGGCGTGGAACGGGTTCTGGCCGGTGGCGGTGATGACGAGGCAGACCAGGACGAACGCGACGGTCAGCGCGAGGAGCGGCGCGCTGACGGCCAGCAGCAGCTTCTCGCGAACGCGGGGGTCGCTCAGCTTGGCGGCGAGGAACCCGCCGCCGGTGCGGTCGCCGCCGCCCGCCGCGCCGGGCGGCGTCTCCACTGCGTTGCCGGAGTTGCCGGAGCTGCCGGAGCTGTCGGAGCCCTCGCTCATCGGGCGTCCTCCTCACCGGAGTCGCGGGCCGGGCCGGTGCCCGCGCCCGGGGCGCCGGGGGCGTCGATGTCGTCGCCGCCGAGGCGGCCGGTGGTCTCGCCGGTCATGGCTCCGCCCAGTTGTTCGGGGGTGATCGTGGCGGGGTCGGCCTCGGCCACCAGTCGACCGCGGTACATGACGCGGAGGCTGTCGGAGAGTCCGATGAGTTCGTCGAGGTCCGCGGAGATCAGCAGCACGGCCAAGCCCTCACGGCGGGCCTCGCGGATCTGGTCCCAGATCTGCGCCTGCGCGCCGACGTCGACACCCCGGGTGGGGTGGGCGGCGATCAGGACCTTGGGGGTGTGGCTCATCTCCCGGCCGAAGATCAGCTTCTGCTGGTTGCCGCCGGAGAGGCTGGCGGCGGTGACGTTGATGCCGGGGGTGCGCACGTCGTACTCGCGGACGATGCGCTCGGTGTCGGCCTTGGCGTCGGAGAGCGTCAGCCGCTGCCCGCGGCTGTTGGGCCGCTCGGTGATGTGGCCGAGCATGCGGTTCTCCCACAGCGGGGCGGTGAGCAGCAGGCCGTGACGGTGCCGGTCCTCGGGGATGTAGCCGATGCCGTGCTCACGGCGGCGGCGCGTCGAGGCGTGGGAGAGGTCGGCGCCGTCGACGGTGATGGCGCCGCCGTCCGGGTCGCGCATGCCCATCACGGCCTCGACCAGCTCTGCCTGGCCGTTGCCCTCCACGCCGGCGATGCCGAGTACCTCGCCGCGGTGGATGGTGAAGTCGATCTCGGCGAGGACCTCACGCTTCACGCCGTCGGCGTCGGTGCCGGAGAGGTGCAGGTCGCGGACCTGGAGCATCGGCACGTCGGTGACGGTGGACTCGCGGGTCTCGGGGACCGGGAGCTCGCTGCCGACCATCAGCTCGGCCAGCTCCCGGGGGCTGGTCCCGGTCGGGTCGACGGAGGCGACGGTGGTGCCGCGTCGGATGACGGTGATCTCGTCCGCGACGGAGAGCACCTCGCCCAGCTTGTGCGAGATGAAGATGACGGTCAGGCCCTCGGCCTTCAGCTCCCGCAGATTGTCGAAGAGCGCGTCGACCTCCTGCGGCACCAGGACGGCGGTGGGCTCGTCGAGGATGAGGGTCCGCGCGCCGCGGTAGAGGACCTTGAGGATCTCCACGCGCTGCCGGTCGGCGACGCCGATCTCCTCGACCAGGACGTCGGGGCGGACCCCGAGGCCGTAGGCGTCGGAGATCTCCAGGATGCGGCGGCGCGCGGCGGCGCCGATGCCGTGGCGCTTCTCGGCGCCCAGGACGACGTTCTCCTGAACGGTGAGGTTGTCGGCGAGCATGAAGTGCTGGTGCACCATGCCGATGCCGCGGGCGATGGCGTCGGAGGGCGAGCCGAAGGAGACCTGCTCGCCCTCGGCGGTGATGGTGCCCTCGTCCGGCTTCTGCATGCCGTAGAGGATCTTCATCAGCGTCGACTTGCCGGCGCCGTTCTCCCCGATCAGCGCGTGGACGGTGCCGCGACGGACGGTGATGTTGATGTCGTGGTTGGCGACGACACCGGGGAACCGCTTGGTGATGCCGCGTAGTTCGACGGCGGGGGCACCGTCGGCCGCGGGCTGGCTTGAGGCTGGGATGACGCACTCTCCTCGGGAGCGAAGGAGTCGGGGCCGGTGGCCGACGCTATCGTGCCGCCCCGGGGCTACGCGCGTAGCTCCCGGGAGAGGGCCCGGCGAGGATCGCTCCTCGCCGGGCCCCCGGTGGGTGACGCTGTGACCGCGAGCGGTCAGGGGGTGTCGCTGACCTCGGTCTCGCCCTCGACGATGCGGCGCTTGGCCTCTTCCAGCTCGTCCGCGATGTCGTCGATGTGACCGCCGGAAGTGGCGAGCCACACACCGTCGTTGGCCAGGCCGTACTCGCCCATGCCCGACATCGGGTCGTCGTTCTCGATGCTGCTGATCAGGTCGAAGACGGCGACGTCGACGCCCTTGATCGCGGAGGTGAGGATCGAGTCCTTGTACTCGGCGAGGCCGGGCTGCTCGGCCTGGTCGGAGTCGACGCCGATCGCCCAGGCGTTCTCGGCGGAGGCGACCTCCTCGATCGATCCGTTGCCGGCGAGACCGGCGGCGGTGTAGATCACGTCGACGTCACGGCCGAGCATGCCGTTGGCCTGCTCCTTGGCCTTGGCGACGTCGGTGAAGCCCTTGGGGTCGTCCGTGTACAGGTACTGGACGTCGACCTCGATCTCGGGGTCGGTGTCCTTGGCGCCCTGCTCGTAGCCGGCCTGGAACTTGTTGATCAGGGTGGTGTCCACGCCACCGATGAAGCCGACCTTGCCGGTCTCGGACTTCAGGGCGGCGGCGACACCGGCGAGGTAGGAGGCCTCGTGCTCGGCGAAGATCATCGAGTAGACGTTGTCGCCCTCGGCGACGGCGTCGACCACACCGAAGGTGGTGTCCGGGAACTCCTGGGCCACACGCTCGACCGACGGGCCGTAGAGGTAGCCGACGCCGACGACCGGGTTGTAGCCCGCTTCGGCCATCTGCTGGAGCCGCTGCTCGCGGTCCGCGTCCGTCTCGTCGTCGCGAGCGGTCTGGTAGTAGGTCTCGACGCCGAGTTCGTCCTCGGCCTTGTCCGCACCGCGGGCGGCGGCCTCGTTGAAGGAGGCGTCGTCACGGCCGCCGACGTCGAAGGCGATGGCGGCACCCTCACCGGTACCGCCGCTGCTGCTGCCACCGGAACCGGTGGAGTCGTCGCTGCCGCAGGCGCTGGCGGTCAGTGCGAGGGCCGCCGTGGCGGCGACCGTGGCTGCAAGCTTGGATACCCGGCGCAAGAGGGCGTTCCCTTCACTCGAGGCGCCCGTACGGCGCTCTTCCCGCGAGATCGTAACGCGCGTAGATCCGGTGAAAACAAAAGCGACGGGCCCGTTATCAGATCGTCGTGAACGCAATGCGTTCGCCATATGACGGCTCGCGGCGGCCGAATGACGCGCGGGGGCGCTCCGGGCTTTGGCGCCCCGGGCCCGCTCGCAGGTCAGGGCCGGTCCGAACGTGTCGGACCGGCCCTTATCGCCTCGCGCCGGGGCGAGGCGGGCGACGACCTCAGACCGGTCGGTGACCGGCGTCGAGAAGAACGGCAGCGGTGAACAGCTCCACACCGACAGTGATCGCCCGCTCGTCCACGTCGAAATCGCCCTGGTGGATATCGCGCGGCGTAGCGGAGGCGTCACCCGGGGCCCGGGTGCCGAGCCGTGCCATGGCGCCGGGCACGTGCTCCAGGTACCAGGAGAAGTCCTCGCCGCCCAGCGACTGCTCGGTGCTCTCCACGGCGGTGGCGCCGAACCGCTCGGTCATCGCCTCGCCCAGCAGGGCGGCGGCGCCGGCCTCGTTGACCACCGGCGGGACGCCCCGGATGTACTGGATCTCGACCTTGGCGCGGTGGGTGGCGGCGATCTCGTCCACCGCCGCGTGCACCAGGTCGGGCGCGGCGCGCCAGGAGTCGAGGTCCAGGCAGCGGACGGTTCCGGAGAGCCCGGCCTGCTGCGGGATGACGTTGGAGGCGTGTCCCGTCTCCAGCCGGCCCCAGGTCACCGCGAGCCCGGCGCGGGCGTCCACCCGGCGGGCCAGCAGCGCGGGCACGTCGGTCGCCACGCGCGCCGCGGCGGTCACGAGGTCGGTGGTCAGGTGCGGGCGCGCCGTGTGGCCGCCGGGGCCGCTGAGCGTGATCTCGACGCGGTCGCAGGCGGAGGTGATGGGCCCGGTCCGCAGCCCGATGCGCCCGGCGTCGACCTTCGGGTCGCAGTGGAGGGCGATGATCCGGCCCACGCCGTCGAGGACGCCGGACTCGATGGCGTCGGTGGCGCCGCCCGGCAGCACCTCCTCGGCCGGCTGGAACAGCAGCCGCACCGGCACGGGGAGCTTGCCCTCGCGCGCCATCTCCGCCAGCACCAGCCCGGCGCCCAGCACGACGGTGGTGTGCACGTCGTGGCCGCAGGCGTGGGCGCGGCCGGGGATGGTGGAGCGGTAGGGGACGGTCTTGGTGTCCGGGATGGGCAGCGCGTCGATGTCGGCACGCAGGGCGAGCATCGGCCGCCCGCCGCGCCACTCGCCGGAGCCGCCGTCGGGGTGCACGTCGCAGTAGAGGCCGGTGCCGCCGTCCAGCACGCGCGGGGCCAGGCCGGCACGCTCCAGCCGGGCCTTGAGGGCGGCGGTGGTCCGGACCTCGTTGTTGCCGAGCTCCGGGTGCATGTGGAGGTCGCGGCGGAAGGCGACGAGCTCCTCCTGAAGGCCGTCCGGTACCACCCCCGGCAGTTGCAGTGCGGTGACGGGGTCCGTTTCGGGCGACAGCAGGTGGCTCACGTGACCGAGGGTAACTCCAGCCGAGTCGAACTTCCCACTCCTCATGGAAAGTTCACCCACAGGAGCGAGTTCTTATGCGCATCGTCGTGCATACTTCCCAACCGTATCGGGTAAGGAAGGGGATTTCCCGCGTGGTCCGTTGAATGAGATCATCCGCCTCCGACCTGGGACGGGGGCTCCGCCGGCGGGCGGCGCGCACCCCGACCGGACCAGCGCGGGGGCGTCCCGGCGCCTTTACCAGGACGGACGGTGCTCCGCCAGTCGCCCGGGGTGGCCTCGCCTCCGGGGGCGGGGGCCGTGCGGACGCGTCCGGGGCGGGCGACCGGCGGCGGACCGGAGCCGCGG
>NZ_JAAVJB010000053.1 GCF_012034385.1 Streptomyces spiramenti
GCGCGTGGGCGTCCGGCGCACCGGCGCGGACGGTCGTGAGCCATCGTGCGCACCAGGTCGCCGCGGGCTCGCGACGACCGCACCGCGCGGGCGGTAGGGCGGGACCGCTGCCGCGTGCCCGCCCGAGGGTCAAGCGGTGGCCCGCCGCTCCGGGGCAGCGGTGTCCTCGGCGCCCTTCCGCGAAGCCTTGTGCGCGGCCTTCTCCGCCGCGGTCTCCTCGTCCAGTCGGCGGGCGAGCTCCTCCCGCGCCTCGACGACGGAGGCGGACCGCCCGCCCCGGCGTGCCACCGCCTCCAGCGCCAGCCGGTGCGCGACGGCCTGGGCGCGGTCCGCCTCGACCTCGACGTCCGGCACGACGCCGATGCCCTCCCAGTTGGTCCCGGACACCGGATTCACCGCCCGCGCGTAGGGGACGGACGCCTCCAGGTGGGCGTGGAGCGCGAAGACGGTCTGCGGGTGGGCGCCGCCACCGCTCCGCGCGCCGACGACCGTGCCGCGCCCGAGCTGCTGCAGGTTGTACGCCAGCTCCTCGGCACCGGAGAAGGTCGCCGGTCCGATGAGGAGGAACAGTGGCCGGGCGCTGCCGTAGCGGCGGCCGACGACGGCCGGCAGGGTCCAGAAGTGCGCGGATCGGCTCTCGTCGCGGTGGCGGAGCGTGTTGAGGTGGGTGTGCTCGTCGAGCAGGTAGCTGCAGATGAGCGCGACCGTGTGGGGGTCGCCGCCTCGGCACCGGCGGAGGTCGAGCAGCAGCGCCTCGCTACGGGTGACGAGGGTGAAGGCCGCGCCCATGGTCTCGGCCGCGTCGCGCGCCGGCAGCAGCGAGTGGCCCAGTTCGAGCAGGGCCGTGCCGCCCGTGAGCCGCGCCACGGCGGGGACCCCGCCCATGGTCAGCTCCGCCGCGCGGTCCGCCTCCGTTCGCGCGGACTTGCCCTTCTGCGTGGGGATCCGCTCCGGGCGGTGGCGCAATCGCAGGTGCGGGTCGCCGTTGACCGAGCGGAGGTCGGTGGTGACGAGTTCGGCGAGTATCCGGGGGTCTCCCGCCTGGTGGTAGGCGCCGGAGGCGAGCCGCTCACGCAGCAATGCGGCCAGCCGGGTGCCCGTCGCGGGGAAGACGTAGTGGTCCTCCACCTTCGCAGCACACCGTTCGACGATCCTCGACAGCTCGCCGGGCTGCAGGTCGGTGGGCACGGGGACCTCCGGGTGACAGGCGCGTCCGGCGTGCCGGACCCCCGGTAGCCGCTGAGCGGGAGGAGTAGAGCATGCAATTGCACAAGCGTCAAGAATGCTGGACGCTTGATGCATGTCCCCGACGCACCCACCGTCCGAGACGCCACCGTCCGAGACACCTCCGGAGGAGCTGTCCCCGGAGGAGCCGTGCCTCGCCGACCCGGCACGGCGGCCCGGCACGGCCGGTCCGGCTGCCCCGCCCGGCCCCGACCGCCCGGCGCGTGAACCGTGCCGGACGCCGCGTGGGTCGGAGACCGACCGTCCGCCGGCCCGGGCGGGGGACGCGGCAGCCGTCGAGCTGTCGGAGGCGGGCCACCGGGCGCTGTCCCATTCCACGCGGCGTGAACTCCTCGCACGCGTCACCCGCGAACCGGCGACGATCAGCGCTCTCGCCGCCGCTCTCGACGTCGGGAAGGGCACGGTCGCCCACCACCTGGGAGTGCTGCGCTCCGCCGACATGGTGACCGTGACCGAGACGCGACAGGCGCGGGGTGGGACCCAGCACCTGTACAGCGCGGCGCCGCCGGTCGCAGCCGTGCCCTCGGCCGCGCCGGGCCACCGGGCTGCTCCGCCCCTCCCGGACGCCGGGGCGCAGCCCACCGCACAACCCCTGCTCGTCCTCCACGACCTGGCGCTCACGGAGGCCGAGGTCGCCGCGTTGCGGCGGTGCCTTCGCCGGGTGGTCGCGGACGCCGTCTCCGAGGCGACCCGACCCCGCGCGGGGGCGACGGCCGGCCGCTCCGTCCACACCGTGGCCGTCGATCTCCGCCGGTCTTCCGCCGACGCCTGATCGGCGAGCCCGGCCCGGTCCGGTCGCCACGCGCGCGACGCGACCGTCACCCCCTGCGCCCTGGCCCGCCCCGTGCCGTCCGCCCCGTGCGGACCGTAGTCGGCCCTCGCAGAGCGTGTGCGTGACCCCACGCCGGGCCCGCGAGGCCGGCTACGGCCATCTGCTGCGTTGTCAGGAACACCCGAGGACAACCCGGTATGAGGGTGCCCTCCGCCGTGCAGCTGACCGCATCCGGCGCCGCGAGCTGATCCGACGTGGGGGCTCACAACGCTCTCAGCCCGCACCCCGGAGCCCGCCCGCCGTTCCGCCGGGGGCACCGAACGGTGCCCCCGGAACCGGCCGCCGGGGCGCCCGGGCACGGGCCCGTCGATCGAGCGCGGCGATTGTCGGACCCTTCGCGTCTAATGGATGGGTGACGACCCTCACCGACCCTCCACTCGGAAGGAAGCAGGCGGCCTCGCTCCTGAGCTCCGAGGTCGACCGCAGCACGGCGAGCCACGGCGGGCTCGTGCTGGTCACCGGCGAGGCGGGCATCGGAAAGACGACGCTGGTCACCGGTGCGGTGCGGGAGGCCAGGGCCCGGGGAGCGCTGGTCCTGACCGGTTCGTGCTGGGATTCCGCCCATGCGCCCGGGTACTGGCCGTGGGTCCAGGTGGTGCGCGGGCTGCGCCGGGCACTGCCGCAGGAGGAGTACCGCAGTTCGGCGCCGCAGAACGGCGGGCTCGCGGCGCTGCTCGGTGAGGCCGGTGGCGAGACCGGGGTCGGCCGCGGCTCCGACGAGGACGTCTTCGCCCTCTACGACGCGGTCACGACGGCGCTGGTCAGCGCCGCGCAGGGGCGCCCGGTGCTGGTGGTGCTGGAGGACCTGCACTGGGCGGACGAGGCGTCCCTGCGGTTGCTGGAGTTCGTGGTGCGCCACTCCTGGTTCGAGCGGCTGCTCGTGGTGGGCACCTACCGGGACGTCGAGGTGGAGATACCCGCAGATGCCGCCCGCGCTCCCGACGCAGACGGTGCCGCTGCGCCGCCGTACCGCGCCGGCGCCCGGGACGGGGTCGTGGCCGTCTCCTCGGGGCGGCCCGACCGGGATGCCGTGCCCGCGGCTCGCACGGTGCTGCCGATGCTCCACGCCAGGGCTACGACCATCACGCTCACCGGGCTGGACCGCGACGACGTCGGAACGCTGCTGGCGCGCGCGGCGGGGCGCGAGCCCTCGGCGGAGCTGGCGACCCGGGTGCACCAGCGCACCGGCGGCAACCCCTTCTTCGTCGAGCAGGCGGCCCGGCTCTGGGCCTCCGGCGGACCGGCGCTCGCGATGACCCCCGGCGTCAGCGACGCGCTGACGCGCCGCATATCGCTGTTGCCGTCGCCGGTGAGGCGGCTGCTGGAAGCGGCCTCCGTGCTGGGCCGCGAGTTCACCCGGCCGGTCCTCGCGTCGGTGGTCGCCGCGCCGTCCGCGCTGGTCGATGCCCTGCTGGACCAGGCCGTCACGGGCCGGCTGGTGACCGCCGCCGGCGGCGGACGGTTCTGTTTCGCCCACGACCTGTTCCGGGAGGCGCTCTACGAGGGGTTGACGGCGGACGCCGCGCGCCGGCACCACGCGGCGGTGGTGCGCGCCGTCCGGGTGCCCGGGGACGAGGGGCTGCCGGCGATCGGGCCCGCCGACCTGGCGCGCCACGCCTATCTCGCCGGTGGGGACCTCCCGGCCGGTACGACCGTCGAGCTGCTGACAGCCGCGGCGGAGGACGCCGGCAACCGGGTCGCGGGCGACGAGGCGACCAGACACCTGCGTCGCGCCTACGACGTCGCGAGGGCGGCGCCGCCGGAAGAGGTCGACCCCGGCCGGACGGTCGCGGTCGCGCTCGACCTCGTCGGTCAACTCGGGCACACGGCGGAGCGGGACGAGGTGATCGCGCTCTACCGAGGGACCGCGGAGCTGGCCCTGACGGTGGCGGATCCCGAACTCCTCGCCCGGGTCGCCCTGGCGCTGCACGCGGGGTCCACCACCTTTCCGGAACTGGCGGCGACCGGCGAGCGACTGCTGCGGCAGGCGCACCGCGCCCTGGTCGGGCAACCCGACGGCAGCGGGCCGGCGACCGACCCGCCCCCCGGCCGGCACACCCCGCGCGACGATCCCGGGCCGGCGTCCGCAACCGGGCAGCCGCCCGCCACCGGACCGGCGCCCGCCGACCGTTCCGCTGGTGCCTCGCCGTCCGAACTCACCGCTCTAGCCGACGAGTTGACGCTGCGCACCATGGCGCTGGCCCGCAGCGGTGGCGACGACACCGCCCTGGAGTTCCTGCTGTGGGCACGACACGAGGCGATCTGGGGGCTGGGGTCGGCGGCGGAACGCGAACGGCTCATGGAGGAGCTGCTCGCGGTCCTCTCCCGCACCGGCAACCGCGGTATGCACCTGGTCGTCCGGTCGCTGCGATGGGTGGCGCAGTTGGAGCAGGGGAACGCCGCCTACCGCGAGCACTACCTCTCCTACCTCGCGGCGGCGGACGCCGCGGGCCTCCCGCACCTGCGACCGGCGGTGGCCGTGGACCGGTCGATCATCGGCGCCCTGCGCGGCGAGTTCGCCGAGGCGGAGCACCGGCTGGAGCTCGCCTCGGAGTTGCCCGGCGCGCAGTCGGACTGGAACTTCATGACGACGTTCATGGCGGTCCACCACCGGACGGTGCTGGAGATGCTCCAGGGCAGGACCCCGGGTGATGCGGAGCTGCGGGCGCGGCTGACGGAGAGCGGCTACCCGTACCCCGACGTGCTGCTGGGCATCGCCGCGTTCGAGCGCGGCGACGTCGAGGAAGGACTGCTGTACACGGCCGCCGCGCGGGGGCGGTCGAGCGGCTTCCCGCGCGACCTGGGCCCGCTCTGGCTGCGGTTGCGCGCGCAGGCGGCAGCCGCGGCGGGTGACCGGGAGCTGGGGGAGGAGGTGCGCCGGGCGCTGACTCCGCACCCGGAAGCCTGGCTGGTCTCGTTCTGCGGCTGCGACATCAGCGGGCCGGTGCCGTTCTGGCTCGGCGTGGTCGAGGCGGGTGAGGGGCGCTGGGACGAGGCGGTCGCCGCGCTGACGGACGCCGTCGTCGCCGCCGACCGGCTGGAGGCACGGCCCTGGGCCGTGCTCGCACGCGCACGGCTGGCCTCGGCGCTGTACCGACGGGACGGCTCCGGCGACGCCACGGGCGGCGGCGCGACCGGCGCCGTCCCCGGTGGCCGCGCCGGTGCTCACGGCGGCGCCGGTCTCCTCGGCGGTGCGGGGAGGGACCGGGATCGAGCGGCGCGGCTGCGGCAGGACGCGGAACGTCTCGCCGCCGGGATGAACATGTCCCTCCCGCCCGGCCACGCCGGAGCCCCGCGGTCCGCGTCGGCTCCTCGCGCCGCACCGTCCCCCGTGCCGGACTCCGCGCACGAGCCGTCCCCGCCACCGGCGGCAGTCGAGCCCGTCCCGTCCGTGGCCCGGGCCGGGGACGACGTCTCCGGTGCCCGCGCCCGGCCTCCCGGGCGTTCCCCGGAGCGGGAGTTCCGCCACGACGGCGCGGTCTGGCAGCTGACCTTCGGCGGCCGGACGGCCCACCTGCCCGACGCCAAGGGGCTGCGCGACCTCCACCTGCTGCTCTCACATCCCGGAGAGGCGGTTCCGGCCGTGCGGCTGCTGTCTCCCGAGGGCGGTGCCACCGTCGTCGCCGCACACACCATGGGCGGCGACGAGGTGCTCGACGAGCGGGCGCGCGCGGCCTACAAGCGGCGGCTCGCCGCTCTCGACGGGGAGATCGACCGGGCGGCGCTCCTCGGGGACGACGACAGGGCCGCAGAGCTGGACCGGGAGCGGGAGGCGCTGCTGGTCGAGTTGCGGGCCGCCGCCGGGCTGGCCGGTCGGTCACGGCGGCTGGGCGACAGCGCCGAGCGGGCGCGGAAGACGGTGACCGCGCGGATCAGGGACACGTTCCGCCGACTCGACGTGCGCCATCCCGAGCTCGCGGCCCACCTGCGTGCGACCGTCTCCACCGGCGCCCGGTGCTGCTACCGGCCGCCGGACCACACCCCCTGGCGGCTCTGACCCGGGCCGCCGCGCGCCGCAGCCCCCGGCCGCCGCACCGGCGAACCGCTGCCGCCAACCGTGACCACCCGCTCGCGCCGACGCCCCCCCCGCAAGGCCCCGTCACGCCGTCACGCCGTCGCCCCCCCCCCCCCCCCCCCCCCCGGGGTCCGCGCGGTGTCCGCCCCCGCCTCCGCGCTCGGCCGTCCGCGCGATTTGCCGCGAGGTGCCCGGACCGTCTAGTCTCCTCACGAAGCCAGAGACCGCTGGTTGCCGCCGGGCCCGATCCCGGTGGCCGAAGGATTCGCGAACGCGGATCGCCCGCGCAGGTGATCGAGGAAGCCTCCGACGAGTGCGCCTATCAGGTGCCCCGTCTGGACCACGCCCCGCGCCTGCGCCGGGGCGTTTCGTGTTCTCACGCCCCTTCCGTGCGGTCCGTATCACCCGGAAGGAGGGCCGAGGTTCATGGCAAGCCCTGACAAGGTCGCAGCCGTCGCTGAGATCAAGCAGAAGTTCGAGAACTCGAACGGCGCTGTCGTGACCGCGTACACCGGTCTCACCGTGGCGCAGATCAAGGACCTGCGCCGGGCGCTCGGTGAGGACGCGCAGTACCGCGTCTCGAAGAACACGCTGACCAAGATCGCGGCCAACGAGGCCGGGATCGCGGAGCTGGACGAGCACCTCACGGGCTCGACCGCCGTCGCCTTCCTCACCGGTGACCCGGTGACGGCGGCGAAGGGTCTGCGCAACTTCGCCAAGGAGAACCCTGCCCTCGTCATCAAGGGCGGCGTGCTCGACGGCAAGGCGCTGTCCGCCGACGAGATCAACAAGCTCGCGGAACTGGAGTCCCGCGAGGTGCTGCTCGCCAAGCTGGCCGGCGGCATGAAGGCGTCCATGGCGAAGGCCGCGGCGACCTTCCAGGCTCCGCTCACGAAGCTCGTCCGCACCGCGGACGCGCTCCGGGACAAGGTCGAGCAGGGCGGTGGCGCTTCGGCGGCTCCCGCCGAGGCCGAGTGAGGTAGCTCCACCTCTCACCCGCGGTCGGCGGGCCCGCAAGCCCATCGACCGCGACAACCGCCAGACAGCCCGGCATCAGCCGGTTTAGTGGAAGGACCGCCATCATGGCGAAGCTCACCCAGGACGAGCTGCTCGAGCACTTCAGCGGCATGACCCTCATCGAGCTCTCCGAGTTCGTGAAGGCCTTCGAGGAGAAGTTCGACGTCGAGGCTGCCGCCCCGGTCGCCGTCGCCGCCGGTGCCGTGGCCGCCCCGGCCGAGGCCGCTGCCGAGCAGGACGAGTTCGACGTCATCCTCACCGGTGCCGGCGACAAGAAGATCCAGGTCATCAAGGTCGTGCGTGAGCTGACCTCCCTGGGCCTCAAGGAGGCCAAGGACCTCGTGGACGGCACCCCCAAGGCCGTCGTCGAGAAGGTCGACAAGGCTGCCGCCGAGAAGGCCAAGGACGCCCTTGAGGGCGCCGGCGCCTCCGTCGAGGTCAAGTGACCTGAGGTCACCGCACCGGCGTGACGCGGGCTTCGGCCCGCACGCCCGGCGGGCGGCTCAGCCGCCCATCCTGTCGCAGCACCCTCCGCACGCCCCGGGCGCGCGGAGGGGCTCGGCACCTCACGGTCACTCGTAAGAGGGCCGTGCAGACCTGAGAGGCGATCACCCAGCCGGGTGATCCCCTCTTCTGGTTCGCCGCCCCGGAGGCGACCGTCCTTGCCTTGTCCATGGTCAGGGGTATGGTGATCTTTCGTCGCCGTCCCGTGGAGGCGGCGCGAAGGGATCGTCCCCTCTTGACGAACCGCACCCTTCGCGCGATTCTCGGGACGCGCCGCTGCGGCGGCGGGACATCGATTCCGGATTTCAGGCATGGATCGGTGTCGGGGCGGGAAACAATGCGGCAGACACACCGCTACCGGCGACGAGGCGGCCGGGGCGGTGGAGGCCGGAGGGCGGCCGCGTCGTTGGGGCTGTGACGGTCCCGGTTGGGTATTGGACATCAGTGTGTCTTGTGGCTACACTGTCCCTTTGCGCTGCCTATATTGCTCCCCCTGTCCGTCACCAGTGGGACCGGCATGCGCGCAGAGAGTCCGAGCCCTCGGAAGGACCCCCTCTTGGCCGCCTCGCGCAACGCCTCGACCGTACACACGAACCACGGCGCCAGCACTGCACCGCTGCGCGTCTCTTTTGCGAAGATCAAGGAACCGCTCGAGGTTCCGAATCTCCTGGCCCTGCAAACCGAGAGCTTCGACTGGCTCCTCGGCAACGAGGCCTGGAGGTCCCGCGTCGAGGCCGCGCTGGACAGCGGGCAGGATGTCCCGACCAAGTCCGGTCTGGAGGAGATCTTCGAGGAGATCTCCCCGATCGAGGACTTCTCGGGCTCGATGTCGCTGACCTTCCGCGACCACCGCTTCGAGCCGCCGAAGAACTCCATCGACGAGTGCAAGGAGCGCGACTTCACGTTCGCCGCGCCGCTCTTCGTCACCGCCGAGTTCACCAACAACGACACCGGCGAGATCAAGTCCCAGACCGTCTTCATGGGGGACTTCCCCCTGATGACGAACAAGGGCACCTTCGTCATCAACGGCACCGAGCGCGTCGTCGTCTCGCAGCTGGTGCGCTCGCCGGGCGTCTACTTCGACACCTCCATCGACAAGACCTCCGACAAGGACCTCTTCTCGGCCAAGATCATCCCGTCCCGGGGTGCCTGGCTGGAGATGGAGATCGACAAGCGCGACATGGTGGGCGTTCGCGTCGACCGCAAGCGCAAGCAGTCGGTCACCGTCCTGCTGAAGGCGCTGGGCTGGACCTCCGAGCAGATCCTGGAGGAGTTCGGCGAGTACGAGTCGATGCGCGCCACCTTGGAGAAGGACCACACCCAGGGCCAGGACGACGCGCTCCTCGACATCTACCGCAAGCTCCGTCCGGGCGAGCCGCCGACCCGCGAGGCCGCCCAGACCCTGCTGGAGAACCTCTACTTCAACCCCAAGCGCTACGACCTCGCGAAGGTCGGCCGCTACAAGATCAACAAGAAGCTGGGCGGCAGCGAGCCGCTCAACTCCGGTGTGCTCACGACCGAGGACGTCGTCGCCACCATCAAGTACCTGGTGCGCCTGCACGCCGGCGAGACCGAGGCCGTGGCGATCGACGGTGAGCCGCTGGTCGTCGAGACCGACGACATCGACCACTTCGGCAACCGGCGCCTGCGCAACGTCGGCGAGCTGATCCAGAACCAGGTCCGCACCGGTCTCGCCCGCATGGAGCGGGTGGTCCGCGAGCGCATGACCACGCAGGACGTCGAGGCGATCACGCCGCAGACCCTGATCAACATCCGGCCGGTCGTCGCCTCCATCAAGGAGTTCTTCGGCACCAGCCAGCTGTCGCAGTTCATGGACCAGACCAACCCGCTGTCGGGTCTGACCCACAAGCGTCGTCTCTCGGCGCTCGGCCCCGGTGGTCTCAGCCGTGAGCGGGCCGGCCTCGAAGTGCGTGACGTGCACCCCTCGCACTACGGCCGCATGTGCCCGATCGAGACCCCCGAAGGCCCGAATATCGGTCTGATCGGCTCGCTGGCCGCGTTCGGCCGCGTCAACGCCTTCGGCTTCGTGGAGACCCCGTACCGCAAGGTCGTCGAGGGTGTCGTCACCGACGCGGTGGACTACCTCACCGCCGACGAGGAGGACCGCTTCGTCATCGCCCAGGCCAACGCGCGCCTGGACGACGACATGCGCTTCGCCGAGAACCGCGTCCTCGTCCGCCGCCGCGGCGGCGAGATCGACTACGTCACCGGCCACGACGTGGACTACATGGACGTCTCGCCGCGCCAGATGGTGTCGGTCGCGACCGCCATGATCCCGTTCCTGGAGCACGACGACGCCAACCGCGCGCTCATGGGCTCGAACATGATGCGCCAGGCGGTGCCGCTGCTGAAGGCGGAGTCCCCGCTGGTCGGCACCGGCATGGAGTACCGCTCCGCCACCGACGCCGGCGACGTCATCCGCGCCGACCAGGACGCGGTGATCACCGACGTCTCCGCGGACTACGTCTCCGCGGCCAACGCCGACGGCACCAACGTCACCTACCGCCTGGCGAAGTTCCACCGCTCGAACCAGGGCACCTCCTTCAACCAGAAGGTGCTGGTCAGCGAGGGCCAGGAGGTCATCGCCGGCCAGGTCATCGCCGACGGCCCCTCCACCGAGTCCGGTGAGATGGCGCTCGGCAAGAACCTGCTCGTCGCGTTCATGCCCTGGGAGGGCTACAACTACGAGGACGCGATCATCCTCAGCCAGCGGCTGGTCCAGGACGACGTGCTCTCCTCGATCCACATCGACGAGCACGAGGTGGACGCCCGCGACACCAAGCTCGGCCCCGAGGAGATCACCCGGGACATCCCGAACGTCTCCGAGGAGGTCCTCGCGGACCTCGACGACCGCGGCATCATCCGCATCGGTGCCGAGGTCGAGGCCGGGGACATCCTGGTCGGCAAGGTCACCCCGAAGGGCGAGACCGAGCTGACCCCCGAGGAGCGCCTGCTCCGCGCGATCTTCGGCGAGAAGGCGCGCGAGGTCCGCGACACCTCCCTGAAGGTGCCGCACGGCGAGACCGGCAAGGTCATCGGCGTCCGCGTCTTCGACCGCGAGGAGGGCGACGAACTGCCCCCCGGCGTGAACCAGCTGGTCCGCGTCTACGTCGCGAAGAAGCGCAAGATCACCGATGGTGACAAGCTCGCCGGCCGTCACGGCAACAAGGGCGTCATCTCCAAGGTGCTGCCGGTCGAGGACATGCCGTTCATGGAGGACGGCACCCCGGTCGACGTCATCCTCAACCCGCTGGGCGTCCCCTCCCGGATGAACCCGGGCCAGGTCCTGGAGATCCACCTCGGGTGGCTCGCCTCGCAGGGCTGGAAGGTCGAGGGCATCGACGCGGAGTGGAAGAAGCGCCTCACCGCGATCAGCGCCGACGACGTCGCGCCCGGCACCAACGTCGCGACCCCGGTCTTCGACGGCGCCCGTGAGGACGAGATCGCGGGTCTCTTCGAGGCCACGCTGCCCAACCGCGACGGCGACCGCATGGTCCAGCCCTCGGGCAAGGCCCACCTCTTCGACGGCCGCTCCGGCGAGCCGTTCCCGGAGCCGGTCTCCGTCGGCTACATGTACATCCTGAAGCTGCACCACCTGGTCGACGACAAGCTCCACGCGCGTTCGACCGGCCCGTACTCCATGATCACGCAGCAGCCGCTGGGTGGTAAGGCCCAGTTCGGCGGCCAGCGCTTCGGCGAGATGGAGGTCTGGGCGCTCGAGGCGTACGGCGCCGCGTACGCCCTGCAGGAGCTGCTGACCATCAAGTCCGACGACGTCACCGGCCGG
This sequence comes from Streptomyces spiramenti, assembly GCF_012034385.1. Taxonomy (GTDB): domain Bacteria; phylum Actinomycetota; class Actinomycetes; order Streptomycetales; family Streptomycetaceae; genus Streptomyces; species Streptomyces spiramenti. The sequence continues at coordinate 11,422 of NZ_JAAVJB010000053.1, forward strand.
GTGAAGGTCTACGAGGCGATCGTCAAGGGCGAGAACATCCCGGAGCCCGGCATTCCCGAGTCCTTCAAGGTGCTCATCAAGGAAATGCAGTCGCTCTGCCTCAACGTGGAGGTGCTGTCCAGTGACGGCATGTCCATCGAGATGCGTGACACCGACGAGGACGTCTTCCGCGCGGCGGAGGAGCTCGGCATCGACCTGTCCCGGCGCGAGCCGAGCAGCGTCGAAGAGGTCTGACGGGTTCGCGCCGGGTCACCCATCCCTGGTGACCCGGCGCCGCCCCGGACCCCGATCAGACTTTTCACCCGGTCATCCGCCCCACGCGGCGGGCGGCCCAACCCCTGAGAGGGATTGACGAGAGTGCTCGACGTCAACTTCTTCGACGAACTCCGTATCGGCCTGGCCACCGCCGACGACATCCGCCAGTGGTCCCACGGCGAGGTCAAGAAGCCCGAGACCATCAACTACCGCACCCTCAAGCCCGAGAAGGACGGCCTCTTCTGCGAGAAGATCTTCGGCCCCACTCGGGACTGGGAGTGCTACTGCGGCAAGTACAAGCGCGTCCGCTTCAAGGGCATCATCTGTGAGCGCTGCGGCGTCGAGGTGACCCGCGCCAAGGTGCGCCGTGAGCGGATGGGCCACATCGAGCTCGCCGCCCCCGTCACCCACATCTGGTACTTCAAGGGCGTGCCCTCGCGCCTGGGGTACCTGCTGGACCTCGCGCCGAAGGACCTCGAGAAGGTCATCTACTTCGCCGCCTACATGATCACCTTCGTGGACGAGGAGCGCCGCACCCGCGACCTCCCCTCCCTGGAGGCCCACGTCTCCGTCGAGCGCCAGCAGATCGAGCAGCGCCGTGACGCCGACCTGGAGGCCCGTGCCAAGCGGGTCGAGAACGACCTCGCCGAGCTGGAGGCCGAGGGCGCCAAGGCCGACGCGCGCCGCAAGGTCCGCGAGGGCGCCGAGCGTGAGATGAAGCAGCTGCGCGACCGCGCGCAGCGCGAGATCGACCGCCTCGACGAGGTGTGGAACCGGTTCAAGAACCTCAAGGTCCAGGACCTGGAGGGCGACGAGCTGCTCTACCGCGAGCTCCGCGACCGCTTCGGCACCTACTTCGACGGTTCGATGGGCGCCGCCGCGCTGCAGAAGCGGCTGGAGACCTTCGACCTCGACGAGGAGGCCGAGCGCCTCCGCGAGATCATCCGCACCGGCAAGGGCCAGAAGAAGACCCGCGCCCTGAAGCGGCTGAAGGTCGTCTCCGCGTTCCTGCAGACCCGCAACAGCCCCAAGGGCATGGTGCTGGACTGCGTCCCGGTCATCCCGCCGGACCTCCGCCCGATGGTGCAGCTGGACGGTGGCCGCTTCGCGACCTCCGACCTGAACGACCTGTACCGCCGGGTGATCAACCGCAACAACCGCCTGAAGCGTCTGCTCGACCTCGGTGCCCCCGAGATCATCGTGAACAACGAGAAGCGGATGCTCCAGGAGGCCGTCGACGCGCTGTTCGACAACGGCCGTCGCGGCCGGCCGGTCACCGGTCCGGGCAACCGTCCGCTGAAGTCGCTGTCCGACATGCTCAAGGGCAAGCAGGGCCGCTTCCGTCAGAACCTCCTCGGCAAGCGCGTGGACTACTCCGCGCGTTCCGTGATCGTCGTCGGTCCGCAGCTCAAGCTGCACCAGTGCGGTCTGCCGAAGGCCATGGCGCTGGAGCTCTTCAAGCCCTTCGTCATGAAGCGGCTGGTCGACCTCAACCACGCCCAGAACATCAAGTCGGCCAAGCGCATGGTCGAGCGCCAGCGCACCGTGGTGTACGACGTCCTCGAAGAGGTCATCGCCGAGCACCCCGTGCTGCTCAACCGTGCGCCCACGCTGCACCGCCTCGGCATCCAGGCCTTCGAGCCCCAGCTGGTCGAGGGCAAGGCCATCCAGATCCACCCGCTCGTCTGCACCGCGTTCAACGCGGACTTCGACGGCGACCAGATGGCCGTGCACCTGCCGCTCTCCGCGGAGGCGCAGGCCGAGGCCCGCATCCTGATGCTGTCCTCGAACAACATCCTCAAGCCGGCCGACGGCCGGCCGGTCACCATGCCGACGCAGGACATGGTGCTGGGGCTGTTCTTCCTCACCACCGACGCCGAAGAGCGCGTGCTCAAGGGCGAGGGCCGGTCGTTCGGCTCCACCGCGGAGGCCATCATGGCCTTCGACGCCGACGAGCTGTCCCTCCAGGCCGAGGTCGAGATCCGGTTCCCGGTCGGCTCCGTGCCGCCCCGCGGCTGGACCCCGCCGGCCCCCACCGAGGCCGATGTGGACTCCGGTGTGGCCGAGTGGCAGGTCGGCGACCCGTTCCGTCTGAAGACCACCCTCGGTCGCGCGCTCTTCAACGAGCTGCTGCCGGAGGACTACCCCTTCGTGCAGATCCCGGTCGGCAAGAAGCAGATCTCCGAGATCGTCAACGACCTCGCGGAGCGCTACCCGAAGATCGTGGTCGCCGCCACGCTGGACAACCTCAAGGCCGCCGGCTACCACTGGGCCACCCGGTCCGGTGTCACCGTCGCCGTCTCCGACATCCTGGTCCCCGAGGCCAAGAAGGAGATCATCGCCTCCTACGAGGCGCGTGACGAGAAGGTCCAGAAGCAGTACGAGCGCGGTCTGATCACCAAGGACGAGCGCACCCAGGAGCTCATCGCGATCTGGACGGAGGCCACCAACAAGGTCGCCGACGTGATGAGCGCCAACTTCCCGAAGACCAACGCGATCTTCATGATGGTGGACTCGGGTGCCCGAGGAAACATGATGCAGATGCGTCAGATCGCCGGTATGCGCGGTCTGGTGTCGAACGCCAAGAACGAGACGATCCCCCGTCCCATCAAGGCGTCGTTCCGCGAGGGCCTGTCCGTGCTGGAGTACTTCATCTCCACCCACGGTGCCCGTAAGGGTCTGGCCGACACGGCGCTGCGTACCGCCGACTCCGGGTACCTCACCCGTCGTCTGGTGGACGTCTCGCAGGACGTCATCATCCGCGAGGACGACTGCGGCACCGACCGCGGTCTCAAGCTGGCGATCGCCGTCCGCGACGGCGAGGGCGTGCTGCGCAAGACCGAGAACGTCGAGTCGAGCGTCTACGCCCGCTGCCTGGCCGAGGACATCACGGTCGACGGCCAGCTGCTGGCCCCGGCAAACACCGACCTCGGCGACGTCCTCATCGACGAGCTGGTCAAGCACGGTGTGGAGACGGTCAAGACCCGCTCCGTCCTCACCTGCGAGTCCGCCGTCGGCACCTGCGCCCGCTGCTACGGCCGCTCGCTGGCCACCGGCAAGCTGGTGGACATCGGCGAGGCGGTCGGCATCATCGCCGCCCAGTCGATCGGTGAGCCCGGCACCCAGCTGACGATGCGTACCTTCCACACCGGTGGTGTGGCGGGTGACGACATCACGCAGGGTCTGCCCCGTGTCGTCGAGCTCTTCGAGGCGCGGCAGCCCAAGGGTGTCGCCCCGATCTCCGAGGCCGTCGGCCGCGTGCGGATCGAGGAGACCGAGAAGACCAAGAAGGTCGTCATCACGCCGGACGACGGCACCGACGAGCAGCCGTACGCGGTCTCCAAGCGTGCGCGTCTGCTGGTCGGCGAGGGCGACCGCGTCGTCGTCGGCCAGCCGCTGACCGTCGGTGCGATCAACCCGCACGACGTGCTCCGCGTGCTGGGCCAGCGCCAGGTGCAGATCTACCTGGTCGACCAGGTCCAGAAGGTCTACAACTCGCAGGGCGTGGCGATCCACGACAAGCACATCGAGATCATCGTCCGGCAGATGCTCCGCCGGGTGACGATCATCGAGTCGGGCGACGCCGAGCTGCTGCCCGGCGAGCTGGTCGAGCGCTCGAAGTTCGAGGGCGAGAACCGGCGCGTGGTCTCCGAGGGCGGCCACCCCGCCTCCGGCCGCCCGCAGCTCATGGGTATCACCAAGGCGTCGCTGGCCACCGAGTCGTGGCTGTCGGCGGCGTCCTTCCAGGAGACGACCAGGGTCCTCACCGACGCGGCGATCAACGCCAAGTCGGACTCCCTGATCGGCCTCAAGGAGAACGTCATCATCGGTAAGCTCATCCCGGCCGGTACGGGTCTCTCCCGCTACCGCAACATCCGGGTGGAGCCCACCGAGGAGGCGAAGTCCGCGATGTACTCGGCCGTCGGTTACGACGACATCGACTACTCGCCGTTCGGCGCCGGCTCCGGCCAGGCGGTGCCGCTGGACGACTACGACTACGGCCCCTACCAGGGCTGAGCCGCAGCGCTCCACGAAACGCCGACGGGCGGTCGCTCCCTCACGGGGGTGGCCGCCCGTCGGCGTGTGTGCGGGGACTGCGGCTCTCGCCGGGGGCTACGGCAGCAGGATGCGGGCGGTGACCGGGAGGTGGTCGCTGCCGGTGGCGGGCAGCGTGCGGAGGTCGGTGACGGTCGCCGTGCGTGCCATGACCTGGTCGATCCGGGCGACCGGGAGGCCGACGGGGAAGCTGAACCCGAAGCCGCGCTCCGGGACGTTCAACCGGTCGGTGAGCGGGGCGAGTCCGCGGTCCTCGGTGGTGCCGTTGAGGTCGCCGAGCAGGATCACCGTGTGCAGCGGTTCCTCGGCGATCGCGCGTCCGAGCAGCGTGGCGCTCTCGTCGCGCCGTTGGGAGGTGAGGCCGCCGGCGCCCACGCGCATCGACGGGAGGTGGACGACGTGGGCGACGACGTCGCCGTGCGGCGTCGTGACCACCGCCCGCAGCCCGCGGTTCCACGGCTCCGTGAGGTCCCGCGGCTTGATGTCCAGGGGGGCGACGTCGCTCAGCGGGTGCTTCGACCACAGCGCCACGGTGCCGCTGACCGCGTGGTGCGGGTACTCCGGCGCGAGCGTCCGCCGGTAGCTCTCCACGGCCTCGGGCAGCAGCTCCTGGACACCGATCAGGTCGGGGCCGGCGGCGGCCATGGCGCGGGCGGTGCCGACCGGGTCGGTGTTCTCGTCGCTCACGTTGTGCTGGAGGACGAGCAACTCGCGGGGTTGCGGAGCGGGTCCGGGGAGCAGCAGGTGGCCGAAGGCGGCGCACCAGGCCGCCAGCGGCAGCAGCACGGCCGTCACGGCGAGCGCGGAGCGACGTAGGAGCGCGGCAGCGAGGAGGACGGGTACCGCGAGGCCGAGCCAGGGCAGGAAGCTCTCCAGCAGGCTGCCCAGGCGCGGACCGGCGTTCGGCACGGAGCCGGGGAAGGCGAGGAGTAACGCGGTCAGCAGGGCGAGCGCCGCGGGCACCCGCCCCCGGGGCGCGCGCCACGACGGTCGCACGTCCGGCGTGGTGGTCGCCTTCTCGGTGTCGGCCTCGTTCTGCGCCACGGTCTCGGTCCTGGTGAAGGTAGCTGTCACAGGGGTCAGGACGCGGCCGGCCGCATCGCGGTTTCGGTTGGCCGTCCGAAAGTCGAACGCACGGCAGGCGCCGCTGTTCGGCGCCCGTCGTCCCCACGGTGACGCGCGACGGACCCGGCGTCCCGGGTCGGTGCGCGTGCCGGGGGAGAGGTCAGGCGACTTCCTCCCCGAGGTCCTCGGGGGCCTCGCCGCGTTCGACCAACTCGCCCACGGCGTCCTCCTTCATGGCCTTCCACAGCGGTTCGGCCGCCTCCTGGTCCAGGATGACCACGGACTGCCCGCCGATGGTCTCGGTGCCGACGACCGGGGCGTTCATGAACCGCACCTCATCGTCGTCGAGCCCGCGCAGCCCCCAGGCGAGGTCGCGGATGTCGCCATTGCTCAGTCCGTCGTCGACGCTGACCACGTCGCCGACCGCGTTGAGGAGGCCGTTGAGGCGCGACGGGCTGGAGAGCGTGTCCGAGCTGAGAGTCTGCTCCAACAGCGAGCGCAGGAAGTGCTGTTGGCGCCGGTTGCGGTCGAGGTCGCCCTCGGGAAGGCCCTTGCGTTCCCGGACGTAGTCCAGCGCGTCCCGCCCGTCGAGGCGTTCGCCGTCCACCCGCACCCCGCCGACGGCGTCGGTGAGTTCACGAAATCCCTCCCAGTCGATGACGGCGAGGTGGTCTATCCGGAGGTCGGTGAGATTCTGGACCGTCTCCACCATCAGCGCCGGACCACCCCACGAGTAGGCGGCGTTGAGCTTGGAGCTGCCGTGGCCCGGCACCTCCACCCAACTGTCGCGCGGGAGGGAGACGAGCGTGGCGGCGGAGCGGTCCGCGGGTATCTGGAGCAGCATCATGGTGTCGCTCCGCGCGGAACCCGCCTCCCAGGCGGCCGGCTCGCCCTCGGCCGAGACCTCGGTGTCGCCGACGCCGGTGTCGGGCGCGGACTCCGCGTCCAGGCCGACCAGGAGGAAGACGAGGGAGTCGCCCTCGATGCGCTGGGGTTGCTGCTCCTCGGGCATGGTGGGCATGGCCTGCGGGATGCGCTTGATGCTGTCCAGGCTCTGCTCGGTGCGCCAGTACGCCCAGCCGGCGCCGGCGGCGCCGGTCAGCATGAGCCCGGCGAGGCAGGCCGCGAGCACCTTCGGCCAGCGGCGTCTTCGCCGCGTCAGTGGCGCCGCTTTGTCGCTGCCGTCGCTGTCGCCGGCGACAGCTGCCGATTCGGCGCCGGTTGCCCCGGGTTCGGCCGTCACGGGCGGGCCCGTGCTCTCCGCTGTCTCCGCCTCGGGCGGGTTCCGCGACCCGGCGGCCGGGGTCCCGTCCGCCGGCGCGGGCTCCTCGCCGGCGGCGGCTGCGTCCCCACCCGCCCCCGCCTCAGGATCGGCGGCCGAGGCGGTCCCGGGGTCGGCCTCCGGGGGTGCGGGGTCGGCGGGTTCGGGGTCCGCCGTGTCCGTCGCGCCGGTCTGCGCGCCGTTGCCCGAGGCCGCCGCTCCGGCCGCCGGTCCGCCGGTCGGAGCCGTGGTCCCCGCGTCGGTCACGGCCGCTTCCGCGGCGCCTTCCGCCTCGGACTCGGGGCGCTCGTCCGGGGGTTCGCGCCGATCGGATGGGGTCGGGGCACCGGCGGAGGTGTCGCCGTCGGTGCCGTTGGGTATGTCTGCGTCGGCCCCGGGATCACCCGTGGTCCCGGCTTCGGTACTGTTGGTCGTTCCGTCCGCGGTGCGGTCACCCGATGCCGGTCCGCCGCCCGCTGTGTCACCCTCGGCGTCGCCGGGGCTGTGGCCTCCGCTGTTCATGCGATCATTCTGCCGCCGTGTGCCCCTTGGGAGAAGCACCACACGGCTGCTGCGCGTGCCTTGTTTTTTGACCGCGGGCGGTGTGCTGGGTAGGCTCTGACCTCGTGCCTGGGGTGTCCCCTGCGCACCTGCCGATTCACCGAGGTGAACGTCGCGGGTGTCGTCGGACCCCGATATCTGCACCCCCACCGCTGACGGGCCCCGTCGCGGCGGGGTGGACAGCTTCGACACACCCGACCGCGTGGGTCGGCGGTGGCCCAGGTTAGTGGTACCGAGACGGCACACAGAAACCGGAGAGACTGTGCCAACGATCCAGCAGCTGGTCCGAAAGGGCCGGCAGGACAAGACCGAGAAGAACAAGACTCTCGCGCTCGACGGTTCGCCCCAGCGGCGCGGCGTCTGCACGCGTGTCTTCACCACCACCCCGAAGAAGCCGAACTCGGCGCTGCGGAAGGTCGCACGTGTGCGCCTGACCAGCGGCATCGAGGTCACGGCCTACATTCCGGGTGAGGGCCACAACCTCCAGGAGCACTCCATCGTGCTCGTGCGTGGCGGTCGGGTCAGGGACCTGCCGGGTGTTCGTTACAAGATCATCCGCGGCTCGCTCGACACCCAGGGCGTCAAGAACCGCAAGCAGGCTCGCAGCCGCTACGGCGCCAAGAAGGAGAAGTAAGAATGCCTCGTAAGGGCCCTGCCCCGAAGCGCCCGGTCCACATCGACCCGGTCTACGGCTCTCCTCTGGTGACGTCCCTGATCAACAAGGTGCTCCTGCACGGGAAGCGCTCCACCGCCGAGCGCATCGTGTACGGCGCCCTGGAGGGCCTTCGCGAGAAGACCGGCAACGACCCGGTCGTCACGCTGAAGCGCGCCCTGGAGAACGTGAAGCCGACCCTGGAGGTCCGGTCCCGCCGTGTCGGTGGCGCCACCTACCAGGTGCCGGTGGAGGTCCGTCCGGGCCGTTCCTCGACGCTGGCGCTGCGCTGGCTGGTGGGCTACTCGCGTGCCCGCCGCGAGAAGACGATGACCGAGCGCCTCATGAACGAGCTGCTCGACGCGTCGAACGGCCTGGGTGCCGCCGTCAAGAAGCGTGAGGACACGCACAAGATGGCCGAGTCCAACAAGGCCTTCGCGCACTACCGCTGGTAGTCGCTACCCCATCGAGACCGAGAGAAGACCGAAGCCTTATGGCTACTACTTCACTTGACCTGGCCAAGGTCCGCAACATCGGGATCATGGCCCACATCGACGCGGGCAAGACGACCACCACCGAGCGGATCCTGTACTACACCGGTGTGAGCTACAAGATCGGTGAGGTCCACGACGGCGCTGCCACGATGGACTGGATGGAGCAGGAGCAGGAGCGCGGCATCACCATCACGTCCGCCGCGACGACCTGCCACTGGCCGCTCGACGATGTCGATCACACGATCAACATCATCGACACCCCCGGGCACGTCGACTTCACCGTTGAGGTGGAGCGCTCCCTGCGGGTGCTCGACGGTGCTGTCACGGTGTTCGACGGTGTGGCCGGCGTCGAGCCGCAGTCCGAGACCGTCTGGCGACAGGCGGACCGGTACGGCGTGCCGCGTATCTGCTTCGTGAACAAGCTGGACCGTACGGGTGCGGACTTCTTCCGCTGCGTCGACATGATCGTGGAGCGGCTGCACGCCGTGCCGCTGGTCATGCAGCTGCCGATCGGTGCCGAGGCCGGCTTCCAGGGCGTCGTCGACCTCGTCCAGATGAAGGCCCTGCTGTGGTCCGAGGAGACCAAGCTCGGCGAGATGTACGACACCGTCGACATCCCCGCGGAGCTGCAGGACCAGGCGGACGAGTACCACGCCAAGCTGGTCGAGGCCGTCGCCGAGAACGACGAGGAGATGATGGAGCTGTTCCTGGAGGGCACCGAGCCCACCCAGGACCAGCTGCGCGCGGCGATCCGCCGCATCACCCTCGCCGAGGGCGACGTCACCATCACCCCGGTCTTCTGTGGCACCGCGTTCAAGAACAAGGGCGTTCAGCCCCTGCTCGACTCCGTGGTCCGCTACCTGCCCTCGCCGCTGGACGTCGAGGCGATCGAGGGTCAGTCCCCGAAGGACGCGGACGAGGTCATCGCCCGCAAGCCCTCCGAGGACGAGCCGATGTCGGCCCTGGCGTTCAAGATCGCCAGCGACCCGCACCTCGGCCGCCTGACCTTCATCCGCGTCTACTCCGGCCGCATCGAGACCGGCACCCAGGTGCTGAACTCGGTGAAGGGCAAGAAGGAGCGGATCGGCAAGATCTACCGGATGCACGCCAACAAGCGTGAGGAGATCAGCTCGGTGGGTGCCGGCGACATCGTCGCCGTCATGGGTCTCAAGCAGACCACCACCGGCGAGACCCTCTCGGACTCGGCGAACCCGGTGATCCTGGAGTCGATGGAGTTCCCGGCCCCGGTCATCGAGGTCGCCATCGAGCCCAAGTCCAAGGGTGACCAGGAGAAGCTGGGCGTCGCGATCCAGCGGCTGGCCGAGGAGGACCCGTCCTTCCAGGTCCAGACGAACGAGGAGACCGGCCAGACCATCATCAAGGGGATGGGCGAGCTCCACCTCGACGTGCTGGTCGACCGCATGAAGCGGGAGTTCCGGGTCGAGGCGAACGTCGGCAAGCCGCAGGTGGCCTACCGCGAGACGCTTCGCAAGGCGGTCGAGAAGATCGACTACACGCACAAGAAGCAGACCGGTGGTTCCGGCCAGTTCGCGAAGGTGCAGATCGCTCTCGAGCCTCTCGAGGGTGACGGCTACGAGTTCGTGAACAAGGTCACCGGTGGCCGCATCCCCAAGGAGTACATCCCCTCGGTGGACGCCGGTTGCCAGGACGCGATGGAGTTCGGCGTGCTCGCCGGCTACCCGCTGACCGGTGTCAAGGTGACGCTGCTCGACGGCGCCTACCACGACGTCGACTCCTCCGAGATGGCCTTCAAGATCGCCGGTTCCATGGTGTTCAAGGAAGCCGCTCGTAGGGCCAGCCCGGCCATCCTCGAACCGCTGATGGCCGTCGAGGTCACCACGCCCGAGGACTACATGGGCGACGTGATCGGCGACATCAACTCCCGGCGTGGTCAGATCCAGGCCATGGAGGACCGCACGGGCAACAAGGTCGTCAAGGCCCTGGTCCCGCTGTCGGAGATGTTCGGCTACGTCGGCGACCTCCGCAGCAAGACCTCCGGTCGCGCCAGCTACAGCATGCAGTTCGACTCCTACGGCGAGGTCCCCAAGGCCGTCTCCGAGGAGATCATCGCGAAGGCCAAGGGCGAATAATCCGGGGAACTCCCGGATCAGACACCCACTAAGCTGGAGCAAAACGGCATACGGGGCATCGCTCCGGTCGGTCGTCCGTCAGGACGGCGGCCGGGGTCGCCCCCGAGTCAGACCCCCAGCGAAACGGCCAAGGGCGTCCCCCTCGGGGTCCTGGCCGATTCGGTAGACCATCTGGCCCTCGCCGCAAGCCGCGGCGGGGCGTACAGCACCAGTCCATCAGGAGGACCCCCGTGGCGAAGGCGAAGTTCGAGCGGACTAAGCCGCACGTCAACATCGGCACCATCGGTCACATCGACCACGGTAAGACGACTCTTACCGCGGCGATCACCAAGGTGCTGCACGACGCGTACCCGGACCTGAACGAGGCCTCGGCCTTCGACCAGATCGACAAGGCGCCCGAAGAGCGTCAGCGTGGTATCACCATCTCCATCGCGCACGTCGAGTACCAGACGGAGAGCCGTCACTACGCCCACGTCGACTGCCCGGGTCACGCGGACTACATCAAGAACATGATCACCGGTGCCGCCCAGATGGACGGCGCCATCCTCGTGGTCGCCGCCACCGACGGCCCGATGCCGCAGACCAAGGAGCACGTGCTCCTGGCCCGCCAGGTCGGCGTTCCGTACATCGTTGTCGCCCTGAACAAGGCCGACATGGTGGACGACGAGGAGATCATGGAGCTCGTCGAGCTCGAGGTCCGTGAGCTGCTCTCGGAGTACGAGTTCCCGGGCGACGACGTCCCGGTCGTCAAGGTCTCCGCGCTGAAGGCGCTGGAGGGTGACGCCGAGTGGGGCAAGACCGTCCTCGAGCTGATGAAGGCCGTCGACGACTCGATCCCGCAGCCCGAGCGTGACGTCGAGAAGCCCTTCCTCATGCCGATCGAGGATGTCTTCACCATCACCGGTCGCGGTACGGTCGTCACCGGCCGCATCGAGCGTGGTGTCCTGAAGGTCAACGAGACCGTCGACATCATCGGCATCAAGGAGAACAAGACCACCACCACGGTCACCGGCATCGAGATGTTCCGGAAGCTGCTGGACGAGGGTCAGGCCGGTGAGAACGTCGGTCTGCTGCTCCGCGGCATCAAGCGCGAGGACGTCGAGCGCGGCCAGGTCATCATCAAGCCCGGCTCGGTCACCCCGCACACGGAGTTCGAGGCGCAGGCGTACATCCTGTCGAAGGACGAGGGTGGCCGCCACACCCCGTTCTTCAACAACTACCGCCCGCAGTTCTACTTCCGTACCACCGACGTGACCGGCGTGGTGCACCTCCCCGAGGGCACCGAGATGGTCATGCCGGGCGACAACACCGAAATGCGCGTCGAGCTGATCCAGCCCGTCGCCATGGAGGAGGGCCTGAAGTTCGCCATCCGTGAGGGTGGCCGGACCGTGGGCGCCGGCCAGGTCACCAAGATCCTCAAGTGACCTGACGCCCCTCTCGGGGCAGCCGACATCGGCATGACAGGGCCCGGTCCCACCGCATCCCGCGGTGGGGCCGGGCCCTGTCGCGTGCGCGGGCCCTGGGGAGCCCGCGCACGCGACAGGGGAACGTCGGGGGCGGGTTCGGGGTCGCCCGGGGCGACGGCCAGGTCAGCGCGCTGGGGGAGAGGAGTGGTGGCGGAGCGGCGGGCGGCGGGGACCGTTCACCGACCGCTCGTGGACCGTTCGTCGCACAGCGGAGGACCGTTCGGCGCGGGTACTCCGCTTTCGCCGACTCAGCCGGTAGGCCCACTGACACGGGTGAGTGAGCTTCCTTACATTCGCGCGAACGCGTCACCCACGTCCGGTCCTTCCGGGCGTACGTCCCCGACACAGGAGCCGGTTCATGACGACCCAGCCAACGACGACCGAGGCAGGAGAGCCACCGGAGCCGGACCTCAAGGCCCGCTCGGTGGTCATGCACTCCGACCCCCGCTTCCTCGAACTGCGCTCCCGGCTGCTGCGGTTCGTCGTCCCCATGTCGATCGCCTTCCTCGCCTGGTACATCCTCTACGTCTGGATGTCCGGGTACGCGCGCGGTGTGATGGACACCCAGGTCCTGGGGAGCGTCAACGTCGCGTTGGTGTTCGGCGTGCTCCAGTTCGTCTCCACCTTCGGCATCGCGATCTGGTACTCGCTCTACGCCAACCGCCGCTTCGACCCGCTCGCCGCGGAGCTCCGTGACGAGCTGATGAGCGGCGAGCAGCGCACCGCAGAGCAGGAGGACAAGGCGTGAGCATCACCATGACCACCCTCGCGCACTCGGTGGAGCTGGCGCAGGGAACGACCTCCGCACAGAGCCGCGTCATCACCATCCTGCTGTTCTCGGTGCTGATCGCGACGACGCTCGGCGTCACCATCTGGGCCAGCCGGCAGATCAAGTCGGCGACCGACTTCCACTCCGGGGGCCGCGGGTTCACCGGCATCCAGAACGGGTTCGCCATCGCCGGCGACTACATGTCGGCGGCGTCCTTCCTCGGTATCGCCGGCATGATCGCGCTGTTCGGGTACGACGGCTTTCTGTACTCGGTGGGCTTCCTGGTGGCGTGGCTGGTCGCACTGCTGCTCGTCGCGGAACTGCTGCGCAACTCCGGCCGGTACACCATGGCCGACGTCGTCTCCTACCGGATGCGGCAGACCCCGGTACGGACCGCCGCCTCGGTGTCGACGCTCACCGTCTCGATCTTCTACCTGCTGGCGCAGATGGTCGGTGCCGGCGCGCTCATCGCGATGCTGCTGGGCATCCGCCCCGGGGAGACCTTCCTCGGGATGAGCGCGGAGACCGCCAAGATCGTCGGGATCATCACCGTCGGCCTGCTGATGGTCATCTACGTGACGTTCGGCGGCATGACGGGGACGACGTGGGTGCAGATCGGCCAGGCGATCATGCTGATGGCCGGCGCGGTGCTGCTGACCGTCCTCGCACTCTCCATCTACGGCTTCAACCTGGGCTCGCTGATGAACGACGCGGCCGAGGCGAGTGGCGTCGGCCAGGCGTTCCTGGAACCCGGGCAGCGCTACGGCGTGGAAGTCGCGGGTGACGCCTGGCAGACGATGGTCAACAAGCTGGACCTCATCAGCCTCGGCATGGCGCTGGTCCTCGGCACCGCCGGTCTGCCGCACATCCTGATCCGCTTCTACACCGTGCCGGACTCCAAGACCGCCCGGAAGTCGGTCAACTGGGGTATCGGGCTCATCGGCACCTTCTACCTGATGACCCTCGTCCTGGGCTTCGGCGCCGCCGCACTCGTCGGCAAGGACGCGATCACCGCGCAGGACGCCGCGGGCAACACCGCGGCGCCCCAGCTCGCGGAGGAGATCGGCCTGCACTTCGGCGGTGACACGCTCGGCGCGGTGATGCTGGCGTTCATCGCGGCAGTCGCCTTCGCCACCATCCTCACCACCGTCGCCGGCCTGACGATCGCCTCCTCGTCCTCCCTGGCGCACGACTTCTACAACAACGTGCTCCGCAAGGGCGAGGCGACCGAGCGCGAGGAGATCAAGGTCGCGCGGTTCTCCGCAGCCGGTGTCGGCGTCGTCGCCATTGTCCTGGCGATCTTCGCGCAGAACCTGAACGTGGCGTTCCTGGTGGCGCTGGCCTTCGCCATCGCGGCCTCGGCGAACCTGCCGGTCGTGCTGCTCAGTCTGTTCTGGAAGCGGTTCAACACCGCCGGTGCGGTCGCCGGCATCTACGGCGGGCTCGTGGCCGCCGTCGGCCTGGTGTTCTTCTCGCCTGTCGTCTCCGGCAAGGTCAACGCCGACGGCGAGAGCCTGTCGCTCTTCCCCGCCGGGGTCGACTTCGCCTGGTTCCCGCTGGAGAACCCGGCGCTGGTCTCCGTGCCGATCGGCCTGGCCTGCGCCATCGTCGGCACCCTCGCCTCCAGGGAGCGCGACCTCGACAAGTTCGCCGAGCTCCAGGTCCGCGCCCTCACCGGCGCCGGTGCGGAAGGAGCGGCGAAGCACTGAGACGGGTGGGGCGGCGGAGCGCGTCCCACCCGCCCCGGCCCACCCCCGGCCGGGGCAAGCCGCCGGCACCGGCACCGCTCGCCGTCGTGCCGGCGGCC
>NZ_JAAVJB010000054.1 GCF_012034385.1 Streptomyces spiramenti
GTGCGCAGCCGCCGTGGGCTCTCCCACACCCACGCCGGCAGCCTCCACGCCGCGCGCCACCGCGCGGTGCGGTCCAGTGCGGTCCAGTGCGGGAGCGTGCGGGTCCGGCGCCGCGGGGGCGCACCGTCAGCCGGGCGGTCGCGCCTCCGAGGGGCCTCCCCCGGTGTCCGCCCCGGGGGCGCCTCGCCCACGGGGCTGCCGGGCGAGCCAGTGGTAGAGCGCCATCGAGACGCTGGTGGCGAGGTTGTAGCTCGACACCAGGGGCCGCATGGGCAGCGACACCAGGTGGTCCGCGCGCGCCCGGGCTGCGGCACTGAGCCCGTGGCGTTCCGAGCCGAAGGCGAGCAGCGCGTCGTCCGGGACGACGAGGTCCCTGATGTCGACGCCCTCCGGGTCCAGGGCGAACATCGGGCCGGTCGGCAGCTCGGCCACCTCGCACCTCGCGACGGGCAGCGCGTAGTGCAGTCCTGCGGCGGCACGCACCACGCCCGGGTTCCAGGGGTCGACCGTGCCGGTGGTCAGCACGCCGGCCGCCCCGGCCCCCGCCGCGAGGCGGATCACCGCGCCGGTGTTCCCGAGGTGCCTCGGGTTGTCGAGGACCACCAGCGGAGCCGTCCGTGCCCGGTCCGCCGGCGGCACGGGCGGCCTGGCCGCGAGCGCAGCGACCCCCGTCGGGTGGGGCCGCGTCACCAGGCGGGCGAGCTCGGCCGAGGTGACGTCCCGCAGCAGGGCGTCGAGCCGGGTCGTCAACTCGGGGGCCAGCTCCGCCGCGAGCGCCAGGGTCGCCGTCCGGTCGGTGGTGACGGCGAGCTGTACGGCGGCGTCGAAGCGCAGCGCGTGCTTCAGCGCGTGGAAGCCGTCGAGATGGACAGGGGCCGTTGGCCCCGGTCGTGCGGTGAGGCGCCGCCACTCGGCCGTGGTGTCGCCGGTCTCCTCCCGCGCGCTCACGTGTCCGGCCCCGGACGGTCCGAGGCGTCCGCCCGCTCGGCGGTCGCGTCGCCGGTGCGTGACTGGGCGGGCAGTCCAGCGGGCGGCCCGGTGGTCCCGGCGGCGGAGCCGGCGGTCGTGGTCGTGGTCGTGGCGTGCGCTGGTTCCGAAGCCGCCGTGACCCCGGGAGGAGCCGCCCCCGAACCGGTAACGGTGTCGGCCCGCGGGACGGCCGCGGCCGGCAGGGTCCCGCCGGCCGTCGGCTGCGCGGGGGAGACGCCCTCCGGGCCCTCCGGGTCGGGCTCGCCTCGTCGCCCTCTGCGCCCGGCGAAGCCGGACAGGGGCGCCGTCGCGCGCCGGGTCCGATAGCCCAGCCACAGCAGGAACGCGGTCGGCAGGAAGACGATGTCCATGGCGATCATGGCCAGGGAGAAGAACGGCAGTCCCATCAGCACCGCGATGCCGATGTGCTCCGCGATCATCACCGCGAGCAGGACGTTCTTGACCTTGCGGTTGAGCAGGGCGAACGGGAAGGCGACCTGGATGAAGACCGTCCCGTAGGTCATGATCATCACGAGGATCCCGTTGCCGGTGAGCGCCTGCGACAGTTCGGGGAACGGCGTGAAGTAGTCAAGGTTCATCGGGTAGTAGACGGCGGTGCCGTCCTGCCACCTGGTGCCCTGGATCTTGTACCAGCCGGCCGTCGCGTAGATCAGGCAGACCTGTGCCATGACGATCAGCAGACCCATGTTGTGCACGAGGTTGGCCAGGACGTCGAAGACCAGACGCGGCTCGCCCGGCCAATGACGCTCCACCACCCACCACGCGCCGAAGACGAGCCAGAGGCCCCAGAGGCAGAGCTGCCACACCCAGCCGTCGAGCAGCCCGCCCCCGGTCGTGACGGCGAGCGCGAGGCCGGCGACGGCCCACAGGGCGATCCCGGTCGGGTCCGGCCCGGGCTCCGGGGCTCGTCGCGCCTTTCGGCGTGCGTCGAGCGACCACACCTGGCCGCAGCGCAGCAGGACGAGGTACATGGCCATCAGCTTGATGACGTTGTCGCCGCCGTCCCCCATGAAGATGGAGCGGTTCTGGAGGGACAGCACCCCGATCATGAAGAGCACGGACATGACCCGGGTGCGCCAGCCGAGGAGCAGACCGACGGCGGCCAGTACGGCCATGAGGTAGACGAACTCGAACCACAGTCGGCCGTCGCTCCACATCAGCACGGAGAACGCGCCGCTGCCGGAGATCATCTGCTCGGCCAGGTCGAAGCCCCACGGGCTGTCCGGCCCGTACAGCTCGTGCCGGTGGGGGAACTCCCGGACGAGGTAGAACAGCCAGGTGAAGGCGAACCCGATGCGGACCACGGCGGTCTGGTGGGGGCCGAGCGCCCGGCGGGTGATGTTGCCGAGGCCGCGGGCGAGCGCGGAGTCGAACTTTTTGCCCAGATCGGCGAAGGGCGACGGCGGGGGGACGTCAGCCGTCCGTTCGGACGGTGGCGGGGGCGGGCTCATGACTCGCCCTCCTGGGCTTCGACGGTGCCGGACGTGGTCCGTCCGCTGTCCGGGGAGCCGGACTCCTCCCCGACGCTCCCGGCGTCACCCGCGGCGCTCTCGCCGTCAGCGGGGGCGCCGTTGCCGTCCGTGGGGTCGGTGTCGTCCGTGCTCCCGGCCTCGCGCGCCGGGTTCGGCGGCGGGAGGTCCGCGTCTCCCGCGAGACTGCCCCGGGGCAGGTCGCGTGGCAGGACGGTACGCCAGTCCTGCTCCTCGTGGATCGTCTCGGTGTTGACGGTGCGGTCGTCCCAGGGCGGGGTGGCGAGCGGAGTGACCGCCGACCTGAGCTGGAGACGGTTCACCGGTTCGATGTCCATGATCGTGCTGAGTCGGAGCAGGGCGATACGGTGGACGTAGACGGTGGCTCGTTCACCGCGGGCCCCGACCGGACGACCGTCCTCGTCGAGGGTGTTGGTGTAGCTGTCCCACCCGCGGCGCAGGGTGTTGTGGGCGGTGTGACTGGGGAGCAGGTTGTAGCGGATGCCCTCGATGTCCATCGCGGTGAGGCTGATCCAGTCGGTGGTCCGCACGCTACCGGTCTCGTCCTCGAACTCGGCTCGGGCCTCCACCGCGATGTCGGACTGGAGCGGGTTGGGGGCGAAGAGCTTCCAGTTCTGCTCGAACTCGGGGTTCGAGTAGCCGTCGCGGATGACGGACGCGTACTCCTTGGACAGGGTGTTGGCGGGCGCGACGTAGAGGAACCCCATGGCTATGTGCCAGAGGCCGAGCACCGTCACCAGGCCGACGGTCAGGGCGATGGTGATCCTCGCCGGCCACCCCAGGCGGGCGAAGACGAAGTTCTCGGTCGTCAGGGGGTCGGGGTTCGGCGACCGCTCGTCCGTACCGCCCACTGGTCGGGGTGCGCCAGCCGGCCGGTCACCGGGCGGCACGGCCCCGGCGCCCCCGGGCCCGGCATCCTGCGGGGGCGCCCCTGTCGCCACCCCGCCCTCGTCGGGGTGCGCCGGTGCGGCTGCTTCCGCCGCTTCCCGGGCTGCGGGGAGGGCGGGGCCCGCCGCCGCGCCACGCACCCCGGTTCCGGGGTCGTCTCCCCCGGTGGGCTCCTCAGGTTTCTCCGGTGGCTCCATGCTCTCGAACGGTCCCCCACGACTGCGGTTCCAGGTCCCTCCTGGACCACAGCACGGTACCGCCGATGAACCCGCCGCGTCCCCCGCCCTTCGGCCCTGACGGTGGCCGCCCGGCCACCCCGCGACCCGGCTCACGCGCCGGGCCCGTCACTGCCCCTCTTCGCAGGCTGTCCCGTCCGCGGACAGCTCCTCACCCTCTTGCTCCGCCCTCACTCTCCGCCCTCACTCTCCGACCACCACAACCCCCCAAACAACTACGGAGAGTCACGGCAACCATCCTGGCCACCGGCGGCACCCTTTGCGTACCGCTGAACGAGTGACTCCCTTGACACCGCCCGCGGGCCCACCCACCATTGAACCGAACGATCGGTCGGTCGGTCGGGATCGCGCCTCGGACGACAGCGACCGACCGCAGCGCAGGCCGGGCATCGACAACTCCACACGAACCGCAGCGTGGCTCCCACCGCCCCACCGAGGACGCCACGAGCTCGGCGCCCGCCAGGGCGAACCAGCCGCCAGGACCGCCGCGCCCGCCGCACCCCAACGCCGCACCCGCACAGACGCCGACGAGAGGGCCCGCAGATGACCACCGCCCCACCCGCGGAACAGCGGAGCCCCGGCCCCTCCGAATTGGAGCGCGCCTTCGACGCCGCCGTCGCGGCCGAGGAGCGCATCGAACCCCGCGACTGGATGCCGGACGCCTACCGGGCGACCCTCGTCCGCCAGATAGCCCAGCACGCGCACTCGGAAATCATCGGCATGCAGCCCGAGGCGAACTGGATCACCAGGGCACCGTCCCTCCGACGCAAGGCGATCCTCATCGCCAAGGTGCAGGACGAAGCGGGGCACGGCCTGTACCTGTACAGCGCGGCGGAGACCCTCGGCGTCAGCCGCGACGAACTGCTGGACAAACTGCACGCCGGCAGACAGCGGTACTCCTCGATCTTCAACTACCCGACGCTCACCTGGGCCGATGTCGGTGCCATCGGCTGGCTGGTCGACGGAGCGGCCATCACCAACCAGGTGCCGCTCTGCCGCTGCTCCTACGGTCCCTACGCCCGTGCCATGGTGCGCATCTGCAAGGAGGAGTCCTTCCACCAGCGTCAGGGGTACGAGCTCCTCCTTGCCCTCAGCCACGGCACCGAGGCCCAGCACGCCATGGCCCAGGACGCCGTCGACCGCTGGTGGTGGCCGTCCCTGATGATGTTCGGCCCCCCGGACGACCGGTCGGCGCACTCCGCCCAGTCCATGGCGTGGAAGATCAAGCGCCACTCCAACGACGAGCTCCGTCAGCGGTTCGTGGACATCTGCGTACCGCAGGCCGCATCGCTGGGTCTCACCCTCCCCGATCCGGACCTGCGGTGGAACGAGCAACGTGGCCACCACGACTTCGGCGCCATCGACTGGGACGAGTTCTCGCAGGTCCTCAAGGGCAACGGCCCCTGCAACGAGCAGCGCATCGACCAACGACGGCGCGCCCACGACGACGGCGCCTGGGTGAGGGAGGCGGCCTCCGCCCACGCGGTCAAGCGCCGGGCACGTGCCACCGAGCCCCCTGGCCCCCCGCCCGCCGTCAGCAGCCCCACACCCCGCCACGCCCCCCAGAACGGAGCCACCACCACATGACCACGCACTGGCCGCTGTGGGAGGTGTTCGTGCGCAGCCGCCGTGGGCTCTCCCACACCCACGCCGGCAGCCTCCACGCCCCGGACGCCGAAATGGCCCTGCGCAACGCGCGCGACCTCTACACCCGCCGGGGCGAGGGGGTCTCCATCTGGGTGGTCCCCGCCGAATCCGTCACCGCCTCGTCCCCCGACGAGAAGGACCCGTTCTTCGAGCCGTCCGGCGACAAGACCTACCGGCATCCGACCTTCTACGCGATACCTGAGGGGGTGAAGCACCTGTGACCGCCGGAAGCCCTCCCCCCGCAGCGCCCGCCGCCACCTCGCCGAGTGAACCGGCACGGCTCGTCGGCGAGGACGCCACCGCCGCGCTGATGCTCGGCGACGACGCCCTGATCCTCTCCCACCGCCTCGCGGAGTGGACCGGCCACGCCCCCGCTCTCGAAGAGGACGTCGCGCTCGCCAACATCTCGCTCGACCTGCTCGGACAGGCCCGCACTCTGTTCTCCCTCGTCGGGAACGAGGACGAGCTGGCCTTCCTCCGGGAGGAGCGTGCCTTCCACAACATCCAGTTGGTGGAACAGCCCAACGGCGACTTCGCGCACACCATCGCCCGGCAGCTCTACTTCTCCGTGGCGCAGGAGATCCGCTGGACGGCCGTCGCCGGCTCCCCCGACTGTCCGACCCCGATCCGCGAACTGGCCGCCAAGGCGGTCAAGGAGACGGCCTACCACCGGGACCACGCCTGGGAGTGGACGCTGCGCCTCGGCGACGGGACCGACGAGTCCCGCACGCGGATGCGGCGGGGAATCGAGGTGATGTGGCGCCACACCGGCGAACTGTTCGTGCCCATCCCCGGACTGCCGCTCGACGAACCCGCCCTCCGCGCCCAGTGGCTCACCGCGCTGGAGACCGTCCTCGCGGCGGCGACCCTGACGCTTCCCGAAGGCCCCGACGCCGACGCGTGGACCGCCGGCGGCGGTCGGCAGGGCGTGCACACCGAATCCTTCGGCTTCCTGCTCGCCGAGATGCAGCACCTGCACCGGAGCCACCCGGGGGCGACATGGTGACCCCGCGGACCGCCCCTCCCGACGACGCGACGCTGCGTGCGGCAGCAGCGACGGTGCCCGACCCGGAACTGCCGGTACTGACCCTCGCCGAACTCGGGGTCCTCCGTGAGCTGCGGATCGACCGCCCCACGGACCAGGACGACACCTCCTCGCACCCCCCCGACGCACCCCCGGCGGCCCGGGTGCGGGTTCGGGTCGACATCACCCCCACCTACACCGGGTGCCCCGCGCTGGAGACGATGGCGACGGACCTCGAGACCGCACTCCGGCAGGCGGGCGCCACGGAGGTCACCGTCCGCACGGTCCTCAGCCCGGCCTGGTCCACCGACGACATCACCGTGGAAGGCCGCCACAAGCTCTCTGCCGCGGGGATCGCACCGCCCCGGCCCACCGGGCACGCCGAGGGGGGCCCGGTCGGGCTGACGCTCACCATCCGTTGCCCGCGCTGCGGCTCCACCGACACCACGCTGCTGAGCCGCTTCTCCTCCACCGCGTGCAAGGCACTGCGGCGCTGCGACACCTGTCGCGAGCCGTTCGACCACGTCAAGGAGTTGTAGAGGTGATCTTCCATCCGCTGACCGTGAGCCGGCTCGACCACCTCACCGAGGACTCGGTCGCGGTGACCCTCGACGTGCCGCCCGAGCTGCGGGACACGTTCCGTCATGTGCCCGGCCAGCACCTCACGTTCCGCCACACTCCCGAGGTCGGCGAGGAGCTGCGTCGCAACTACTCCATCTGCTCGGCGGCACCCCCCGCCGACGCCCCGGGGCCGGCACACCTCACCGTCGGGGTGCGGCACATCGACGGCGGGGTGTTCTCGGCGCACGTCGTCAAGGAGCTGAAGGTCGGCGACACCCTGCACGTGATGCCGCCGACCGGCCGGTTCGTCCTGCCCCCCGCGCCGGGCCGGTACGTGGCGATCGTGGGCGGCAGCGGTGTCACCCCCGTGCTCAGCATGGCCGCGACGCTGCTGGCCCGGGAGCCGGCGGCGCGGTTCACGGTGCTCCGGTGCGATCGTTCCGCCGCGAGCACGATGTTCCTGGAGGAGTTCGCGGACCTCAAGGACCGCTGCCCGAGCCGTCTCCAGCTGGCGCACGCGTTCTCCAGGGAGGAGCAGCAGGCCGGCCTCGCCACCGGTCGCCTGGACGCCCCTCGGATAGCGGCACTCCTGCCGTCCCTGCTCGGAGAGACCCTGCCCGACGTCGCCGGCTGGTACCTGTGCGGACCGCTGGGGCTGGTGGAAGCGGCACGCGGCGCGCTGCGGGAGGCGGGGGTCGACCGTCGCCGCGTCCACACCGAGCTCTTCCACGCCGACGCCGCCCCCGCTGTGGAGCGCCCGCCGAAGGCGGTCACCGCCGCGGGCTCCCGGGCCACCGCCACGCTGGACGGCCGCTCGGGGACCTGGCCGATGCGGTCGGGTGAAACGCTGCTGGAGACCGTGCTGCGCAACCGTTCCGACGCGCCCTACGCCTGCAAGGGCGGTGTCTGCGGCACCTGTCGCGCGCATCTCGTGCGCGGCGAGGTGGGCATGGACCGGAACTACGCGCTGGAACCGGAGGAAGTGGCCGACGGCTACGTGCTGGCCTGCCAGTCCCGTCCGCTCACCGCCGAGGTGGCGATCGATTTCGACGCATGACGCGACGCCGGGGCCGCCCGCGCGGTGGAGGCGCTCACCACCGTCCCGACCGGTCCTCACCACCGTCCGCCCCACCCCGGCTCCGGCCCCTCGCCCGCGAGGCCCGCTGCCGAGCGGACGGCAACGGGAGGTCGCACGACGAACGCGGTGGCGTGCCCTCGCCGCGCCGGCCCGCGATGGAGGAGGATGGGCCGACCACGACGCGGGACCGCAGCGGGCCCCGCCGGCACGAGCGCCCCGCCGACCACGAGGACCGGTGAAAGATGAGCGACCGTCCGTTGCTGAACCGCAGGCTCGACGGCCTGGGCACCACGATCTTCGCGCGGATGACTGCGCTCGCCGCCGAGACGGGTGCCATCAACCTCGGGCAGGGGTTCCCCGACTCCGATGGGCCCGAAGTGGTCCGCGAGGCTGCCGTCCGGGCCCTCCGCGACGGGCGCGGCAACCAGTACCCACCCGGCCCGGGCATCCCCGAACTGCGGCAGGCGATCGCCGAGCACCAGCTCCGGTTCCACGGGGTGCGTTGGGATCCCGACTCCGAGGTGCTGGTCACCGCCGGCGCGACCGAGGCACTGGCGGCGACGCTGCTCGCGCTGCTGGAACCGGGTGACGAGGTCATCGCCTTCGAGCCGTACTACGACTCCTACACCGCCGGTATCGCGATGGCCGGCGCCGTCCGGGTGCCGCTCACCCTGCACGCGCCCGACTTCCGCCCCGACATCGACGCGCTGCGGGCCAAGGTCACCGACCGGACGCGTCTGCTGCTGCTCAACTCCCCGCACAACCCGACCGGCATGGTCCTCAGCCGCGCCGAGGCGGAGGCCATCGCGGAGCTCGCCGTCGAACGGGACCTGCTGGTCGTCACCGACGAGGTCTACGAGCACCTCGTCTTCGACGGCGAACACGTTCCGTTGGTCTCACTGCCGGGGATGCGGGAGCGCACGGTCTCCATCTCCTCCGCCGGCAAGACGTTCTCCTTCACCGGCTGGAAGGTCGGGTGGGTGACGGCCGTTCCCGCGCTCATCGCCGCGGTCCGCACCACGAAGCAGTTCCTGACGTACGTCAGCGCCGGTCCGTTCCAGTACGCGGTGGCCGAGGCGTTGCGGCTGCCGGACGCTTACTTCAGCGGGCTTCGGGAGGAGCTGCGCGCCCGGCGGGACCAGCTCTCCGCGGGACTGCGGGAGGCAGGCTTCACCGTGCACCCCTCCGCGGGCACCTACTTCGTCACCACCGACATCGCACCGCTCGGCGAGAAGGACGGCGTGGAGTTCTGCCTCGCCCTGCCCGAACGCTGCGGAGTGGTCGCCGTCCCCAACGCCGTGTTCCACGACGACGCGGAGGCCGGTCGCACCCAGGTGCGTTTCGCGTTCTGCAAGCGGCCCGAGGTCTTGTCGGAGGCCGTCGAACGGCTGCGGCGGCTGGCGGTCTGACACCGCAGGCGGGGCGTCGGCAGCCTGCTTCGGACCGGTGGGCCGTCCGCCACCGGTTGGTCGGCTCCCGAACGGGCATGCGGCCCGGAGGACACCGCGGCCGGCCGTGCCGGTCCGGTCGCCGCGCGCCCGGATGACCGGCCCGGATGACCGGGCCCGACGTCCGGCACGTCGCAGTGTGCTGCCCGCCGACGGCACGACGGCCCGCCCCCGGGTGCGCCGTCCCGCGGCGGGGCACCCCGGGCCGGGGACACCGACCCGGGCGGCGGCTGCCGGACCGCGTCCGGGTGCGCGACAGCGGGGTTCGGCCGACCGTGGAGGAGGGCGTCCCGTTCCGGTCCCGGCGAATGGCTGCACGGCCGCGCCGCGACCGGCGGGGACGCCACCTGAGACGGCGGACAGCCCGCCGGCGCGGACGACCGGCCCGTGGCGAGCCCTGACGACGAGCGAATGCGAGGAAAGCGCGATGACCGACGACCGGCAGACCAGCACCGGCCCGGACACCCGAGCCTCCGACAGCAGCAGCAGCGAGAACGACGGGAACACCTCTTACGGGCGGAAGAAGTTCAAGCGTTCCCGCAGCCACTTCGCCGACCGGATCACCGCCGACGGTCGCGACGGCTGGCCGGTGGAGCCGGGCCGGTACCGCCTGGTCGTGAGCCGTGCCTGCCCGTGGGCGAGCCGCGCGCTGGTCTCCCGACGGCTGTTGGGGTTGGAGGACGCCATCTCCCTGGGGGTGGCCGACCCGATCCAGGACGACCGCAGCTGGCGCTTCACCCTCGACCCGGACGACCGGGACCCGGTCCTGGGCATCGGGTTCCTCCACGAGGCCTACGACGCACGGGAGAGTGACTACCCGGGCGGCGTCAGCGTCCCCGCGATCGTCGACGTCCCGAGCGGGAAGCTCGTCACCAATGACTTCCAGCAGCTGACCCTGGACCTGGCGACGGAATGGGCCGGGTTCCAGCGCGCGGGCGCACCGGACCTCTACCCCGAGGCTGCGCGGGCGGAGATCGACGAGGTGATGGACGGTGTCTACCGGGACGTCAACAACGGCGTCTACCGGGCTGGTTTCGCGACCTCGCAGCGCGAGTACGAGACCGCGTACGCCGACGTCTTCCGCAGGCTGGACCTGCTGTCGGCGCGGCTTGCGGACCGCAGGTACCTGGTCGGGGAACACATCACCGAGGCGGACATCCGGCTGTTCACGACACTGGTCCGCTTCGACGCCGTGTACCACGGTCACTTCAAGTGCAACCGCAACAAGCTGTCCGAGGACCCGGTGCTCTGGGGCTACGTGCGCGACCTCTACCAGACCCCCGGGTTCGGCGACACGGTCGACTTCGACCACATCAAGCGCCACTACTACCGGGTTCACACCGGCATCAACCCGACGCGAATCGTTCCCGCCGGGCCGGAACTCTCCGGCTGGTTGACGCCGCACCACCGGGAGCGGCTCGGGGGTACGCCGTTCGGTGACGGGACCCCGCCCGGCCCGCCTCCCGCCGCCGAGGTGATCCCGGAGACCGCGCAGCCGTAGCGGGACCACGGCCGGCACCGCCCCGTCGCACCCTCCCGGTACCGCGCCGCGTCGCCGCACTCCGCACTCCGCACTCCGCACTCCGCCGACCCTGGGGCCGGCCGACCCGCCGCGTCGCCCGGATGGCGGTGGGAGCGCCGACGGTGGGCCGCGGGCTGCGGGGTGAGGCGCGCGCCCCATGGCAGACCGCCCGGGGCAGGCGGACGGCGCGATATGGACGTGCGGGCGCGTGGTGCCGTACCTAGGCTGACGTGACGGTCGGTCACGCGGCCGGACCCCCTTCGAGCGGCGGGCCGGGCGCGGAGAGGAGCGCACGTGCTGAGCCTGGACATGATCGTGCTGGGGTGTGCCGACGATCGTCGGGCCGCCGAGTTCTGGAAGTCGGCGCTCGGCTACGTCGAACGCGACCCGGACGACCCGGATGCCTGGGTGGTGCTGCTGCCGCCCGACGGCCTGGGTCCGGGACTGGCCATGGACGTGAGCGACCGCCCCGCGCCGGAGTTCCCCCACCTCCACCTCGACCTGCACGTCCGGGACGCCGCCGAGCAGCGGTCGGAGGTCGACCGCCTGGTGTCACTGGGCGCCGAGGCGGTGCCCTGGAAGCACTATCCGGCCGACGCCGATTTCGTGGTGCTGGCGGACACCGAGGGCAACCGGTTCTGTGTCGTGGACGGCTCGTCCGGCGCCGCGGTGCCGGGCGGACCGGACCACGGCGCCGAGACGCCCGACCGGCCGGCCGTGTCCCGTGCCCGGCCGGAGACGGCGGGGCCGGTGGCGGCGATCGTTCCGGAGGAGGCGGAGGACGGGACGGCGTCGGTGGCCCGACCGTCCGCGGAGCCGGCGCCCGGCCGTCCCGCGTCACCCGGCCCGGTGGCGCCCATCGCACCGGCAATCGCCGCCGGCCCGGGCCGTGCCCCGGGCCCGGAGCCCCGGGACGACGGGGGACGCTCGGCCGCCGGAACGGCCACCGCACCCGCCACCCCACCGCGCCCGCCCGCATCCGGACCGCCGGACGCGCCTCCCGGCCCCGTCACCGCACCGCCGCCGCCTGCGCACCCGCCCACCGCGGCGGGAGTCGGCGGAGGCTCCGGCATCGGCGGGCCGCTGTCCTTCCGCCCGGACGAGTCGGCGTTCGCCGGAGCGGAGCACCTCGACCCCGCCTTCGTGGCGGGATTCGACCGGAAGCAGGGCCGCCCCGACCCGGCGGCGGAGATCGCAGCGCTGCGCGAACACGGCATCGGTCCGCGGGCGACCGTGGTCGACCTGGGCTCCGGTACGGGGCAGTTCGCCCTCGCGGCGGCCCACGCCTTCGGCTCGGTGGTCGCGGTGGACGTCTCCCCCGCCATGCAGGACCACCTCGCGCGGGCCGCGGCGGCCGAGGGCCTCACCAACCTGCGCCAGGTCCGCGCCGGGTTCCTCGGCTACGAGCACGAGGGCGCACCGGCCGACGCCGTCCACACGCGGCACGCGCTGCACCAACTGCCCGACGTGTGGAAGGCGGTCGCGTTGCGGCGGATCGCCGACCTGCTGCGCCCCGGCGGGCTGCTGATTCTCACGGACCTGGTGTACGACTGCTCACCGGACGAGGCCGAGCCGCTGTTCCGGCAGTGGGTCGCCGGCGCAGCCGCCGTGGACCCGTCGGACGGATACACCGCCGAGGACTACGCCGAGCACCTGCGCACCGAGTTCTCCACGTTCCGTTGGTTGCTGGAACCGATGCTGGAGCGTTCGGGGTTCGAGGTACTGCGCAGCGACTACCGGGGGCGGGTCTTCGCCCGCTACCTCTGCCGTCGGGCCGACCGGCCGCCCCGCGCTGACGGCTGACGCTCGCCAGCCGGTCGCGGCACCCCCCAGGGCGCCCGTCGGGCCGAACGGGCGCACCGCGGGTGGGGTGGCGCACGCGGTCGCCCGCGGTGTGCGGGCGGCCGGGTGGCTCAGCGGGTCGCGGACGCGCGGCTGGGCGGGTCAGCGGGTCGTGTGGGCGCCGCCGTTGACGTGGATGGTCTGCCCGGTGATGTGGCGGGCACCGGGCGACGCGAGGAAGTGGATGGTGGCGGCGATGTCGTCCACGGCGCCGGGACGCTTGTCGTGAGTCTCCTCGACCAGCCCCTGGCGCCTGCTGTCGGTCATCCTGCCGTGGAAGAGGTTGGTGTCGTCGACGAACCCCGCGGCGATGACGTTGCTGGTGACGCCCTTCGGCCCGAGCAGGGAGGAGAGCACGACGTTCCAGGCCGCCAGCGCCGCCTTAGCGGCGCCGTAGGAGCCCGCACCGTGGTCGGCTCCGATGGCGCCGAGCGAGATGACGGTTCCGTTCGGAGAGGCGAGCAGCCGGTCGCGCACCGCGGTCGTGGTGAGGACGGCGGTGAGCAGGTTCTTGCTGATGGCTGCGTTCCACTCGGCGAGGGTGGTCTCCAGCCGGGAGTGGGCGGAGGCGGTGAACTCCGGCAGCCCACCGGCCGAGTTCACCAGCACGTCGAGTTCGTCGCCGATCGTCTCCGCCAGTCGCGCCACCTGTGCCGGGTCGGTGCTGTCGCAGACGACGCCCTCGGCGCCGCTCTCGTCCGCCGCCGACCGGACGCGGTCCTCGTGGCGACCGGTGATCACCACGCGGTCGCCGTCGGAGGCGAACCGCCGGGCCGCCGCGAGGCCGATACCGCTGCTGCCGCCGGTGATCAGTACGGTCCGTGCCATGGTCCGGCTCCCTAGGGTTCACCGCTGGGCGACCCACCTGACCGACATGGGGCGCGATGTCCGATTCGAGGCACGCTAGCACTCCGGTGCCGGCGGTCCCGCCGACGCACCGCGAGCAGAGGGTTGACCGCGTTCGGCCGAGCGCGACCAGGGGGCCGTGCGCCCCCGCGCCGCGCGGGTCATCCCGCACGACGGCTGCGTATGTCCGGGCACCGCCACGGCGGCCGTGCCCCGGCCGTGGGTCTCCGGCGTGTCGGGGAGCGTCCCGGTCGACGCGGCTCAGTCGACCGTCGGCACGACGAAGAGCCTGGACATGCCGGCCGCGAGCGCGAGGTCTCCCGCCACCCGCACCCGACGGGCCAGGTAGAGCGCGAAGGGGTTGGCGGCGCCCGAGGTCAGCCGGAGGAACTCCAGGTCGCCGAGGGTCAGGGTGGTCCGCGGCGCTGCCTCGGAGGCTCCCGCCCGGACGACGCACCGCCCGGCGTCCACCCTCACCTCGTAGGTCTCGGTGGTGACACCGGTGATCTCCCAGCGGACGAGCGCCGTGAGCTCTGCGGCGGCCTCCGCGCGGAGCTGAGAGGGCATCCGTGCGAACACCTCGTCCAACACCCGTTTGCGGAGCACCTGGTCGGTGGCGAGGTCGGCGACCTCCTCGTCCGTGAGGCGGCCGGCGAGCGCGGCGAACTCGGCGGGGGAGACGGCCGAGAGGTCCAGTTCGGCGAGCCACTGCCTGGTCATCGGCGCCGGCTGCCCCGTGCCCGGACCGGCCGCGTCGCCGCCGACGGTGTCGTCGCGGCCCGCGTCGCCGCCGACCGTGTCGTCGCGGGTTCCGTCACCGATCATGAACCGTCTCTGCCGTGCGCCCTGGGTCACGCGGGCGACCCTATGCGCCACGACCCGGCCGGACAAGATCGCCCGAAGCCGCGGGAGCGGAGCGCCCGACGACGGCAGCTGAGAGGCGGGACATCGGTGACCGCGACCAGCACGAGACGATACGTCTCGTACTATCCTTGGTGTCCCCCGTGACGCCCGCCGTACGACGCAGGAGGAGCCCCAGTGACCCGCCCCCGCCCCGCGCACATCGCCATGCTGTCCATCCCGGCGGTCAGCCACGTCTACCCGCACCTGGAGGTCATCCGGGAGCTGGTGCGACGCGGCCACCGCGTCAGCTACGCCAACGACCCACGGGTCGCCGAGCTCGTCACCGGAACCGGGGCCGAGCTGGTCCCCTACACCTCGATCCTGCCGGAGTCGGACTGGCCGGAGACCCCGATCGCCGCGATGGATCTCTTCCTCGACGAGGCGATCCAGGTACTGCCCCAGTTGGGACCGCACTTCACGTCCGACCGGCCGGACCTCTACCTGTCGGACATCGCCGGCGCCCCGTTCCGGGTCCTCGCCGAGACCCAGGGCGTGGGGCTGGTCCAACTGTCCCCCGCGTCGGTGGCCTGGGAAGGCTACGAGGACGAGGTGGGAGCGTGGCTACGGTCCCAGCCGGGTGCCGACGCCTACCAGCGCAAGGCCAAGGCGTGGCTGACGGCGACCGGTGCCGTCACGACGGACCCGGACGCGTTCCTCGGCCGGCCGCCGCGGAGCATCGCGGTCATCCCCCGGGCCATGCAGCCCGACGCGGAACGCGTCGACGCTTCCCGCTACTCGTTCGTCGGCGCCTGCCTCGGCGCCCGCGACTCCGCCGACGCCTGGCAGCGTCCGGAGGCGGCGGAGGGCCGCAGACTCCTGCTGGTCTCGCTCGGGTCGGCGTTCACCGACCACCCCGACTTCTACCGCACCTGCCTGGCCGCCTTCGGTGACCTGCCGGACTGGTACGTCGTGATGCAGATCGGCAAGCAGACCGACCCGGCCCTGCTCGGCGAGATCCCGGGCAACGTCGAGGTGCACTCCTGGGTGCCCCAGCCGGCCGTGCTGGCACACGCCGACGCCTTCGTCACGCACGCGGGGATGGGCGGCTCGAAGGAAGGGCTCCACCACGGGGTCCCGATGGTCGCCGTCCCGCAGGCGACCGACCAGTTCATGAACGCGGACCGGCTGGTCTCGCTGGGCGTGGCACGGCGACTGGACTCGGACAGCGTCTCGCCGGCGGTGCTGCGCGACGCGCTGATGGACGTGGCGGAGGACCCCGCCGTGCGGGAACGGCTGGTCGCGCTGCGAGCGGAGGCGCGGCGGGAGGGCGGCACCCGCCGGGCGGCGGACCTCGTGGAGGCCGAGCTTCCGCTCTCCCGCGCCGCCGACGGCTCGGTGCGGCTCGCCGACGGCGGCCGACCCGCGATCTGACCGGTCCCGGCCACCGGAGCGTCGCCGTGGGGCCCGGCCCGGGACCGGCGCCCGGCCGCTTGGCGGTCCACCGCCCGGCGGGCCGGGGATACCGGCCGGCACCGACCGGGACGGGGCGGCTCGGATCGCGTTCCGGCCGTCCGGACCGGTTCGCGCGGGCCCGGGGCGGGTCGGAGTGTGGTCAGAGCACGAACGGCTGCTCGTGGTCGCCCCGCATCGGCCGACCGGCGTCCGCCCAGGCCAGCATGCCGCCGTCGACGTTGGCAGCGTCGACACCCTGCTGGACCAGGTAGGCGGTCACCTGCGCGGACCGGCCGCCGACCTTGCAGATCACATGGACCCGGCCGCCGTCGGCACGGTCACTGATCTCGCCGAGGCGCTGCACGACCTCTCCCATGGGGATGTGCAACGCGCCCTCGGCACGTCCTGCGGCCCACTCCTCGGACTCGCGTACGTCGAGGAGCAGACCGTCGGCGGGCAGGGAGTCGACGGTGACGGTGGGCACCTGCATGAAGTTCATGCCCTGAACCCTACTCATCCCGACCGGGGTGGCGGCGTTGCTCCCTTCCCCCGTCGGACGCCTTCAGCTCAGTTCCCGTGTTCCCCATGGGAGCTCTGCCGACCGGCGTCGGGGTGGTCACCACCGGCCTCGGCCGCGCCGGCACCGTCCCAGCCGCCGTCCGTCTGGCCGGTGGTGGTGGTGGCGCCATGGTGCAGCCGGTTCAGTTCCGCCTCGCGCTCCGCGATCTTGCGGTGCAGATCGGCGGCGATCTCCTCCAGCAGGGCGTCGGGGTCGTCCTGCGCCAGTTGCAGCATGGAGCCCACGGCCCCGGCTTCGAGCGCCGCGGCCTCGACCGCGAGGCTCTCCTTTCGGGCAGCCAGCCACTCCAGCCGGGCGGCGAGCTCCTCGGCGCGGGTGAAGGGCGTCGGCTCGGGGGTGGGCCCCGCGTTCCACTCGTCGAAGAGCCGCTGCAACGCATCGACGTCACCACGGGCGTATGCCTGGTTAACGCGAGCCACGAAAGCGCCACGACGGCCGCGTTCCGTCTCGTCGGTCACCAGGTCCGGATGCGCCGCGCGCATCAGCTCCCGGAAGAGCTTGCGTGCCTGCTCGCCGGGGCGGACGCGCGGCGGCGGCTGGACCGACTGGCCGGTCAGCATCGCCACCGCGTCGGAGCGGATTCCCTCGGCCTCCAACCACCCCTCGAAGAGGCCGGGGAGCTGCGGCATCGGCAGCAGCTGCGCCCGCGCCTCCTCGGCGCGACGCCGGTCGGCGGGGTCACCGGTCTGCGCGGCGACGGTCTCCGCAATGAGCGCGTCCAGCTCTTCGAGCCGCTGATGCAGCGGGCCGAGGCGCTCCTCGTGCAACCGGGCGAAGTTCTCCACCTCGATGCGGAACGACTCGACGGCGATCTCGTACTCGATGAGCGCGGTCTCGACGGCACGGACCGCCTGCTCAAGCCGTTCGGTAGCGGCACGATCCGCCGCCTCGTTCTGCTCCGGTACCGCCGCGGAGGGTGCCGCTCCGGCACCGAAGGTGCCGGGGTACTGGGGCGACGTCTCCGCCTGACCCCCCACGCCCTCGGCGTGGGGGTCGCTGGAGCCTGGCCGGTGCTGTGCGTCTTCCGGGGTGGTCACGGGCAACAGGCTACGTGGCACACCGCAGGCTGCCACTTCGGGACCGTTCACTGCCGGACATCGCGCCCACGGCCGGCACCGGCCGACACTGTCGCCGCGTCCCCGCCGACCCGACCGGTCCCACACCTCACCGCGCAGCCGAATCGATCACCGGAGCGGAGTCGGTTCAGCTGCTCACTGGGCATTCCCTTCCGATGTTCCACGTGAAACATGCCCACAACGGAGAGCCTCAGGAGCAAGAACGGAACGGCCGATCCGGACCGGCACCCCAGCGGCGGACAGCAGCCAAGCGACTGCCGCAGACCCGACCCTCCCAGCCCTCGCCCGCTCCACCAGGGGCCGAAATCGCTCCCTTCAGCCCTTCCCCTTGAACTCCTCGGGACAGGCCGAGGCGCCGTCCGCGAGGTGACGGTCCGCCCAGCTGGTCAGCTCCAGCATCGCCGGCCGAAGCGCATGACCGGCGGCGGTCAACTGGTACTGGACCCGCAGCGGCGGCCCGGCGTCCACTTCCCGGGTCACCAACCCCAGCTCGGCCAGCTCCGTCAACCGATCGGAGAGCATGCGCTCACTGATGCCCGGGACAGAGCGCCGCAGCGTGGCGAAGCCGCCCGGCCCGTTGATCAGGGCAGCGATGAGGAGCCCGGTCCACCGCTTCCCCAGAAGGGAGAAGACCCGCTGTATGCCGTCCGCCGGCTCCCGGCACACACTTCCCTCGTCGGTGCCGGCCGCCCGTCGTGCCCCGATCTCAGTCATGGCCCCAGCCTACTGGAAAACATGATGCAGATGCAGAAAAGTAAGTCTCTGTGGTACTAATAGCAGCGCACCCAGTGAGAGCTACTCACTTATGGCATTGGAGGCACCACCCCATGGCAACGCTGCTGCACATCGACTCGGCCCTGGCCCGCGAGAACTCCGTCTCCCGCGCCGTGACCGCCAGCTTCCGCGAGGCATGGGAGGCCGTCCACCCCGATGGCACGGTCATCCACCGCGACCTGGCCGCCGAGCCGGTCCCGCACATCGACGCGGACGTCTACGGCGCGGGCTTCGTCCCCGCCGAGGAGCGCACCGCCGAGCAGCAGAGCGCCGCGGCCCTGCGCGACCAGCTGATCCGCGAGCTCGAGGAGGCCGACGCGATCCTCATCGGCGCGCCCCTCTACAACTACGCCATCCCCTCCACGCTGAAGGCATGGCTGGACCACGTGATCCTCCCGGGTCGCACCAGCGGCACCGAGAACCCCAGCGCCGCCGGCACCCCCGTCACGGTCGTCAGCAGCCGCGGCGGTTCCTACGCGGCGGGCACCCCGCAGGAGGGCAACGACTTCGCGGTGCCGTACCTGACCCACGCCCTCGGCACCGTGCTGGGCCTGAAGCCCGAGTTCATCGTGCCCGAGCTGACCCTGGCCCGCGTCGTCCCGGCGATGTCCGGTCTGATCGAGGCCGCGGACGCCTCCGCCGCCTCGGCGCACGAGGCCGCGTCCCACCTCGGCCGCGAGCTGGGCGGCAAGCTGGCCGGCGCCGCCGCCTGAACGGACTTCCCGAGGGGGGCACGTCAGGTCGCCGGACGGAACGGGGGCGTCGCACGCACAGTGCCGACGCCCCCGTTCGCCGTTCCCGCCCGACCGGCCGGCCGGCCGAGGCCGGGGAGCCGCCCACCGGGCACGCGACCCCTCCCGGGTGGGTTCAGCCGACCGGGCGGGAGTCCTCCTGCCCGTCGGTGACGTGCGGGGCGACCGCATGACGTGTCGGCGAGCCGTCGGGCCGTGCTCCCGCATCGCGCGGTGAGACGGGGCCGGCGGCACCCCGGGCCCCGGCGACGCCCGCGGCGCTGTTCGCACCGGGTGCGGCCGGCGCCGTCGTCGCACCGGCCGCCGAGCCGAGCGTGTCGAGGTGACGGCGCACACCGCGGACCAGTCGGCCCGCCGTGAACGTCGCCCCGTGCACGAACCGCATCGCGGGACCGAACGACGGCGCGCTGAGCAGGCCGGCGAAGAACAGTCCCGGCACCGACGACTCGAAGGCGGAGCCGAGCCAGGGCGCCCCGCACCCCGGCGTGGTCCGGACGCCGGCGCGCAGCGACGGCGAGAGCATCGCCAGCCGGTCCAGCTCGGGGACGAACCCCGTGGCGGCCACGACGTGCCCGGTCTCCATGGTGCGACGAGTGCCGTCCGGACCGGCCACCCGCAGACGGACCCCGCCGTTGGCGGCGTCCGCCGAGACGATGCTGCGGCACAGGAACGCGGGCACCACGCCCTCCACCCGGTCGCGGAGCCACCAGGCCCCGGCCGGCCCCAAGGCGGTGTCCGCGATGCGCACGCGCAGTGAGCTCGGGAGGCGCCGCACCGCCCAGGGCAGCTCGGACCACGCCCAGCTCGACCAGCCGGTGCCCAGCCCGGAGTGCGGCTCACGCAGGGACGCGAGGGGTGGCCGCCGCAGCGGCTGCGGCAGCGTGTTCCAGTTGATGCGTTCGGCTCGTGCCAGGATCTGCGGACGCGCGCCCGCCTCGGCGAGCAGCGCGGCGGTCTCCAACGCAGCCTGGCCCGCCCCGACGACGGTGACGTCGAGACCGAGGAAGCCGGAGAGGTCACCGTGGTCGCTGCTGTGCGAGGCGAGTTGGGGCGGCAGACCACGGAGCGGGCCGGGCCGGTTGACGAACGGCATGACCCCGATCGCCAGCACCACGGACCGGGCGCGGATCGTCCCGTTCTCGGCGGTCGTGACCTGGAAGCCGCCGTCCGCACGGGCGACGGAGGTCACGGTGACCTCCTCGACCCTCGGCTGCAACTGGTCCGCGAACCACATGCCGTAGTCGCTGAAGGTGCGGATCGGCAGCGGGGAGGCGTGCTCCGCCCGCAGGCCGCGCGGGGCGCAGTAGGCCGAGAGGGTGTGGCGCTGCCCGGGGTCGGACAGGTTGGAGGACCACGGCTCGGACTTGAGGAACATGCCCTCGGGCATGTGGTCCCGCCAACTCGCCATGGGTCGCCCCAGCACCCGGATGTCGAGCCCGGCTGCCGCGGCGTGGGAGGCGATGGACAGTCCGTAGGGGCCTGCGCCCACCACGACGAGGTCATGCATCAGTAATCCCCGCTCACTTTCCTTGACGTGCCCGTGGTCTCGGGCGTGTTCGACCTGGGGGCGGACGGCGGGGCCGGTTCGGCCCGCGCCGCGGTGGGACTCGGTTCGGGGGAGGCGTCGGCGACGGGCGCCCCGCCGCCGGCAGGGGTACGGCCGGCAGCACGTCGGCCGGTGGCCGTGGCGCGCACCGCGGGTGTTCCGACCGACGGCACCCGCCGCCCGGCACCGCGGTGGGAGGGGGCCGCCGGCCTGCGGACGGCCCCGGCCGAGGGCAGCGTGAGGCGCTGCGCCGCGCGCCGCGCGGTGTGCGCCGCCATGGCGAGGAAGGGCGCCAGATCGTCCGGCGCGAACCAGGCGGGTTCGATCGAGCGGCGGCCGGGGATCGGCGGCCGGGGCGCCGGACCGACGCGCCGGTTGCGCGCGGTCAGCAGCGCCGACACCGGGGCGTAGTTCTCGGCGACGAACATGCGGCCGGGCACCGGCCGGGTGTCGGGCACCGAGCGGCCGGTGAGGTCCAGGTGGAGCGCGCGCACGACGTCGATCCCCGAGAGGTCGGTGAAGAGCCGGAACTGCGCCCCGGGCCGGGGGTTGGCGTCCAGCAGGTGGTAGGCGCCCGTGTCCGGGTCCCACCGGAAGTCGAGGTCGAGGATGCCGCGGTACCCGAGCCGCTGCGCCAGCCGCATCGCGTCGCGGGTGAGCTGCGCGTGCGGCAGCCAACTGCCGGCGGCGGTGAGGCCCGCGCCGACGGGCCAGGAGAGCTCCTTCCGTCCGGTGCCGCCCGCCAGCAGCCGGCCGTCGGCCCCGAAGCAGCCGTGGAAGAACCAGTCCGCCCCGGGCCGTCCCGGGAGCAGCCGTTGCAGGAGCAGCGACGAGCCGGCCTCCGCCGAGCGCTCGTACAGGTTCAGCGCCTCGGCCTCGGAACGCACGGGTGTGGTGGAGCGCAGCCCGGCGTCCGGCGGGAGCCGCCAGGGGCGGCTCCACTTGGCGATCAGTGGAAGTCCGAGCCGCGCGACGGCACGCCGGACCTCGGCGAGGCTCTCCGGTTGCTCGGTCCTCGGGTGCGCAATGCCGAACTCCGAGCAGAGCGAGACGAGTTCGGACTTGTCCGCCAGCCGTTCGGGGAGAGCGGGGCCGACGTCGGCCAGCAGGAACCGGGAACGTACCCGCTCGGGAAGACGTGCGGCGAGCAGGGCGGCGCGGTCGTCCATGGCGATCAGGACCGCACGCCGACCGATGCGGGCGCCGGCGCGGTCCAGCGCCGCGACAGCGGCCTCGTCCGCGGCGGCCCGCGTCCCCGCCGACGCGCCGGGCATCGGGTGGGGCCGGTGGAGGTAGGCCGAGCGGGCGAGGGGCACCCGCGGCGACTCGGTGAACGCGTGCACCTCGACACCGGCGCGGCCGAGCGACCGCACAGCCCCGAGCGAGCCGTGGTGGAGGGGATTTCGATCGAGTCGGAAAATCAGCGCGGGAACTCCGGAATTCAGGGAGGGCACGCCTACGCATACTTCCCGACAATGACCCTGACGGGTGGACGACTCATCGTTCTGTCGTCAGAGAAGCGTTCGCACAGCCCAATAAGAAGATCGGCTGCTTATCATCTGATGAATCGCCCTATTCGCGGCGCGTCGCGCCGGCACCAGCACGGGGAGAAACGACCGAGCATGCTCACCGGTATCGCCACCCTCACCGCGTCCGCCTTTCTCGCGGCAGTCCTCCCGCTCGGCGCGGAAACACCGCGACCGAATCCGCCCGACACCCCGGGGAGAGCCGACGCCCCGGGGGCGACCGACATGACGAAACCGTCGGACCCGACCACGGCGCCCCCGCCTCCCGGCGCGGCCCCGGACGAACCCCCGGGGCCTCCCGCACCGAACCCCGAGCCGGCGGAGGAGGCGCAGCCTGCGGAAGCGACGGCGGAGGGCCCTTCCGGCGAGGGCGCGGCGCCCTCCGGGCCCGTCGCCGACGACGCCTTCGGCGTCTTCCTCGGCTCCGGCCCCGACGGCATCCGACGCGCAGCCGAGATGAGCCGGTGGCTCGGCGGCACCACGCTCAACGTGGGACGCACCTACCTCCCCGGCGACCTCTGGTCCAACATCGAGGGACGCCCGGAGTTCCTGCGGCCGTGGGCCGAGTGGCGGGCGGAGGACCCCGACCGGCTCTTCGTGCTCAACGTGCCGATGGCGGAGCGCAACGAGGCCGCGGTCCCCGACCACGAGGTCCGCCGCATGCTGCGGGCCGGCGCGCGAGGCGCCTTCGACGGCCACTACCGCCTGCTGGCGGAACGACTGGTCGAACTCGGCCTGGGCGACACGGTGATCGTCCTCGGCTGGGAGATGAACGGCTCCACCTACACCCACCGGTGCGCCCCCGACCCCGCCGCGTGGAAGCAGTACTGGCGCTCCGTCGTCACCACCATGCGGGAGGTCCCCGGGCAGGAGTTCCGCTTCGACTTCGCGCCGAACCGCGGAACCGACGCCATCGGCTGGGCGCACTGCTATCCGGGCGACGACCATGTCGACATCATCGGAATGGATTCCTACGACCAGCCTCCCGGCGAGGACTTCGACGACCACGTGCGCCAGCCCTACGGCCTCCAATACCACGTGGACATGGCCGCCGCCCGGGGGAAGCCGATCTCGTTCCCCGAATGGGGGCTGTTCCGCAACGGCGACAATCCCGAGTACATGCGCAGAATGCTGGACTGGATCGCCGAGCACCGACCGGTCTACCACAGCATCAGCGACTACTGCCCGCACGGTGTCTGGCGGTGCCGCGGCAACGCCGCGTCGGCCGAGGTGTTCCGCGACGCCCTCTCCCCGGCGTCGGTTCCCACCTCGGAACCGCCCGCGCCCGACGACGCGCCCGGCCCGCAGGACGCCCCCGGGCCGGAGACCGCGGAATCGGCGGGTCCGGAGCCGGACCGCTGATCGCGCGGCCGGGCGGGGCGGGCGCCGGTCGGCGCTCCGCTTCGGGCCCGTGCCGGGGCGTTCAGTCCCAGACCACGGACCAGATCCGCGCACCGGGCGGCACCCCCGGGACCTCGGCGTAGGTGTCGACCAGCCCTGCCACGGGGCCGCCGGACTCCCATCCGGCGATCCACCGCTCGACCTCGCTCTCCGTCGCCGTGGTGCAGACAGCGAGCGCCTCACCGGCGAGTTCACCGGAGGTGAGCGTCTCCGAGTGCAGCTGGACACGGACCCAGGCGACCTCCGGCATGGCCTCCACGCCGCGGGCCGCCTCCGCCAGTTCCGCGAGCGGCGGGCGGCCGTAGCCCCACTGGTTCGGCGCGATCGACTGCTCCTGCTCGTTCCCGTCGAAGAACTCGGCGAGCGTGAGCAGCGGCATGACCCCGTAGGTGTCCGCCCGGTCCACCACCTGCGATGCGGTCAACATACGAGCATGGTGGCACGCGTCCACGACGACGGCCCGCCGCGGCGAACGGGGCGCGGATACGGCGGATACGGCGGGTCCGCTCGGAGCACGACGGAGAGCGGGAACGCGCACGCCGCAGCGGACCAGCCAGGACCGGCCACCGGCCCCGGCCACCGGCGCGCCGTGGTCGGGGAGGTCCCGACCGTGGAACCGGTCGAGCGCGCGGACCGCCCCGTCGGTCAGCCGGTGAGCTCGCCGACCGGAGCGGGCGTCGGAGCGGGCAGCGTCGCCGTCTCCGAGCGGCGCGACAGGACGGCCTCGACCCGCCCGGACTCCGGCGCCCCGGACTCGACCGGGCGGTGCTCCCGGCGGTGGTGCCGCACCAGCAGCGCCAGGGCAGCGAGCAGCGTGCCGCTGGCGGCACCCACCCCCGCCGCCGCGGCGACGGGGGGCGAGGACGGGGTCGAGGGCGGCTGCGCCGCCGCGAGGACCGCGAGCCGCGTGCCCGTCATGGACTCGGCTTCGTTGCCGTAGGCGACCAGTGCGGGGGCGACCCTGTTGGCGACGGCCGCCGCCGCCGCGGGGCTCCCGGCCGTCCCGGTGATCTCGACGACCGGGGCGTCCGGTGACGAGGCGGCCCGCACGGTGCCCGGCAGGTCACCCAGCGGCGAGAGGACGGCTGGCTCGGCGGCGATCCGGCCGTAGACCTGAGCGAAGCCGACGACGGCCGCGGGGTCCGTGCCCTCGGACGCCCGGACGACGACGTGGCCGCGCGCCTCGTACTCGACGGGCGCCAGCATCCCGTGGCCGAGCCCGGCCACCAGTCCGGTGGCGAGCCCGGCGACCATCAGCCCCCACGCCGGAGGCCGCCAGGAGCGGCCACGCGGCGCCAGCCGTCCGAGTCGCCGCCGGGCGTCCGCCCGCACGGCGCGGACGGAGGCGTCGGTGACGCGGTCGCCCCCGTCCGGCCGCCCCGCTTCGGCATCGCGGGATGACGAGGACGCGGCAGGGGGGCCGTCCGCTTCGCGCGTCGTACGAGTGCCCCGCGGATCCGACGCACCGTGGCCGGTCGGACCGCCGGGCTGTGCCGTCGGCGCCGTGCCGGGATGCGGCACGACCGGGGCGGTGTTCGTCCGACCGGTGCCGTCACCGGCCGCGGGTGCCGCTTCGTTCTGCTCGCCGCGCGCCACCACGACGGCCGACACGACCGGCACCAGGGCGGTGGAACCGCCCGGCCCGGCGAGGTCGCGGGCGTCGTCGCGTCCCCGCGTCGGGAAGAGCCTGCGGACGGCCCGCCATCCCGTGGCCATCGGCCGGGTCAGACCCAGGGTGCGGGGTCGGCCCGGTGCCGCGTGACGCCCGCGTGTCGGCGGCGCGACCCCCGCGCCGGTGCCCCCGTCCGCTCGAACGGCGGCGCTGCGACGCTCCACCGTCGCCGCGCCCCCGGGGGTCGCAC
>NZ_JAAVJB010000055.1 GCF_012034385.1 Streptomyces spiramenti
GCCCCGGGACGGGCGGCCGGCCCCGGAGCGCCGGCCCTGGCCCACCGCCGGCCACCGCGTCGCACCGCCCGATCGACCGCTGGGCCGCTGGGCCGCCCCGCCGTCAGCCTCCCGCGCCGACGGTGGGTTTGGTGCCGCCCGCCGCCACGTCAGCGCGGTTGGCCCGCACCGACGACCAGAAGGCGGCGGCGATCAACCCGGCCCCGAGCCCGCCGGTCACCAGCTCCGGAAGGTGCCAGCGGATGGAGACCAGCAGCATCACCGACAGGGCGCCGATCGCGTAGTGGGCTCCGTGCTCCAGGTACCGGTAGGCGTCGAGGGTGCCCTCGCGCACCAGGTAGATGGTGAGGGAGCGGACGTACATCGCGCCGATGCCCAGCCCCAGCGCCATCCAGAAGATGTGGTTGGTGATGGCGAAGGCACCGATGACGCCGTCGAAGGAGAACGAGGCGTCCAGCACCTCCAGGTAGAGGAAGAGGAAGAACGCGGCCTTGCCGGTGGCCCCCACGACACTCGGCTGCCGCCCGGCCCGCTCCGCGGCGTCCTGGGTGGCGGCGATCCGGCTCCCGTCCTCCTCCAGCTTCTTCTCGAAGAAGCCCGACAACCCGCCGACCAGCAGGTACGTCAGTACACCGGCGACACCTGAGAGCAGCACCGTCGCCGACTTGTCGGCGTGGGTGCCGCCGTGCTGGTAGGCGTGGGTGGCGATGGTGGAAGCGGTCAGCAGCAGGCCGGCGAGGGCGACGCCGACCGCGAAGCCGTCGATGCGTCCCAGCTTGGCGAGGACCCGCTCCAGCGGGCCGATCCAGTGGACCTCGCGCTCCTGGAAGATGAAGTTGAGGAAGATCATCAACAGGAACATGCCGCCGAAGGCGGCGATCGACGGGTGCGCGTCGGTCACCATCATCTCGTAGGTGTCCGGGTCGTCCATGGCCAGCCGGACCGCCTCGACGGGCCCCACCCCCGCCGTGACGGCGACGATGGCCACCGGGAACACCAGCCGCATGCCGAAGACGGCGATCAGGATGCCGATGGTGAGGAAGATCTTCTGCCAGAAGAGCGACATCCGCTTCAGGATGCCCGCGTTGACCACCGCGTTGTCGAAGGAGAGCGAGATCTCCAGCACGGAGAGGATCGCGACGACCGCGAACCCCTCCCACCCCCAGAACCAGAAGGCGGCGGCGAGCCCCACCACCGTCACGCCGAAGGACCAGCCGAACGTCTTCCAGATCACTGCGTCCTCATTCTCCCCGGCGGCCGACCAGGCGGCC
This sequence comes from Streptomyces spiramenti, assembly GCF_012034385.1. Classification (GTDB taxonomy): domain Bacteria; phylum Actinomycetota; class Actinomycetes; order Streptomycetales; family Streptomycetaceae; genus Streptomyces; species Streptomyces spiramenti. The sequence goes on from NZ_JAAVJB010000055.1 coordinate 1,272, forward strand.
GGCCGCGCTCTCGACGGCGGCGGGACGAGCTCAGCGACCGGTGCCGCGCCCGCTCCCCGTGAGAGGAACGAGCGCGGCACCGGTCGCGGTTCCGGCCACTGGGCCGGACGGGGTGTTCTGTTGTGGTGCGGGCCGCGGGCCGCGCGCCCCGGCGACAGGACGAGTCGCGCCGCGACGGCTCAGACGTTGACCCCGTAGTCCAGCGCGATGCCGCGCAGTCCGGAGGCGTAGCCCTGGCCGATGGCTCGGAACTTCCACTCCGCGCCGTGCCGGTACAGCTCGCCGAAGACCATGGCGGTCTCCGAGGAGGCGTCCTCGGACAGGTCGTAGCGGGCGAGCTCGTTGCCGTCGCTCTGGTTGACGATCCGGATGTAGGCGTTGCGCACCTGACCGAAGTTCTGCTGACGGGTCTCGGCGTCGTAGATCGACACCGGGAAGACCACCTTGTCCACCTCGGGCGAGAGAGTGGCGAGGTCGACGGTGATCTCCTCCTCGTCCTCCGCCTCCCCGGCGCCGCCGACCAGCTCGTCGCCCATGTGCTCGACGGCACCGTCAGGGCTCTTCAGGTTGTTGAAGAAGATGAAGTGCGCGTCGCTGAGCACCTTGCCGGCCGCACCGGCGAGGAGGGCGCTGGCGTCGAGGTCGAAGTCGGCGCCGGTCGTCGCGCGGGCCTCCCAGCCCAGCCCCACGGTGACGGCGGTCAGGTTCGGCGCCGCCTTCGTCAGCGAGACGTTGCCGCCCTTGATGAGGCTGACTCCCACGTAATCCTCCAGTGTTCTTCAGGTCATCGGGTCCCGCTCAAATATGCCAGCCGAGCAGGTGGGAGCGGGAACGGGCCCCGCCGCCCGCGCCGTCGGGCGGGGCGGGCGGGGGCCGGATCACAGCGCCTGGAGCGCGGTGACGTACTCGTCGAGGTCGCGGGCGTCGGGCAGACCGTTGACGACGGTCCAGCGCACGACACCCTCCTTGTCGATGATGAAGGTGCCGCGCAGCGCGCAGCCCTTGGCCTCGTCGAACACCTCGTAGGCGCGGGAGACCTCACCGTGCGGCCAGAAGTCCGACAGCAGCGGGTACTCCAGGCCCTCCTGCTCGGCGAAGACCCGCAGCGAGAACGGGGCGTCGTTGGAGACGGCGAGCAGCTGCACGTCGTCGTTGACGAAGGTGGGCAGGCGGTCGCGCAGGGCGCACAGCTCGCCGGTGCAGGTGCCGGTGAAGGCGAACGGGTAGAAGAGCAGGACGACGTTCTTCTCACCGCGGAAGTCGGAGAGGCTCACGCTCTCGCCGTGCTGGTTGCGGAGGGTGAAGTCGGGCGCCTTGGAGCCGGGCACGATCGCCACGCGCGCTCCCCTTTCTGGTTCCTGTGCTGACGGACCTGGGTCCGGGCCCGGGAAGCGGGCCCGGTCGTCACCTGGTGTCGCACACCTGACGGTCGCCCGTGGGGCGGGCGGTACGGCCGCCGCCGAGCGGGCCGGGATGGCGGTCGGCGGGCACGGGGTGCGCGCCGTCGGCGGCGGAGGGTGCGGCGGGCGGGGACGTTCCCACCCTACGCGGCCGTCCCCGGCGCCCTGCGGGGCGCCGGGGACGGCTTGTTCGGGCGGTCGGCCGCCCGGGCCGGTCCGCCGGGCGGGCTACCTGCGGCCCTTGGGCGTCACCAGGCGGCTGCCGGACCAGTCCTTGCCGGCGCTGATCGTGCTGGTCTGTGCCAGGCCGGCCGTCTGGGCGGCCTCGCCGATCTCACTCGGCTCCACGTAGCCCTCACGCCCCGTCTTGGGGGTGAGCAGCCACACGGGGGCGCCCGGGTCGATCAGTGTCGTGGCATCCACCAGCGCGTCGGTCAGGTCACCGTCGTCGTCGCGGAACCACAGCACCACGGCATCCGCCACGTCGTCGTGGTCCTCGTCGACGAGTGACTGGCCCGTGATGGCCTCGATTCCCTCACGGAGTTCCTGCTCGGCGTCATCGTCGTAGCCGAGCTCCTGGACCACCTGCCCGGGCTGGAAACCCAGCCGTTCGGCGGGGTTGGTCCGCTCCTCCGCGTGGTCCGCGGTCGCGCTCACGGATGGCCTCCTGTCCTTGGTTGTGAAGTACTGTTTCAGGCTCGCGCACGCGCGAGCCTGAGCGGTAGTCCACACGGGCGGAGCGGATCACGCAAGTACCGGGCCGACGCGCCCGCCCAAAGGTTGACTTCTGGCTCCACAGTACGTCCGGTTGCGTGATTAAAGACACAGTTTGATCTTCGCTCGCCGCTTCGTGGCCCCGGCCCCGGATTCGGGTGGCGCACGACACGGAGCCCGCCCGGGAACCACCCGCAGGCGCGCGCGTAGGGTTGCCGGTCGGTCGCCCCTGCGACCGCCTGCCCGGCCGGGCACGTCGCTCACGAGGACGGGCGTCTCATCACCTGGGAGTTACCTTCCAGTAGAGATGACGTTTCGCTTCCGGAGGTACACGATGGAAGGCGGCGCGACACCAGCAGAGCAAGACAACTCAGAGCGAAGGAACAGCGTGGCTTCCGCATCCGATCGCAACCCGATCATCATTGGTGGCCTTCCCAGCCAGGTCCCGGATTTTGACCCCGAGGAAACGCAGGAGTGGCTGGACTCCCTCGACGCCGCGGTGGACGAACGCGGCCGGGAGCGCGCCCGCTACCTGATGCTGCGGCTGATCGAAAGGGCCCGCGCCCAGCGCGTGGCGGTCCCGGAGATGAACTCCACCGACTACGTCAACACGATCGCGACCAAGGACGAGCCGTTCTTCCCCGGTGACGAGGAGATCGAGCGCAAGGTCCTGAACGCGACGCGTTGGAACGCGGCCGTCATGGTCTCGCGCGCACAGCGCCCCGGCATCGGCGTCGGCGGCCACATCGCCACCTTCGCCTCGTCGGCCTCCCTCTACGACGTGGGCTTCAACCACTTCTTCCGTGGCAAGGACGAGGGCGACGGCGGCGACCAGATCTTCTTCCAGGGGCACGCCTCCCCCGGCATCTACGCCCGCGGCTTCCTGCTGGACCGGTTCAACGAGACCCACCTCGACGCCTTCCGCCAGGAGAAGTCGAAGGCCCCCGACGGCCTCTCCAGCTACCCGCACCCGCGGCTGATGCCGGAGTTCTGGGAGTTCCCGACCGTCTCGATGGGTCTCGGCCCCCTCGGCGCGATCTACCAGGCGCGGATGAACCGCTACATCCAGGCCCGCGGCATCGCCGACACCTCGAAGTCGCACGTCTGGGCCTTCCTCGGCGACGGCGAGATGGACGAGCCGGAGTCGCTGGGCCAGCTGACGCTCGCCGCGCGCGAGGGCCTGGACAACCTGACCTTCGTGGTCAACTGCAACCTCCAGCGTCTGGACGGTCCGGTCCGCGGCAACGGCAAGGTCATCCAGGAGCTGGAGTCCGTCTTCCGCGGCGCCGGCTGGAACGTCGTCAAGCTGGTGTGGGACCGCTCCTGGGACCCGCTGCTCGCCCAGGACCGCGACGGGGTGCTGATCAACAAGCTCAACACCACGCCCGACGGCCAGTTCCAGACCTACGCCACCGAGACCGGCGGCTACATCCGCGACCACTTCTTCGGTGACGACCAGCGGCTGCGCGCCATGGTCGAGAAGATGTCGGACGAGGAGATCCTCCACCTGGGCCGCGGCGGTCACGACCACCGCAAGGTCTTCGCCGCCTACCAGGCCGCGAAGACCCACAAGGGCCAGCCCACGGTGATCCTGGCGCAGACCGTCAAGGGCTGGACGCTGGGTCCCAACTTCGAGGGCCGCAACGCGACCCACCAGATGAAGAAGCTGACGGTCGAGGACCTCAAGCGCTTCCGCGACCGCCTCCACATCCCCGTCCCGGACAAGGACCTGGAGGACGGCGTCGCGCCGTACTACCACCCGGGCCGGGACTCCGAGGAGATCCAGTACATGCACGACCGGCGCCGGGCGCTGGGCGGGTACGTACCGACGCGGGTGGACCGCTCCAAGCCGCTGGCGCTGCCCGGCGACAAGGCCTACGCCACGGCCCGGAAGGGCTCCGGCTCGCAGGAGATCGCCACCACCATGGCGTTCGTGCGGGTACTGAAGGACCTCATGCGGGACAAGGAGATCGGCAACCGCTTCGTGCCGATCGCACCGGACGAGTACCGGACCTTCGGCATGGACGCGTTCTTCCCCTCGGCGAAGATCTACAACCCGCTGGGCCAGACCTACGAGTCGGTCGACCGGGAGCTGCTGCTCTCCTACAAGGAGTCGCCGACCGGGCAGATGCTGCACGACGGCATCAGCGAGGCGGGGTGCACCGCCTCCCTGATCGCCGCCGGCTCGTCCTACGCCACGCACGGCGAGCACCTGATCCCGATCTACGTCTTCTACTCGATGTTCGGGTTCCAGCGGACCGGTGACCAGTTCTGGCAGATGGCCGACCAGCTCGCTCGGGGCTTCGTCCTCGGCGCGACCGCCGGCCGGACCACCCTCACCGGTGAGGGGCTCCAGCACGCCGACGGCCACTCGCACCTGCTGGCCTCCACCAACCCGGCGTGTGTGGCGTACGACCCGGCGTTCGGCTTCGAGATCGCCCACATCGTCCGCGACGGTCTGCGGCGGATGTACGGCGAGAACGCCGAGGACGTCTTCTACTACCTCACGGTCTACAACGAGCCGATCAAGCACCCGGCCGAGCCGGAGGACGCCGACGTCGAGGGCATCCTCAAGGGCATCCACCGCTTCGCCCCCGGGCAGGGCGGGGAGATCCCGGCGCAGATCCTGGCCTCCGGTGTAGCCGTCCCGTGGGCGGTCGAGGCGCAGCGCATCCTCGCCGAGGAGTGGAACGTGCGGGCCGACGTCTGGTCCGCGACCTCCTGGAACGAGCTGCGGCGCGACGCCGTCGAGGTGGAGCGGCACAACCTCCTCCACCCCGAGGAGGAGCAGCAGGTCCCGTTCGTCACCCGCAAGCTCAAGGGTGCCGAGGGTCCGTTCGTGGCCGTCTCGGACTGGATGCGTGCCGTTCCGGACCAGATCGCGCGCTGGGTGCCGGGCACCTACCAGTCGCTGGGCGCCGACGGGTTCGGCTTCGCCGACACCCGCGGCGCGGCGCGGCGCCACTTCAACATCGACGCGGAGTCGATCGTGCTCGGCGTGCTCACCGAGCTCGCCCGTGAGGGCAAGGTCGACCGGTCGGCGCTGAAGCAGGCCATCGACCGCTACCAGCTGCGGGACGTGGCGGCGGCCGACCCCGGCGCCGCGGGCGGCGACGCCTGACGCGCCACGTGACACCTTCGGCCCATGCGGCCGGCGAGGACGCCCGGGAGCCCCACGGCTCCCGGGCGTCCGGCGTTTCCCGGGGGTGACACTCCCCGGTCCCGGCCGCGGCTGCGCGGGGCGGGCGGTCGGGTGGGGGGGGCCGCCCGGGAACAGGCGCCGTCGGGGTCGGCGCGGGTGTACGGCAGCAGTGCGGGACCGGTGGCGCGCCAGCTGTCGACGCGCTCCCCGCAGCGTGCGCCCGGCGTCCACTCCGGTGCCCGTTGTGGCGGAGGACACACTGAAAGCCCCAGGTCGGGGCCTTCGGGCCGTGGCGGGACACCCCGGTCGCCCTCCTAGGATGCTGACCGGTGGAGCACCTGCGGTCCGTACGCTCGGCGACCACCGTCCGGCGCGTCCTGACGAGCCTGGCGGTGGTGCTCGCCGTGCTGCTCACCTCCGGGTGGCTCCACCGCAACGAGACACTCGAACCCGGCGGCCAAGCAGGCCAGTTGCAGGCCTGGCGCCAGGACACCATCACCGGTACCGACCTGCCCGACCCGCTGTCCGGGCCGGAGGTCGTCGCCGACTTCTTCGCCTCCCTCGGCCACCGCAAGCAGTTCCTGCTGGCGGAGCGCCACCCGCTCGTCGTCGGCAACCTCGGCGGCGCGCCGGCCGAGGTCCGGTACGCGGCCAACCGCCACGCCCTCGCGGCGGCCCGGGAGCGGGAGCAGACCCGCAGCCAGGACCGACGGCTGTCCCCGGTCGGCCGCCACGAGTCGTCACGGCGGGCGCACCGCCTCTCCTCGCTCCTCGCCGAGGGGCGGCAGATCCTCGCTTTCGACCCCACCGGGAGCGGCCGGGTGGCGGAGGTCGTCGGCGACCTGGACGAGGCGGAGCGCGTCTCGGTCGTCGTACCCGGCGTCGACACCGACCTGCTCACCTTCGAACGCACGCGGCTCCGGTACCGCGCGCCGGTCGGCATGGCGCACGCGCTGTACGCGCAGCAGCGCGAGGCCGACCCCGGCCGCCGCACCGCCGTCATCGCCTGGGCGGACTACACCGCGCCGCGCGGGGTGAAGGTCTCCGCCGCGACGGCCGGCCCGGCCGAGGAGGGCGCCCGCCGGCTCACGGCGACGGTCGCGGCGCTCCCCGGGGACGCGACCGTCGCGCTGTTCTGCCATTCGTACGGGTCGGTGGTCTGCGGGCTGGCCGCGTCCGACCTGCCGAAGCGGGTGACGGACATCGCCGTCGCGGGGAGCCCGGGGATGCGGGCCGCGCACGCCGGAGAGCTGGGCACCCGGGCGCGCATCTGGGCCGCGCGTTCCCCCGCCGACTGGATCAGGGACGTGCCACACCTCGCCGTCGGGCCGCTGGGCCACGGTCCGGATCCCGCCGACCCGGCCTTCGGCGCGCTGCCCGTGGCGGGCGAGGACGTTCCCGGGCACGGGGGGTACTTCCTCCCCGGGACGGACAGCCTGACCGCGTTCGGGCGGATCGGCGCTGGGCTGGTGGACCGTGCCGCGCGCGGCGGGGAGGGCCCGTACTGCGTGCCGAGGGGGCTCCCGACGTGACGGGGCCCGTGCGCGCCAGCCGCCGTCCGACCCGCGCCACCGAGGTCGCCGACCGCCGCGTCACCCCGACGGCCTACGGACGAGTAGACAGTCGCACACCCGCGCTGAGCTGCGTAATGGCGTGAATCGGCCACCCGTCGCGCGCAGAGGGTAGCCAGTAAGGGCGCTTCCCCGATTACGATGACCCGTATGGGTGATGTGCTGGCCGGAATCCACTCCTCATGGGAGTTCGACACCGACTCGATGCTCATCCGTTTCGAACGGGGGATCCGCACACCGAAGCTCTTCCACGTGCTGGGAGAGCGCCGCGTCCCGTACGCGGCACTGAGTGCGGTCGAGGTCGCCCCGGGGTCGAAACGGGGCACGGTCGAAGTGTTCGCCACGCCGCGGGACGGCGCGGACCCGCTGGTCGAGGCCGCGGGTGGGCAGCTGCGTGCCGCCACCAACCCCTACCGGCTGGTGCTCCCGGAGGAGCGGCGGCAGGAGGCGGAGGAGGCGGCAGTCCGGTTGCGCGAGGCGCTCCGGCCGGACGCCGCCGAGCCGGCGGACCGCTTCCTGGTCGCAGCACCGGCGACACCGCTGTCGTTCAAGGCCTACGACGGCAAGGTCGCGTTCGACGGCAAGGCCGTCTCGTTCCGCTGGTTCTGGACCGGGGCGACCTCCGCCAAGTGGAAGGCCGGTGACCAGACCTTCCAGGTCAGCGAGCTGGCGGGGGTCGACTGGCGCTCGCCGGAGGGCTCCGGCGGCTGTCTGCGGCTCGTGCGGCGCGGTGCCGACGGGCTCGCGGTGACCGACCCGGCACCGCCACCCGCCGACCAGGACCCCGCCGCCGTGGTCTTCGCCCTGGGGTACGGCCTCGTCCACGAGTCGCTGCCGCTGGCGGCGAGCGTGTTGGAGGCGGTCCAGGAGGCCGAGCCGGAGTTCGGGGGCGTGCCGGAACCCGCGCGGGAGCAGCGGGGCGACCCGGCCGACATCGCCGAGCGCATCCGGCACCTGGGGGAGCTGCACGGTGCGGGGCTGCTGACCGACGACGAGTTCACCGCCAAGAAGCGGGAGCTGCTCTCACAACTGTGACGCCCGAGCGCGCCGGACGCCGCAGGACCCACGGTGGTCGGCGGCCACGGGGCGCGGCGCCACCGGGCGGCGGGGACGGGCGCCGGCGGTCCGAACCGGGGCTCCGGCCGTGCGGGCCTCCCGCCGGGGCAGCGCGCTCACTCACTCCCCGGAGTCGTCAGCGGATGCGGTGTCGCCGCCCCGGCGCTCGCCGAACCAGCGCCGCGCACGGGAGAGCGCCGAGCGCGCGGGCGGCGCCTCCTCCTCGGTCGACGCGGTGAGTTCCTTGCGGAGCGCGGCGGGCGCCAACCGCACCCTGCCGTCGGAGCAGGGCCGGCAGCGCCCCTCGTCGTCCCAGGCCACCCCGATCCAGCACTGGCTGCACGCCACCGGTGCCTTCGGCGCGGCGACCGGGACGGCCGGCGCCTCCGGCGCGGGGGTCATGGAGAGGTTCGCGGGCGGCGGCGCGGGCTGGGCGGCGGCGCCCGGGCCGGCGGGGACGGGCGCCCCGAGGTTCACGTTGCCGATCGAGCAGGGCCGGCAGCGCCCCTTGGCGTCCCAGGGCCGGCCGATCTGGCACTGCGAACACATCATCTTCCAGCCCCCAGCAGACCACCGTGTCGACGGAACCGCACGGTCACGCCTGGCGTGGATGCTATTCCACCGGCGCGCGACGGGCCACCCTCGATGTCATGGCCCGGCCACGGAGCCCCCGCCCCGGCGCGGGAGAGGACCGCCGCCGCCGGGCGTCGGCGGCGCCCGGTGCCACCGGCCCGTGGGGGCAGCGGCGGGAGCGCATAGGGTCGGGGGCATGCACATGCAGTCTCTGGCGCTCATCGAACAGTGGCCCGTTCCCACGGCGGCTGCCGCCGTGGTCCTCGCCGACGGTTCCGTCGCCGGGACGCACGGTCCCGACGACCACCGCTTCCCGCTCGCCTCGGTCACCAAGCCGCTCGCCGCCTACGCCGCGCTGCTGGCGGTCGAGGAGGGCGCGGTCGAACTGGACGAGCCGGCCGGGCCGGAGGGGTCGACCTTCCGGCACCTGCTGGCCCACACCTCAGGTCTCGCCTTCGACGAGGACCGGGTCACGTCCCCGCCCGGGGAACGCCGCCTCTACTCCAACGCGGGGTTCGAGCGGCTCGGCGACCACCTGGCGGCGGCCACCGGCATCCCGTTCGCCGACTACCTGCGTGAGGGTGTGCTGGACCCCCTGGGGATGACCGCCACCACGCTGGACGGCTCGCCGGCCCGCGACGCGGTCTCCACCCTGGCCGACCTGAGGCAGTTCGCCGCCGAGCTCCAGGCGCCGCGACTCCTGTCGGCCCGGACCCTGACCGACGCGACCGGTGTGCACTTCCCCGGTCTCTCCGGCGTGCTGCCGGGGTTCGGCCACCAGAAGCCGAACGACTGGGGCCTCGGGTTCGAGATCCGCGGCGGCAAGGCACCGCACTGGACCGGCGAGCGGTCCTCGACGCGGACGTTCGGTCACTTCGGGCAGTCCGGCACCTTCCTCTGGGTGGACCCCGAGGCGGGCGCGGCGTGCGTGGCCCTGACCGACCGGGCCTTCGGCCCGTGGGCGGCCGAGGCGTGGCCGGCGTTCACCGACTCGGTACTCGCGGAGCTTGCCCGCGCGCGCGGCTGAGCCGGCCGCCCACCGGCCGCGGGTCGGCTCACCCCGGCTCGCCCTGCGCGCCGGTCGCGGCACCCGGGCGCGTCTCCGACCGTCGGCGGCGCACCCGGGCGACCGCGAAGGCCGCCACGACGGCGAGCGCCACGGGCGCCCCGACCACCGGCTGCCAGGCAGGGACCGGCCCCCAGGTCAGCAGCTCCTCGCGTGACTCGACCCGGCGGAACTCCTCGTCGCTCCCGGCCTTGACCAGGTGGTGGTCGCCGTCGATCCGGCCGGGGTCGGGGAAGTCCTGGTGGAGCAGGGTCAGGAAGCGCCCCTCCCCGACGAGCTGCCGGAGCGCGCCGCGCGGCAGTTCGTCCGGGGTGAGCCTGCCCGCGAAGACGACGTCGACCGGGTCGCCGCCGATGGTGCCCTCGGTGGTGGTCCGGTGGTCCGCGAGGACGAAGAGCCGCAGGAACTGCTGGGTGTCCGCCAGCCGCGACAGCCGCATCGGGTAGACCGGGCGCTCGGTGGCGAAGGTCAGCCGCAGTGGCTCCAGCGGTCCGGACAGCACCGGCCCGCGCCCGCCCGCCTCGCCCTCGGGGGCGAGGCGGACCGCGACGTACTCCCACCCCGCGGCGACGTAGGGCTCCAGCGCCCCGGCGAGGCTGCCGGAGAGTGCGAACCCGTGGTTCTCCAGCCAGCGCGCCAGCGCCGCCGGGTCGCCGGCCGCCAGCCGTGACACGTCGAACGGCCCCAGCCGGTCCTGGCTCACCACCTCCACCGGTGGGGCGGACCCCTCGGAGGACCCCGCGGTGTCCTGCTCCGCCCGCGGCCAGTCGCCGGGACGTGGCCAGAAGTAGCGGTCGACCCGTCGCTCCGGCGCGACGACGGCGTCCAGTTCGGTGAAGAGCTCCGGCTCGGCCAGGGTCACCTCCGCCCGGCCCGGCACCGGCATGACCCAGGCCGCCGCCGCGGCGTCGCCGTCCACGGTCAGCCGCATCACGATCTGCTGGGTGCCGTCCCCGTCCCACACCACCACCGAGGTCTCCTCGGTCACCAGCAGCTCGCTGCCGTCGGCGGTGACCATGGCTCCGCACCCACAGGCGTGAGCGGGCCAGGCCAGTGCCGTGAGCTGGGTGAGGGCGAGCAGTACGACCGTGGTCAGCGCTGCGGTGAGCCGCCGGCGCCCGGTCCGTGCGCAGCGCGCCCGGGGGCCGCCCCCGCCGCCGCGTCCGCCGGTACCGCTCCTCGTCGCCGTGTTCCCCCGCATGGGCAGCCCCTCCCGCCGGCCGACGGCGCACGCCGTCGGTCCCACGACTCCGACGCCGCCGCACGGAGCGGGGTTCCCCTCCCCCGCGTCGGCCGGCGGCGCAGAACCGCCCGCCTCGTCGCCCCGCTCGCCCCGGCCGTCGCGGAGTGTCGTCGCGGGCGCGGGGTGTCCTCACGGGCCGTCATCCCCCGCGCGGCCGAGCGGCGGGCGGGTGCAGCCCCCACAACAGCAGCTCGGTGCCGGTGGCCCCGCCGACGAGGTCGGGCCGCTGCCCCGCGGGAGCGGAGATCCGCGCCTCGTCGCCGGGGGCGAGCCGGGCGGTGCCGAGCAGCGCCTCTCCCCGCACCACCTGCAGGTGCGCCAGCGGCGTCCGCGGCATCGCCACCGCCTCCCCCGGCGCCGGCCGCGCCACCAGGAACGTCGCGTCGGTGCGCGGGAGCCGGTGGCCGACGCCGGGCGCCAGCCCGCGTTCCACCGCGTACTCGGTGCCCCCGCCGGGGGTGTCGGGCACCAGCCACATCTGGAGGAAGCGGAGCGGGACCGCACCGTCGTTGCGTTCCACGTGGCGGGCCGCGTCGCCGGTGGTGAGCCGCTGGAGGTCTCCGGGGCGCACCACCGTGGCGTTCCCCGCGCTGTCCCGATGGGTCAGCTCCCCCTCGACGACCCAGGTCACGATCTCCAGGTCGCGGTGGGTGTGCTCCGCGTATCCCGCGCCGGGTGCGAGCAGCTCCTCGTTGCAGGCGGTCAACGGGCCGAAGCGGAGGTTGTCCGGGTCGTAGAAGCCGGAGAACGAGAACGCGTGCCGGGTCCGGACACCGGCCGCCTCGTCGCCGCCCCGGTACCGGTCGGCGGCCCGCCTGACATCGACCCCGGTGCCCCGGTGCACGTCCATGCGCCCAGCGTATCGGCGCCCCGGGGTGGGCGCCGCGTGCGCCCGGTCCGCACCGGCGGGGCTCCGCGCCGGGGTGGGCGCCGCCGTGGCCGGGGCCGACCCCTGGGGATTGCCCGGCGGCGCCGATGAGGCAGGCTGGGACCGTGTCCGACACACCTGAGCAGGAGAACAACGCCACGGCCGATCCGCGCGCGCCGCGGGTGAGCCGCGCGGCGGGGAACGTGCCCGGGGCCCGGGGCCCCGTCGGGCCCGTGCACGCCGCGACCGTCCGGAACCTGGAGCGCTCGGCGGGCAAGCTCGCCGCCGCCGCCATCGCGCGGATGGACGAGAACCTGTCCTGGTACCGCGTGATGCCACCGGAGAACCGGTCGTGGATCGGCCTGGTGGCCCAGGCGGGGATCGCCGCCTTCACCGAGTGGTTCCGCCACCCGGGGGCGCCGCAGGCCATCTCCACCGACGTCTTCGGCACCGCGCCGCGCGAGCTGACGCGGGCGGTGACGCTGCGGCAGACGGTGGAGATGGTGCGCACCACCATCGAGGTGGTGGAGACCGCGGTCGACGAGATCGCGGCCCCCGGCGGTGAGGACGCCCTGCGCGGCGCCCTGCTCGTCTACGCCCGGGAGATCGCGTTCGCCACCGCTCAGGTGTACGCGCAGGCCGCGGAGGCCCGCGGCGCGTGGGACGCGCGGCTGGAGTCGCTGGTGGTCAACGCCGTGGTCTCGGGTGAGGCCGACGAGGGTGACGTCTCGCGGGCCGCGGCGCTGGGCTGGGACTCCCCGGAGCGGGTGACGGTGGTGGTGGGGTCGGCGCCCGACGCGGACAACGAACTGACGGTGGAGGCGATCCGCCGTGCCGCCCGGTACGCGAAGATGCAGGTCCTGACGGGGGTGCTGGGCAAGCGACTGGTGGTGATCGTCGGGGGCACGGACGATCCGCTGCGGGCGGCGAAGTCGCTGATCGCCCCGTTCGCGGCCGGTCCCGTGGTGGCGGGGCCCCTGGTGGAGGACCTCCAGGCGGCGACCCGATCCGCGCAGGCGGCGACCGCCGGACTCCGCGCCTGCGCGGCGTGGCCGGACGCGCCGCGGCCGGTGGCGGCGGACGACCTGCTGCCGGAGCGGGCCATGGCGGGGGACGCCACCGCCAGGGGTCTGCTGGTGGAGGAGATCTACAGACCGCTGGAGCGGGCCGGGTCGGCGCTGCTGGAGACACTCAGCGTCTATCTGGAACAGGCCAACAGCCTGGAGGGTGCCGCGCGAATGTTGTTCGTGCACCCCAACACCGTCCGGTACCGGCTTCGACGGGTGACGGACGTCACCGGCTGGTCGCCGTCCGATGTTCGCTCCGCCTTCACGCTTCGTGTCGCCCTCATGCTGGGACGGCTCAGCGCGGGCGAGGCGGGGACCTCGCGCTGAGCACGTCTTTTGTCGGAGGGTGACAATTTGCCCCGAGGTTCTTGGTGACGGTCCCCACCCGCGTCGGGCACCGCGACCGCGAGAGAGTGTGAGGGTGCTCGTTCTCGTCGCTCCCGGCCAAGGCGCCCAGACGCCTGGCTTCCTGACCCCCTGGCTCGAACTGCCCGGCGCCGCCGACCGGCTGCGCGGGTGGTCCGACGCGATCGACCTCGACCTGGTGCACTACGGCACCGAGGCCGACGCCGACGCGATCCGTGACACCGCGGTGGCCCAGCCGCTGCTGGTGGCGGCGTCGCTGCTGTCGGCCGAGGCCGTGCTCGGCGGGCTGCCGGCCGCCGGCCCGGCCCCCGCGGTGGTCGCCGGCCACAGCGTCGGCGAACTGGCCGCCGCCGTGTTCGCCGGGGTGCTGTCGCCCGAGGAGGCGATGGTCCTGGTTCGCCGTCGTGGTCTGGCGATGGCGGAGGCCGCCACCGTCACCGACACGGGCATGTCCGCCGTGCTGGGCGGCGACCCGGAGCAGGTCGCGGCGAAGCTCGCCGAGCTGGGTCTCACCCCGGCAAACGTCAACGGCGCCGGGCAGGTCGTCGCGGCCGGCACCACCGAGCAGTTGGCCGCCCTCGCCGCGGACAAGCCCGAGAAGGCCCGCGTCATGCCGCTCAAGGTCGCCGGCGCGTTCCACACCGCGCACATGGCGCCGGCGGTGTCCGCCATGGAGGAGGCCGCGCTCGGCCTGACCCCGGGCGACCCGGTGGTGCGGTACGTCTCGAACGCGGACGGCGCGGTGGTGGTCGAGGGCAAGGACGTGCTCTCCCGCCTCGTCGCCCAGGTGTCGAACCCGGTCCGCTGGGACCTGTGCATGGAGACCTTCCGGGCCGAGGGCGTCACCGCGCTCGTCGAGGTCTGCCCCGGCGGCACACTCGCGGGGCTCTCCAAGCGTGCGCTCCCGGGTGTGCGGAACCTGGCGGTCAAGACACCCGACGAACTCTCCGCAGCCCGTGAACTCGTCGCGGAGTACTCCGCGGGCGAGCACTAAGCCGAACAGGAGCCCTCAGACGATGGCAGCGTCTCTCAGGTCGAGCAAGGGTGCGCCCTTCGCGCGCATTCTCGGCACCGGCGGCTACCGCCCGCAGCGGGTCGTGCCCAACGAGGAGATCCTGAAGCACATCGACTCCTCGGACGAGTGGATCCGCTCCCGCTCCGGCATCGTGACCCGCCACTGGGCCAACGACGACGAGACGGTGGCCGAGATGTCCCTGGCCGCGGCCGGCAAGGCCCTCGCGGACGCCGGGATCGGCCCGGAGCAGGTCGGCGCGGTGGTCGTCGCCACGGTCTCGCACTTCATGCAGACCCCCTCGGTGGCGACCGAGATCGCCCACCGGCTGGGGACCGGCAAGGCCGCCGCGTTCGACATCTCCGCCGCGTGCGCCGGCTTCGGCTACGGCCTGGCCGTCGCGAAGGGCATGGTGGTCGAGGGCAGCGCGGAGTACGTCGTCGTCATCGGTGTCGAGCGGCTCTCGGAGCTCACCGACCGGGAGGACCGCTCCACGGCCTTCCTCTTCGGTGACGGCGCCGGCGCCGTGGTCATCGGTCCCTCCGACGTGCCGGCCATGGGCCCCACGGTGTGGGGGTCGGAGGGCGACAAGGCCGACGTGATCGAGCAGACCACCCCGTGGACCGCTTACCGCGACGGTGAGGTCGCCCGCTTCCCGGCGCTCCGGCAGGAGGGCCAGACGGTCTTCCGCTGGGCGGTGTTCGAGATGGCGAAGGTCGCCGCCGAGGCGCTGGACGCTGCGGGAGTCTCCCCCGAGCAGCTCGACGTCTTCATCCCGCACCAGGCCAACATGCGGATCATCGACTCGCTGGCCAAGACCCTCAAACTCCCCGACCACGTGGCGATCGCCAGGGACGTGGAGACCACGGGTAACACCTCCGCCGCCTCCATCCCCCTGGCGATGGAGCGGATGCTCGCCACCGGTCAGGCCAAGAGCGGCGACACCGCGCTGCTCATCGGCTTCGGGGCGGGTCTCGTGTACGCGGCGACAGTCGTTACCCTCCCCTAGGACATATCCCCCGACGGATCGGCGTCCCGCCGGCCCGTCACATCACACCCACGCGGTTCGCCGCGGCACACAGAGATTCAAAGGAGCGGCGCACATGGCTGCCACGAAGGAAGAGATCATCACCGGTCTCGCCGAGATCGTGAACGAGATCGCCGGGATCCCGACCGAGGACGTCGCCGAGGACAAGTCGTTCACCGACGACCTGGACGTCGACTCGCTGTCCATGGTCGAGGTCGTCGTCGCCGCCGAGGAGCGCTTCGACGTCAAGATCCCGGACGACGACGTCAAGGGTCTGAAGACCGTCGGCGACGCCACCAACTACATCCTGGAGCACCAGAGCTGACCCCACCCGGTCCGCTGCGGACGGCTCCCGGCCGCCCGTGTCACGTGCCTGCCGCCACCCCTCTCGGGGTGGCGGAGTTCCACCAACCTCGACATGCGGAGCAGACAATCCCGTGAACGCGACCAATCGAACGGTGGTCGTCACCGGTATCGGCGCCACCACGCCCCTGGGCGGCGACAGCGCATCGACCTGGGACGGCCTGATGGCTGGGCGGTCGGGTGTGCGCCCCCTGGAGCAGGAATGGGCCGCCGAGCTGCCCGTACGGATCGCCGCGTCCATCGCGGTCGAGCCGGGCGAGGTGCTGCCCCGGCCGCTCGCCAGGCGGCTGGACCGGTCGGCGCAGTTCGCGCTGATCGCAGCCCGCGAGGCTTGGGCGGACGCCGGCCTCACCGGTCCCGCCGGTGAGGCCGGGGGCATCGTGGACCCCGACCGGCTGGGTACGGTCATCGCCTCCGGCATCGGTGGCGTGACGACCCTGCTGGACCAGTACGACGTGCTGCTGGAGAAGGGCGCGCGGCGGGTCTCGCCGCACACCGTCCCGATGCTCATGCCCAACAGCCCGGCGGCCAACGTCGGTCTGGAGGTCGGTGCACGGGCCGGGGTGCACACCCCCGTCTCCGCCTGTGCCTCCGGCGCCGAGGCCATCGGCTACGCGGCGGAGATGATCCGCACCGGTCGCGCGGACATCGTGGTCACCGGCGGTACCGAGGCGTGCGTGCACCCGCTGCCCATCGCGGCGTTCGCCAACATGATGGCGATGTCCAAGGACAACGAGAACCCCCAAGGCGCGTCCCGCCCCTACGACACCGGCCGTTCCGGCTTCGTGCTCGGTGAGGGCGCCGGCGTGGTGGTCCTGGAGTCGGCCGAGCACGCGGAGCGCCGCGGCGCCCGCGTCTACTGCGAGCTGCTGGGCCAGGGCCTCTCCGCGGACAGCCACCACATCGCGCAGCCCGAGCCCACCGGCCGCGGCATCTCGGCCGCCCTGCAGAACCTGCTGGACGCCACCGACATCGACCTCGCCGAGATCGTGCACCTCAACGCGCACGCCACGTCCACCCCGCAGGGCGACGTCGCCGAGGTCAAAGCCCTCCGCAAGGTGCTGGGCGACCACGTCGACCACGTCGCGGTCTCCGCCACGAAGTCGATGACGGGTCACCTCCTGGGCGGCGCGGGCGGCATCGAGACGGTGGCCACCGTCCTGGCGCTGCACCACCGCACGGCCCCGCCCACCCTCAACGTCGACGAGCTCGACCCCGAGGTGGACGCGGACGTCGTGCGCGACGAGCCGCGCGCGCTGCCCGCCGAGGGCTCACTGACGGCGCTGAACAACTCGTTCGGCTTCGGCGGGCACAACGTGGTGCTGGCCTTCCGTACCGTCTGACACCGCGTCCGACGCCGCGCCCGACCCATCCGTCGGGCGGGGCGCACCCCGTCGGCGCCGCCATCACGGCTGTGGGGCCGGAACCCTCCCGGGTTCCGCCCCCACAGCCGTTGTTCGACCCGCCGGGGCTCCCGTCCCGGCGCCGGTCTCGGGCCCCGGCCTCAGACCACCTGGTGGAGCCAGCGGACAGGGGCGCCCTCCCCGGCGTGGCGGAACGGCTCCAGCTCGTCGTCCCACGGCTTGCCGAGGAGCCGTGTGATCTCGGCCTCCAGGTCGCTCTCCCCCAGCGCGGCGCGCGCGGTGGCGGCCCGCAGCCGGTCCTCGGGAATCATGATGTCGCCGTGGATGCCGGTGACGGCGTGGTAGATGCCGAGGCCCGGGGTGCAGCTGTAGCGCTCCCCCTCCGCGGTGGCGCACGGCTCGGAGGTGACCTCGAACCGGAGCAGCTGCCAGCCGCGCAGCGCGGACGCGAACTGGGAGGCCGTCCCCACCGCCCCCTGCCAGGACAGCTCGGCACGCCAGGTACCCGGGGAGACCGGCTGTCTCGTCCAGTCGAGGCCGACACGGGTGCCGAGCACCCCGGCCACGGCCCACTCGATGTGCGGGCACAGCGCACGCGGCGCGGAGTGCACGTACAGGACACCTCGCGTGGTCATCTGACCTCCTGCCCTTTCCTGCCGGGGCCCGGCCGGCGGCCGAGCCCGAGCCGGCGCGGGGTCGCCCACGCCCGCGCATCGTCACTCAGCGAACAGTAAACACCACGGACAGCCACGTCTCGGTAAAAGGAGAAGCGTGTGACGGCGGTCGGATCTCTTACGCTGGTGATGCGGACCCGGCCCTCCCGCAGGCAGGACCGGGTCCCAAGTTACCGTGCGGCCAGGGGTGCCGGTCCCGCGGCGACACCCAGGTCAACCCGTCCGGAGCAGGGAGCCGCATGCCGGTCAGTCGTCCCACCCATCCGATCCGACCCGCGCTCGCAGCGGTGCTCGCCGCTGCGACGCTGGCCGCGTGCTCCTCCTCGCCGGAGCCGTCCGCGACCCGGGGGGAGGCCGAGGAGGACTCCCGGCCCGAGGAGTCGGCGGGTCCGCGCTGGAACCCCGAGCCGACGACGGTCGCCGCCATCGGGGACTCCATCACCACCGGCTTCGACACCTGCGAGCTGCTCGCGGACTGCCCGGAGGTCTCCTGGGCGACCGGCACCGAGCCGGACGTCGACAGCCTCGCGAGCCGACTCGGTGCCGCGGAGACCTGGAACGAGGCGGTCGCCGGCGCGATGATGGCCGACCTGCCCGACCAGGCCCGGCTCGCCGCCGCCAACGACCCCGAGCTCGTGACCGTCCTGGCCGGCGCCAACGACGCCTGCACCCGGACCCCGGAGCGGATGACCGAGACGGACGAGTTCCGCGCCGCGTTCACCCGCACCGTGGAGGTCATCCGGGAGGAGGCGCCGCAGGCGCAGATCTTCGTGGCCAGTGTCCCGGACCTGATGCAGCTGTGGCGCACCGGGCGCGAGGAGGACCGCGCGCGGATGGCGTGGCAGTTCGGGATCTGCCAGTCGATGCTGCGCGACGCGGCCACGGACGACGAAGAGACGCAGGAGCGTCGGGCCACCGTCGCGGAGCGGGTGGACGACTACAACGAGGCGCTGGCCGAGGTGTGCGCCGAGGACGTCCTCTGCCGGTTCGACGGGGGCGCGGTCGCCGACTACACCTTCCGGCTGGAGGACCTCAGCGAGTGGGACTGGTTCCACCCCAGCCGTGAGGGGCAGGCCGCTCTCGCCGAGCTGGCGTACACCGCCGTCAGCCGCGAGGACTGACGCCCGCCGGTCGCCTCCCCCGCGCGCCCCCGGGAACGCGTCGCCCGCGACGCCCTGTCGGGGGCTGCCCCGTACGCCGCCGCCGGGACAGAGCCGCCCCGGGGCGCGCGTCGCGCGTCCCGGGGTGTGCGGCACCCACTGCCGCGGCGGGGTGCCGCGGTCAGGGTCAGGCGTGCTGGTGCCTGCCGCCGTGGTGCGCCGTTCGACCGGTAACCATCCCGTACAGCCCCAGCAGGATGAGCGATCCGACGATGGCGCAGATCCAGGTGGAGAGGGAGAAGAAGCCGGCCACGCCGACACCGAAGATGACCACTCCGAGCCAGCCGCCGAGCAGACCTCCCGCGATGCCGAGCACAGCGGTCAGGATGATGCCGAAGTTGGCACGGCCGGGCAGAACCGCCTTGGCGATCGCACCGGCTATCAGACCAATCACAATCCACGCGATAACACTCATGTCCAGACTCCTCCTCTTACGTGGTCTGATTCCACTATCCCCCCGTCGGGCGAATCCGGCATGAGGAGCACACACCGGGACGAGCCGCCGGGCCCGGGGGAAACCGTCGCCGTAACGAGACCGGGCAGACCTTCTGGCGGAGCGGTGAATTTTGGTAACCATGGGTCGTCCCCCCGCCTTGTTCCGCCTGTTCCCGTAAAACGCCCGGAGGGGCCGTGCCCGCACCATCGTCGGAAGCGCAGACAGCGCAACCCACCATCGAGGAGGACCGCCTTACCGGCGCCGTTCCCCAGCGACTGATCCAGCACGGCGGGCTCGCCGGCGCCGCGCCCCGGCTCCTCGCCGCGCTCGCCGACGCCGGTTCGGCGCCGGAGGCGACCGCGGTCGTCGCCCGCCACGGCCGCTCGCTGTGGCGGGAGGCGATACGCCGGCTCCGCGAGGGCGACGGCGACGACCGTCCCCTCTACTGGGCGCGGCTGGAACTGGCGCGCGCGGTCCGCGGCTGGCGGCCCGGGTTCCCCGTGGACACCGGCGAGCTGCTGGGTGTCCTCGGCCGGGAGTCGCGCGGGATCGGCCTCAACGGCCTCCCGGCCGGGCCGGACCGGCTGCGGGTCGTGGTGACAGGCTTCGACCCGTTCGGACTGGACACGGACGTCCGCCGCGGCAACCCTTCCGGCGCCGCCGCGCTCGCGCTTCACGGCACGGTCGTCCGCACCGACTGCGGGCGCTCGGCGCACATCGAGGCCGTGGTGCTGCCGGTGCGCTGGCGCGACTTCACCGACGGTGTCGTGGAGCAGGCGCTGCGGCCCTACCTGGAGCCGGGGCCCCGTCGGGTCCACCTCTTCATGACGGTCAGCCAGGGCCGCCCCGGCGTGTTCGACGTGGAACGGCACAACGCCGGCTGGCGCGGCGAGGGCACCGACAACCTCAAGGAGACCGCGCCGGGACCGGTGCCGCCGGTCCCGGGCGCCGAGGGTGTGCCCAACCCGCCGTGGACCGTCGGCACGTTGCCGCACGCCGCGATGACGGCTGCCACGACCGGGCCGCACACCGTGCGCGGCAACACCGCGGTGACCGAGCTCCCCGCGGGCTCCGATGAGCCGGTGCACCGTGCCGACGGCCCGACCGACGGGTCCGCCGCTCGCGCGGGGGGCGGTGGCGACTACCTCTCCAACGAGGTCGCGTACCGGGCGACGCTGCTGCGCGACCGGGTGGCGCCGGGGGTGCCGGGCGGGCACCTCCACACCCCCGTGCTGCGGTTCGCCGAGGAGAACGCCTCGGAGGCGTCCGGTCGGTTCACCGACGGGACGCTGGTCGGCAGCCGCATGGACATCACCACGCAGATCCGCACGCTGCTCGCCGTAGCCGCCGGCACCCTCCCGGTCGGGGACGACACCGAGTGACCGCGCCCCGGCGCAGCCGCGCCGGAGCGACGAGACGTTCGGGCCCGGGGTGTCTCCCCGCAGGGGGAGGCACCCCGGGCCCGCGTCGCTGTACGGCCGGTCAGAGCCGCACGATCATCTTCCCGGTGTTGTCGCCGCGCAGGACGCCCAGCAGCGCCTCAGGGGTGTTCTCCAGCCCTTCCACCACGGTCTCCCGGTAACGCAGTTCGCCGGACTCGACCCAGGCGGTGACCTGCTTCTGGAACTCGGGGCGCGACGCCTCGTGATCGGTGACGATCATGCCCTGCGCCCGGAGGCGCTTGCCGACCATCAGACCGAGGTTGTTGGGGCCGGGCGGCGGCTCGGTCGCGTTGTACTGGGCGATCATCCCGCAGAGCACGATGCGGCCGTGCGTCCGCATCGCGGTGAGAGCCGCTTCGAGGTGGTCGCCCCCGACGTTGTCGAAGTAGACGTCGATGCCGTCGGGCGCCGCCTCGGGCAGTTGCTCGCGCACCGGTGCCGCGCGGTAGTCGAAGGCCGCGTCGAAGCCGTACTCCGTGGTCAGCAGTTCGACCTTCGCCGCCGAGCCCGCGCTGCCGACCACCCGGGAGGCGCCCATCAACCGGGCGAGCTGGCCGGCCGTGCTGCCGACCGCGCCGGCGGCCCCGGAGACGAAGACGGCGTCGCCCTCCCGAAGGCCCGCGATCTCCCGCAACCCGACCCAGGCGGTGAAGCCGGGCATGCCGAGGACACCGAGGTAGACGGACGGACGCGAGGTGTCGCGCGGCACCGGGCCGGAGTACCGGGCCGGCAGCGTCGCGTACTCGCGCCAGCCGAGGTTGTGCACCACGAGGTCTCCCGGGACGAGCCCCTCGGCCTCGGAGGCGACCACCTCGCCGATCGCCGCGCCGTCCATGGGCTGGTCCAGGGCGAACGGCGGCACGTAGGACTTCTGGTCGTTCATCCGGCCGCGCATGTAGGGATCGACCGAGAGGTGCGTGTTGCGCACCAGCACCTCGCCCTCGCCCGGCGCGCGGACCGGTTCCTCGCGCAGCGCGAAGTTCTCCGGGACGGGGGTGCCGTGCGGACGTGAGGCGAGGTGCCAGGATCGGCCGGTGGCGGGGAGCGACATCGGGTTCCTCTCGTCGTGCGGTCGGGAGCGGCTCACCGGGCGGGCGAACCGCGGCGGCGGGGGCCGCCGAGAAGCAGGGGCGGGGCCGGTGTGCACCGGCGGCGGGCCGTCGACCACCTCTACCCGCCGGGGTCACGGTGGAACGTCCGCGACCGCCCCGCACGTTGTTCGCCGCCGGCGAACAGCGCGGGCACGGAGGTGGGGCGCGGAGGTGGGGAGAAGGGGCGGCTCAGCCGTAGTCGCCCGAGAGTAGGCAGAACTCGTTGCCCTCGGGGTCCGCGAAGACGTCGAAGGACGGGTGCGCCTCCCCCACGTCCACGCGGCGGGCGCCGAGCCCGAGCAGGCGCTCCGCCTCGACCGCCCGGTCGGAGCCGGGGGGGGCGGGGCGAGGTCCATGTGCAGCCGGTTCTTGACGGTCTTGCGCTCGGGGACCGGCACGAAGGCCAGCACGGGCCCCGTTCGCGTCGCAGCGCCCTCGTCGGCGGGCGGGGCGACGACAGCCCCCTCGGACGTCTCCTCGGCGACGCGCCAGCCGAGCACCTGCGCCCACCAGTGGGCCTGCGCCACGACGTCACGGCAGTCGACCACCGTGGAGAACCAACGAACGGGCATGGCTGCCTCCTTCTCGTGCGGAGAGTCGTGATCGCGCCACCGGGCCCTGCCGGGCAGCGCGGCGGGGGCGGGACAGGACCGTCCCACCCCCGCCGGGACCGCCACGCCGCGGGGCCCGGGGGGCCAGGAGCGGAGGACGGTCGTTCGACACCGCGTCAGGCGGCGCCGCTGCCCCAGTCGTCGTCCAGCGGGTTCTGGCGGCCCTGGACCGAGCGCAGCTTCTGGCTCAGGGAACCGGGCAGCCGGTCGCCGGCGCGGTCGGCCACCGCGTGGCCCGCCCGCACGGCGGCCTCACGGCCGTTGTGCGCCGCGGTCTCCACGCTGTTGCGGACGGCGGGGTTGTCGGCGATGCGCCGGGCGGACGCGGCGATCCGGTCGTAGCACCCCCGGCCGGCCCGCGCGCCGAGCACGAACCCCACTGCGGCACCGGTGATGAACGTGAGCTTCCGCATCGGAACGCCCCTCTTCCCTGCACTCGTCGTCGCTCCGGACCGGCCGGCCCGGAGCCCTACCGTCCGGGTACCCCGATTACCGATTTCAGAGCACCCCCTGTCATGCGCTAATGTATTGCTCGCAGCGAGGGAGCGCCCCCGGCAACGGGATGCGGTACCCACGCGGAGCAGTCCCCTGTAGCTCAATTGGCAGAGCAGCCGGCTGTTAACCGGCAGGTTACTGGTTCGAGTCCAGTCGGGGGAGCATCACCCGAAGGGCCCCGTCCGGGGCCCTTCGGCGTTTCCGGCGCATAGCAGCCGGCCAGACGGGAACCGATGTCCCCATGGCTTCGACGACGAGCCCGCGCGAGCACCCCCGGCCCGGGCGGGAGATCGTATGAGCGGCTATGCTGCGGCAGACGACGCGCACTGATGTGCGCGACGCGCCGCTGATGGGGCGGTAGCTCAGCTGGTTAGAGCAACGGACTCATAATCCGTCGGCCGTGGGTTCGAGTCCCACCCGCCCCACACAGCGACACCCCCCGTGACCTGCGAGAACGCAGGTTTCACGCTGACGGAAGCGCCGCGTTCGCCGCACCAACGCCGCACCGCACCCCTCGTAAGCTGCCCCCATGGCTTACATCAAGACCAACGCCCGGCTGTCCGGAGACCCCTCGTTCACAGTCCTCTGGCGGGCCGGCGGAACCCGAACAGGGAGCTGGTGCCGCGAGACCTTCGACGACGAGGATCAGGCGAAACGGTTCCGCAACCTCGTCAACGGTCACGGACAGCAATGGCCGCCGGGGTGGGTCAAGGGGGAGGGCTTCGTCGAGCCGGGCGAGCCGCCGATGCCGGACTCGGAGAAGTTCGCGCTCTATGCGCACGCTTACGTGGGGCTGCTGACGGACATATCCGAGCACACGAGAACCAACTACACCAGGTTCATCGACAACCACCTGAGCCCGTGGTTTGGCGAACTGTCAGTCTCCGACCGAGGGCACAGAATCACGCGCGATCACATCAGCAGGTGGGTGCTCGACCTTCAGGCCGGACGACCGGGCCCCCAGCATCCGCCCGGCACCACGCGCCGACCGTACTCCCCGAAGACCATCGCCAACCTGCACGGGTTGCTGTTCAGCGTCTTCCAATCGGCCGTTGAGGCCGATCCCTCCCTACAAGCTCGTAACACGATCATGGTGTGGCCTTCTTCAGGCGTCTGAAGCAGATGAGTGAGCAGGCGAGGGAGACGAGTGCGTCGTGGAGTTCGAGTCGGCGTTCCCATCGGGTTGCGAGGCGTTTGAAGTGGTGGAGGAGGGCGAAGGTCTGCTCGACGACGTAGCGGAGCTTGCCCAGGCCGTGGATGTCTGCCTGGCCTTTGCGGGAGATGACCGGGAGGATGCGGCGTTTTCGCAGTTCGC
>NZ_JAAVJB010000056.1 GCF_012034385.1 Streptomyces spiramenti
GCCCCGTGGTGGGGGCGGCGGCCAGGAGCGGCCGGTCGGGGTGGTGCCGGGGGGCGGCCCGGTCGCGGGCGGGCGCCGCCGTCAGCGCCAGCCGTGGAGCTGCTGGAGCCGGTGGGCCACCGCCTGGAAACGGGCCCGGTCCAGGGCGCACGCCTCCCGACGCATGCCCTGCGGGTAGATGCGGAGCACGCGGTCCAGGTCCACCCAGGACTCACGCCCCTGCCGGTCCCAGGGGCCCGTCCCCAGGGAGAACCACTCGTGGTCGTTCTCCCGCGGGCGGGAGGTGAGCTGCAGCGCGAGCAGGCCGGGGCCGTCCTCGTGCGCCACGACCAGGACGGGGCGGTCCTTGCCCCGGCCGTCGTTCTCCTCGTACGGGACCCAGGTCCACACGACCTCGCCGGGGTCGGGCTCCCCGTCGTGTTCCGGCGAGTAGACGCAGCGGGCGCCGCGCACCTGCCGGGGGTCGATCTCGATGGTGGCCTCGGGGCCGAACCGCCCTCTGGCGGGCGGCTCTTCGCGGTGGTCTTCGTTCTGGGACGTCACTCCGTCACCGTACGGCGCCCGGCCCGGCCCCGGTGGCGCGGGGTTCGGGCTGCGCCACCTGACGCGGCCCCTTGCCGCCGCGGCCCTCCTCGTTCATCCGCTCGTGGATGTCCTGGACGGTCATCGGGTCGAGGCCGACGAAGAGACCGACGAAGACCAGGACCACGATCGGCACCACCAGCGCCGGCATCAGGATCTCGACCTGCGCGTGGCCGCTGCCCGTGGCGGCGGCGCCGTGGGTGTGGACGGAGACGGCCGCCATCCCCGCGTAGTGCATACCGGTGACCGCGACCCCCATGATGGCGCTGGCTCCGAGCGACGCCGCGAAGCCGCTGACGTTCACCGCGAACCACAGGGCCGCGGTGGCGGCGACGACCGCGATGGCGACGGAGACACCGACGGTCACGGTGTCGAACCGCATGACACCGGCCATGTCCATGCCCGCCATGCCCATGTAGTGCATGGCGGCGACCCCCAGTCCGGTGACCACCCCGGCGGCGGCCAGCGTGAGGTTGCTGCGCGGCGCGTAGCCGACCAGGAACACGCCGATCCCCACCACGCCGACGGCAACGGCGAGGCTCGCGTAGGTGATCCCGAGGTCGTAGGTCAGGTTCATCGACGGGACGGTGAACCCCATCATCGCGATGAAGTGCATGGTGAAGATACCGGTACCGATCGACAGGGCCCCCAGCGCCAGCCACCCCGGCCGGCGACTGCGTTCGCTGCTCAGGGCCCGGGTCGTGCAGCGCAGCCCCAGGGCGCTGCCGACGACGGCCATGAGAAACGCGAACACCGGCGTGATCAGGCCGTAGGTGAAATCTTCCGCGGGTACTTCCGCTGCGAGCATGACGCACTCCCCCTGCACGTTCTTCGCCCGTGCCCCACTGGCCACGGGGACCCGATGCTAGGGGCGAGTTCAAGCCGAACACAGGGCCTATACCGTTCCGTTGCAACTCCGATGCAACACGATGCATGAAGAGGCGCATCTTTGTCCCGGAGGGCGTCCCAGGCGGGGCCGTCCGGGCGCCGGCGGGGCGACTGCGAGGCCGTCGGGCGTGCCCCGGGGGAAGCCGGGGTGCCTGGACGCACGGACGGTGGGACCGGTGCCGAGCACCGGTCCCACCGTCCGTCCTCCGGGATCGGCTCAGCCGCGAACGCGCGGGTGCCGGACCAGGGTGTAGCCGCCGAGCGCGGCCAGCGCGCCGAGGACACCGCCGCCCGCCGTCCACAGCCAACGGTCGGACCACCAGCCGCCGTTCCAGCCGCCGTCGGGCTCGTTGACGACACCGGCGAACCGGACGCCGTCATCGGTGGTCGGGTCGGCGGCGTCCGCGTCGGAGCCGGACTCCGCCTCGTCGGCCTCGTCGGCCGGGTCGGCACCGTCCCCGGTGTCCAGCGAACCGGCGCGGGGGGTCGGCACCAGCGGGGCGCCGAGGTCGCCGCCACGGGCGTGGGCGCCACCGGCGTCCTCGGTGGTGGTGCGCACCACCACCGAGACCGGCAGGCCGAGGTCCTCCTCGGGCAGGTCCACCGCGGTGAGCCGCACGAAGTACGCGCCCGGCAGCGGGTCGCCGGACCACGGCTCCGCCCAGGACCGGACGGTCCGCAGCGCGCACCCCAGGACCACCTCGTCGGCGTCCGCGGCGGCCTCCACCGTGGCGTCGCCGCCGACGCAGGCCTGCTTGCGGCGCAGCCCGTCGTACACGTCGAGCTGCCAGACGCTGGGGCCGCTCCGTTCCCCGTCGTCCTCGAAGGTGATCGTCGCATCGGCGGTGGCGTCGTGCCCCGCCGCGACGGGGAACGCCCAGTAGAGGAATTCACCCACGGTGGCGCGTGCGGTGCCCCGGCCGGACTCCCCGAGCACGGCGGCGTCGCGGAAGCCCGTACCGGCTTCGGTGGGGTCGGCGGCCGGGTCCGCACCCGGGCCGTCCGTCGCCCCCTCCTCCTCGGAGGTCTCCGCGTCCTGCGCGAGCGCGGCGGGCGCCGCTGCCAGCAGCAACCCCGCGGCGAGGGCGAGCACCGTCACCGGGCGCGCGGCGCGCCGGGCCCGGTGGCGGACGGTCGTGTGGCGGCTCATGCGAACACCCTCCGGACGAGTCCCCAGACCACGCCGGCCACCAGGCCGGTCACGGTCAGCAGCACCAGCGGCACCCAGCCCCGGGCGAGGCCGAAGGCGGCCACGTCGGACGGGCTGTCGGCCGCGGCCACCAGGTCGACGGTCAGCTCCACCGGCATGCCGGGGGCGCGCTGGACCGAGTCGGGCGCGGAGAACGCGTTGCTGACCTCCAGGCAGAGCACGCTCTCCTCCCCGTCGCCGTCCTCGCCCGCGGCGGGCGAGGGAGCGGCGGAGGAGTCCGGGTCGCCGTCGGCCTCGGGGAGCGCGGCGCGCTCAGCCCAGGGGTAGCGCAGCCCGGTCGAGATCACGTCGGTGCGGCCGTGACCGGTCTCGCGGCCCCGGACGAGCTCCTGGCCGTCCTCGTCGAGCAGGCGGAGCATGACGGCGTAGTCGCGGTCCACCGGCCTGTCGGCGGCGACACTGACCGAGGCGCGCAGCTCACGGCCGGGAGCCAGCTGGACCCGGTAGAAGCGGTGCTCCCCCATCTCCTCGCGGTCGCTGTAGACACCCGCGCGCAGCAGCGGAGCGGCGGCGCAGTCGTCGCTGGCGCCCTCGACTGCCGCGGGCGCCTCGACGACGACCTCGGCGGAGCGGTCGACGAGCTGGCCGAGCCGTTCGGTCAGCTGGTCGACGTCCTGGACGGCGGTGTAGGTGCCGCCGGTCGCCTCGGCGATGCAGCCGAGCTGCGTGCGGACCTTGTCGTCCTTCGGGGTCAGCCCGAGGGTGTCGACCGTCAGACGGATTCCCTGGGAGGCGAGTTCACGCGCCACCTCGCAGGGGTCGGGCTGGCCGCAGGTGTCCTCGCCGTCGGTGATGAGGACGATCCGCCGCGAGTTGTCGCTCTCCCCGCCGAAGTCCTCGACCGCCTCACGCAGCGCGTGGCTGATGGGCGTGAAACCGGTCGGTTCGAGTGCGGCGACCGCCTCCTTGGCCTCCGCCTTGGCGACCCGGCCGACGGGGTAGATCTGCTCGCTGTCGCGGCAGGCCTCGTCGTCCATCTCCTCGCCGCGGAAGTTGGCGCCCAGCGTGCGGATACCGAGGTGCACGGTCTCCGGCAGGCCGTCGATCACCTCGTTGAACGCCTGCTTCGCGGCGTCCATCCGCGTCTGTCCCGCGCTGTAGCTCTCCCCCATGGACCCGCTGACGTCCAGGACGAGTTGGACCTTCGGTGGGTCCTGTGAGGGGCGTGGCTCCGCCGCCACGGGGGACGCGGTCGCGCCCACTATCAGGGCCGCGAACACACCGCTCAGGGTGGCCGCCAGCCGTCTTCCTATGATCATTTGGCGGATACTACGAGCAGCTCCACCGGGCACCAAAACCGCTCCGGCGCACACCGGTTGATATCGCGTCAGGCCAGGACACCCGTCCCGAGGGGGCTGCCGAACGGCGTCCGGTCGGCGGGAGCGGACCGTCCTTCGCGCGGGGCGCGGGCCCGGTGGTCCGCCGGGGCGGGCGGGTCAGCGGTGGTCGGGGCCCCGTGCGCCGAGCCGGCCGATGAGGTCGCGCCACACCTGCGCGACCCGGGCCGCGAGCTCCCCGGTGCTGCCGGTGTTCCGCACCACCACGTCGGCGACGGCCAGCCGGTCGGCGCGGTCGGCCTGGGCGGCCATGCGCCCGCGGGCCTCCTCCTCGGACATCCCCCGCAGCCGGGTGAGCCGGTCGAGCTGGATTTCCTCGGGTACGTCCACGACGACCACCACGTCGTAGCGGTCGGCGAGGCCGTTCTCGGCCAGCAGCGGCACGTCGTGCACGACGACCGAGCCGGCGGGGGCGGCCGACTGGAGCGCCGCCGCCCGCTCGGCGACGAGGGGGTGGACGATCGCGTTGAGCGCCGCCAACCGTTCGGGGTCCCGGAAGACCACGTCGGCGAGCGCGGGACGGTCCAACGAACCGTCCGGGGCGAGGACGGCCCCGCCGAACTCCGCGGCGACGGCGGCCAGTCCGGGCGTGCCCGGCGCGACGACCTCCCGGGCGACGAGGTCCGCGTCGACGACGACGGCCCCGTGCTCGGCGAGCAGCCGCACCACCGTGCTCTTGCCCGCGCCGATGCCCCCGGTCAGTCCCACAGTCAGCATGCCCGCAGCGTAGCCGACGGCGGCGCCACCGCGAGGCGTCTGCCGGGCGCCGCCGGACGGCGGCACCCGGGGACGCGTCAGCTGCCGGGGTGGTCGCCGGGGCCCTCCTCGCCGTCGTCCCGCTCGGCGAGGAACCGCTCGAACACCGCACCGAGTTCTTCGGCGGATGGCAGCTCGGAGGGCTCGGCCATCAGGCTGCGACGGCCTTCCGCACCCGCCACCGCGTCGTACTGCTGCTCCAGCCCCCGGACGACGGCGACCAGCTCAGCGTCGCCCTGGGCGATCTCGCGCTCGATCTCGTCCTGGGTGGCGCCTGCGGCGGCACGCAGCGCGTGGGCGGCGCGCGGCAGCACCAGCCCCGTCGCGGCGGTGATCGTCTCCAGGACCACGAGCGTGGCGTCGGGGTAGCGCGAACGCGCCAGGTAGTGCGGCACGTGGGCCGCGATGCCGAGCACGTCGTGCCCGGCGGAGCCGAGCCGGAACTCCGTCAGCGCGGCGGCACTGCCGGGCACCTGCGCCTCGGTGAACAGTCCCGGCTGGGTCGGGACGAGATCGACACGGTTGCCGTGCGGGGTCAGTCCCACCGGCCGGGTGTGCGGCACCCCCATGGGGATGCCATGGAAGGTCATCGCCAGCCGCACGCCGAGCCGCTCGACGATCTGCCGCACCGCCGCGGTGAAGCTGTCCCACTCCACGTCGGGTTCCGGACCGCTGAGCAGCAGGAACGGCTGGCCGGTGGCGTCCTGCAGGAGTCGCAGCTCCAGCTGCGGCTGCTCGTAGGAGGCCCAGCTGTCGCGACGGAAGACCATCGCCGGGCGACGCGCCCGGTAGTCGACGAGGCGGTCGTGGTCGAAGCGGGCCACCACCGCGCCGGGCAGCCGCTGCTCGGCGTCGGCCGGGCGGTCCCGCTCGGTGCTGTCCCCCGCGGCGTCCGCCGGGTCGGGGCCGTTCGCCCCGGCAGGCGCGTCGCCGCCGTGACCGTCGGTGGCCGAGCCACTCGGCGGGTCGCCCTCGCCGGCCCGGTCCAGGCCGAGCTCCAGTGCCAGGTCCAGTTCCGGGCCGTCGGCCAGCCCGTCGCCCGCCTCGGCACGGGCGGCGTCACCGTCGGCGTCGAGCAGCCGCTCGACCAGCTGGCCGCCGGTCTCACCTGCGTCGATGAAGCCGTTGAAGTGGTAGAGCATCACCAGCCCGCCGGCGTCCGGCGCGGCTACCGCCGCCTGGGCGCGACGCAACCCTTCCGGGTCCCACGCGTACAACTCCTGCGGATCGCGCACGGCGCCGCACCCCTTCCACTTCGTTCCGTGTCCGGCAGAACGCCTGTGAGGGTGAGCGCATTCCCGGACTGGGCAGAGAGTAACGGCCCCCTGTGACAGCGTTCCCGCAAGGGGGCCCCGCGAACACCCGCGTCGAGGCGGAACGCCCGTGACCGGCGACGCCGCGGGCACGGCTCGGCCCCCGCGACCGGATGGTCGCGGGGGCCGAGTGGGTCCGCGTCAAGCGGCGCTGCCCGAGGGCAGCGTGTGATCAGCTCTGGCCGCCGGCCAGCTTCTCACGGAGTGCCGCCAGCGCCTCGTCGGAGGCCAGGGCGCCCGAGTCCTCGCTGGAGGTGGAGGAGTACGAGCCGCCGCCACCGGAGGTGCTGCCGGAACCGCCGGACGCCGCAGCGCCGCCGCCGGTCTCGGTGCCCTCGGCCTCGGCCTGGGCATCCGCCTCGCGGGACTTGATGACCTGGGCCTGGTGCTGCTCGAAGCGCGTCTGGGCGTCGGAGTACTGACGCTCCCACTCCTCGCGCTGCTTGTCGTAGCCCTCGAGCCAGTCGTTCGCCTCGGGGTCGAAGCCCTCGGGGTAGATGTAGTTGCCCTGGTCGTCGTAGGAAGCGGCCATGCCGTACAGGGTCGGGTCGAACTCGACGATCATCGGGTCGGCGCCGAAGTTCTCGTTCGCCTGCTTCAGCGAGAGGCTGATCCGGCGACGCTCCAGGTCGATGTCGATGACCTTGACGAAGATCTCGTCGTTGACCTGGACGACCTGCTCCGGGATCTCCACGTGGCGCTCGGCCAGCTCGGAGATGTGGACCAGACCCTCGATGCCCTCGTCCACGCGGACGAACGCACCGAACGGCACCAGCTTGGTGACCTTGCCGGGGACGACCTGGCCGATCTGGTGGGTCCGGGCGAACTGCTGCCACGGGTCTTCCTGGGTCGCCTTGAGCGACAGGGAGACGCGCTCGCGGTCCATGTCGACGTCCAGGACCTCGACCGTGACCTCCTGGCCGACCTCGACGACCTCGGAGGGGTGGTCGATGTGCTTCCAGGACAGCTCGGAGACGTGCACCAGGCCGTCGACGCCACCCAGGTCCACGAAGGCACCGAAGTTGACGATGGAGGAGACGACGCCGGAGCGCACCTGACCCTTCTGGAGGGTGGTGAGGAAGGTCTGGCGGACCTCGCTCTGGGTCTGCTCCAGCCAGGCACGGCGGGACAGAACCACGTTGTTGCGGTTCTTGTCCAGCTCGATGATCTTGGCCTCGAGCTCCTTGCCCACGTAGGGCTGGAGGTCGCGCACGCGGCGCATCTCGACCAGGGAGGCCGGGAGGAAGCCGCGGAGGCCGATGTCGAGGATGAGACCACCCTTGACGACCTCGATGACGGTACCGGTGACGATCCCGTCCTCTTCCTTGATCTTCTCGATGGTGCCCCAGGCGCGCTCGTACTGGGCGCGCTTCTTCGAGAGGATCAGGCGGCCTTCCTTGTCCTCCTTCTGGAGAACAAGGGCTTCGATCTCGTCACCGACTGCGACGACCTCGTTGGGGTCGACGTCGTGCTTGATCGACAGCTCGCGGGAAGGGATGACGCCCTCGGTCTTGTAACCGATGTCGAGCAGGACCTCGTCCCGGTCGACCTTCACGATGACGCCGTCGACGATGTCGCCGTCGTTGAAGTACTTGATCGTCTCGTCGATCGCGGCGAGGAAGTCTTCCTCGGAACCGATGTCGTTTACCGCAACCTGCGGGGTGGTCACGGTGCTCTCGGTGCTGCTCGTCATGTGTGAAAGGGCTCCGGTACGGACAAAGAGTCGTAGAAATACCACGCTGGGACCCTTTTCGCACCGCCGAAGCCCGACAGCCCACGAGGCGTTCTCAAGATCATCCGAGAGGAGGACCCGAAACGCGCCTCGACCATCGAGGGACATACAGCTGATGCGAGCGCGGCCTGCTCCGTCCGAGGCACACAGGCCCGCAGCGCGCCTTATAGCATACGGGCGCATCGCAGCCGGGTCAATGCGCGCTTCGCCGCACGTGCACAGCAAAAGGGCTCTTTACGGTACGCAACGGACACGGACTACCCCGGCGGAGTGACCCGCGCCACCACGGTGGACGTCCGAGCAGCCGCTCGCCGCGCCCCCGGGCGCCGCCCGGACCTGCCGGACGGCGCTCGCCGGGGGTCAGTGCGCGGCGCTCTCCCAGGTGTCGCCGACGCCGACCGAGACGTCCAGCGGGGCGCGCAGCGCGACGGCTCCGGACATCTCGCGGCGCACCAGCGCCTCCACCGGCTCCCGCTCGCCCGGGGCCAGCTCCAGCACGATCTCGTCGTGGACCTGGAGCAGCAGCCGGGAGCTCAGCCCCTCGGCGTTCAGCGCCGCGTCCACCTTCAGCATCGCGATCTTGACGATGTCGGCGGCCGTCCCCTGGATCGGGGCGTTGAGCGCCATCCGCTCGGCCATCTCCCGCCGCTGGCGGTTGGAGCTGGTGAGGTCGGGGAGGTAGCGGCGCCGGCCGAGCAGGGTCTCGGTGTAGCCGACGCCCGTGGCCTCCTGCACCGCGCGCTGGAGGAAGTCCCGCACTCCGCCGAAGCGCTCGAAATAGGTGTCCATCAGCGCCCGCGCCTCCTCCGGGCTCACCGAGAGCTGCTGGGAGAGGCCGAAGGCGGAGAGGCCGTACGCGAGGCCGTAGCTCATCGCCTTGGTCTTGCGGCGCATCTCGGGGTCGACCTGCTCACGGGGGACCCCGAAGACCTGAGACGCCACCGTGTCGTGGAGGTCCTCCCCCGAGGAGAACGCCTCCAGCAGCCCCTCGTCCTCGGAGAGGTGGGCCATCACCCGCAGCTCGATCTGGCTGTAGTCGGCGGTGAGCAGCGACTCGTACCCCTCCCCCACGACGAAGGTGCCGCGGATGGCGCGGCCCTCCTCGGTGCGGACGGGGACGTTCTGGAGGTTGGGCTCGGTGGAGGAGAGCCGTCCGGTCGCGGCCACCGTCTGGCTGAAGGTGGTGTGGATGCGGCCGTCGGCGGCGATGGTCTTGATCAGACCCTCGACCGTGGTGCGGAGCCGGGACTGCTCCCGGTGGCGGAGCATGAGCACCGGCAGGTCGTGCTCGGTCTGTCCCGCGAGCCAGGCCAGGGCGTCGGCATCGGTGGTGAAACCGGTCTTGGTCTTCTTCGTCTTCGGGAGGTTGAGTTCGCCGAACAGCACCTCCTGGAGCTGCTTGGGCGAACCGAGGTTGAACTCGTGGCCGACCGAGGTGTGCGCGGCCGACACGGACTCC
Source organism: Streptomyces spiramenti (assembly GCF_012034385.1). Taxonomy (GTDB): domain Bacteria; phylum Actinomycetota; class Actinomycetes; order Streptomycetales; family Streptomycetaceae; genus Streptomyces; species Streptomyces spiramenti. Next base: position 9,278 of record NZ_JAAVJB010000056.1, read on the forward strand.
TGCACGGCGGCGGCGAACCGCTGCTCCAGGGCGCCCAGCGCCGCGCGGTCGGCGGCGATACCGGCGCGCTCCATGCGGGCCAGGAGTTCGGAGGTGGGGAGCTCGATGTCGCGCAGCAGCTCCAGGGCGCCCACCTCGCGCAGCCGCTCCGTGAGGGCGGTGCCGAGGTCCAGGACGGTGCGGGCCTGCTGCATCAGGGCGTCCGCCTCGGCGGCGTCCTCCACGCCGAACGCGAGCTGGCCGTCGTCCGGGGTGGCCGGCGCCAGCTCCCGGCCCAGGAACTCCAGGCTCAGCCCCTCCAGCGCGAAGGACCGCCGGCCGGGCTGGACGAGGTACGCGGCGAGCGCGGTGTCGGTGTCCGCGCCGGCCAGCCGCCAGCCGTGGTCGGCGAACACCCGCTGCAACTGCTTCACGCCGTGCACGACCTTGGTCCGCTTCCCGTCCGCCGCCCAGGCGGCGAAGGCACGGTCGTCGGCCTCGTCGAGTTCGGCGGGGTCGAACCAGGCAGCGGGCCCCGCCGCCGTCGCCAGCGCCACCGCGTGGACCGACCCGGTGCCCAGCGCCCAGGCGTCCTTGGTCGCCAGGCCGAGGGGACCGTCGCCGTGGGAGGCGAGCCAGTCGGACAGCTCGCCAGTGGCCAGGACACGGCCCTCGACCTCGACGCCGGGGGCCGGGGCCTCGCGCTCCTCCTCGGAGCCGCTGGGGTCCATCGCGAAGAGCCGCTCGCGGAGGTTCTGGTTGCGGAACTCCAGGGAGTCCAGCAGCACGGTGACGGCGTCGCGGTCGAAGGCCGCGCGTTCGAGGTCGGCGGGACCGGCGGGCAGTTCGACGTCCCGCACCATCTCGGTCAGTTCGCGGTTGAGCCGCACGTTCTCCAGGTTGTCGCGGAGGTTCTGGCCCGCCTTGCCCTTGACCTCCTCCGCGCGCGTCAGGAGTTCGTCCAGCGAGCCGAACTGGGTGATCCACTTCGTGGCGGTCTTCTCCCCGACCCCGGGGATGCCGGGGAGGTTGTCGGAGGGGTCGCCCCGCAGCGCGGCGAAGTCCGGGTACTGCGCCGGGCGGAGGCCGTACTTCTCCTCGATCTTGTCCGGGGTGAAGCGGGTGAGCTCCGAGACGCCCTTGGTGGGGTAGAGGACGGTGACGTCGTCGGTGACCAGCTGGAAGTTGTCCCGGTCGCCGGTGACGATCAGCACCTCGTACCCGTCCGCGGCGGCCCGGGTGGCCAGCGTCGCGATGACGTCGTCCGCCTCGAAGCCGTCCACGGCGAACCTCCGCACCGCCATGGCGTCCAGCAGCTCACCGATCAGCTCGACCTGACCGCGGAAGGCGTCGGGGGTGGCGGAGCGGGTCGCCTTGTACTCGGGGAACCGCTCGGAGCGCCAGGTCTTGCGGGAGACGTCGAAGGCGACCGCGAGGTGGGTCGGAGCCTCGTCACGCACGGTGTTGGCGAGCATTGAGGTGAACCCGTAGATCGCGTTGGTCGGCTGTCCCACAGCCGTGGTGAAGTTCTCCGCGGGCAGGGCGAAGAACGCCCGGTAGGCCAGCGAATGGCCGTCCAGCAGCATCAGCCGCCGGGGCGCTCGGTCGGAGGTCTGCTCTGCGTTGCTCACCGTGTTCTCAGCCACCCGCGCATCCTCCCACGGACCGCCGACAGCCCCGGGCGGCGACGCCTGCGCCCGATCCCGGGGACGCCGCGGGCCCGGTGCCGGGGTTCGCCCGACGTGACACGATCGAGGGTGAGACGTACCGGCCGACGGGAGACGCACCATGCCTCAGCCGCCCTCGGGCGATCCGATCCAGGACGCCCCGCGCACCGCCGGACCGCAGGACAGCGCGGCCGGACTGCCCGCGGTCGCCCACGCCATGGACATGGCGCGCAAGGAGATGGGGGTGCGGCGCACCGCGCTGACGCTGCTGCGCGTCAACCAGCACGGCGGGTTCGACTGCCCCGGCTGCGCCTGGCCGGAGCCCGACAAGCCGCACGCCGCCGAGTTCTGCGAGAACGGCGCGAAGGCGGTGGCCGAGGAGGCGACCCGGCAGCGGGTCACCCCCGCGTTCTTCGAGCGCCACCCGATGGCGGACCTGGCCGGTCGTTCCGGCTACTGGCTCGGGAAGCAGGGCCGGCTCACCACCCCGATGTACCTGGCCGAGGGCGACGACCGGTACCGGCCGGTCTCCTGGGAGCAGGCGCTGGAGCTGGTGGCGGCGGAGCTGCGGGCGGCGGACTCGCCCGACGAGGCCGTCTTCTACACCTCGGGCCGCACCAGCAACGAGGCCGCCTTCCTCTACCAGCTGTTCGCGCGCGAGTTCGGCACCAACAACCTCCCGGACTGCTCCAACATGTGCCACGAGTCCTCGGGGTCGGCGCTCGGCGAGACCATAGGCGTCGGCAAGGGCAGCGTGCTGCTGGAGGACCTGTACCGCGCCGACCTGATCGTCGTGGCGGGGCAGAACCCGGGGACCAACCATCCGCGCATGCTCTCGGCGCTGGAGCGCGCCAAGAAGGAAGGCGCCCGGATCATCACGGTCAACCCGCTGCCCGAGGCCGGGTTGCGGCGGTTCCGCAACCCCCAGACTCCGCGCGGGCTCGCCGGGAGCGGCACGGAACTGACCGACCTCTTCCTCCAGATCCGCCTCGGCGGCGACCAGGCCCTGTTCCGCATGGTGAGCCGGCTGGTGCTGGAGGCGGAGGGCGGCACGGACGGCGCGTTCATCGCCGAACACACCCACGGCTTCGAGGAGTACGCCGAGGCGGCGCGCGCCGCGGACTGGGAGACGACCCTGCGCGCCACCGGGCTGACGCGCGAGGAGATCGAGGCGGCGGCCCGCATGGTGCTGGAGTCGCGGGCGACGGTGGTGTGCTGGGCGATGGGGCTCACCCAGCACAAGCACTCGGTGCCGACGATCCGCGAGATCGTCAACCTGCTGCTGCTGCGCGGGGACATCGGCAGGCCGGGGGCGGGGGTCTGCCCGGTGCGCGGTCACTCCAACGTGCAGGGCGACCGGACGATGGGAATCTTCGAGCGGCCCGCGCCCGCCTTCCTCGACGCGCTGGAGAAGGAGTTCTCGTTCTCGCCGCCGCGCGAGCACGGCCTCGACACGGTCGCGTCGATCCGGGCGATGCGCGACGGCCGGGTCCGGGTCTTCTTCGCGATGGGCGGGAACTTCGTCGCCGCCTCGCCCGACACGGCGGTGACCGAGGACGCGATGCGACGCGCGGCGCTGACGGTCCACGTCTCGACCAAACTCAACCGTTCGCACTGCGTCACCGGAGCCCGGGCGCTGATCCTGCCGACGCTGGGCCGCACCGAGCGGGACACGAGCGGGGGCCGGGAGCAGTTCGTCACCGTGGAGGACTCCATGGGGATGGTCCACGCCTCGCACGGCAGGTTGGCGCCGGCTGACCGGGGGCTGCTGTCGGAGACGGCGATCGTCTGCCGGCTGGCACGGCTGGTGCTCGGCGACGGGTCCACCACGCCCTGGGAGGAGTTCGAGCGCGACTACGACCTGGTGCGGGACCGCATCGCCCGCGTGGTGCCGGGGTTCGACGACTTCAACGAGCGGGTGCGCAGGCCGGGCGGCTTCACCCTGCCGCACGCGCCCCGCGACGAGCGGCGCTTCCCGACCGCGACGGGCAAGGCCAACTTCACCGCCGCGCCGGTCGAGTTCCCCGAGGTCGGCGAGGGGCGGCTGCTGCTCCAGACCCTGCGGTCCCACGATCAGTACAACACCACGATCTACGGGCTCGACGACCGCTACCGGGGTGTGCGGGGCGGGCGCCGCGTGGTGATGGTCAACCCGGACGACGCGGCCGAACTGGGCCTGGAGGACGGTGGCTACGTCGATCTGGTGAGCGAGTGGCGCGACGGTGTGGAGCGCCGTGCGCCCGGCTTCCTGGTGACGCACTACCCGACCGCGCGCGGGTGCGCGGCGGCGTACTACCCGGAGACCAACGTGCTGGTGCCGCTGGACTCCACCGCCGACGTCTCCAACACCCCGACCAGCAAGTCGGTCGTGGTGCGGCTGGAGCCCGTCGCACGGGCGGCGGACCCCGCCGTGACATGAGCCGGATCGGCCGCATCGGCCCGTGGGCGTCCGGGTGCCCTGGGGGCGGTGCGTCCGGGGCGTGTCCGGTGAACAGCGCCGGTGGGGCCCGCGGCGTCCGGTGCGGTGGGTCGCCAGGCGGTGGATCGCCAGGCGGTGGATCGCAGCTCGTACCCGTCGTCCTCGCGCGATGCTCCGACGCGGCGAGATGCCGTGCCGCCCGCCGCGGGCCGGGCGGGACTCACCGGACACGTCCTAGGCTGGTCGGCGGCCGGACACCGGTCCGGCCGCCGACCAGCGACGATCGGAGCCGTGCCATGGGTGACGAGCAGCCCCCGACCCAGTTCCCGCCCCACATCCTCGACCAGTGGTCCGGCCTCGGTGTCGACCTGCCCTCGCTCTTCTCCGCCGGCGACCTCGGCGACCGGGTGGGGCTGCACGTGGTGCGGGCTGCCCCCGAGGAGGTGGTGGGGACGCTGCCGGTGGCGGGGAACACCCAGCCCTACGGGCTGCTGCACGGCGGCGCCTCGGCGGTGCTCGCCGAGACCCTGGGGTCGATCGGCGCGATGCTGCACGGCGGCCCGCGCCGGATCGCCGTCGGGGTGGACCTCAACTGCACCCACCACCGCGGGGTGCGGTCCGGGCTGGTCACCGGGGTGGCGACCCCGGTCCACGCGGGGCGGACGTCGGCCACCTACGAGATCGTGGTCACCGAGGAGAACGGCAAGCGGGTGTGCTCCGCCCGGCTGACCTGCGCCCTGCGGGAGAACCCGGAGGTCGGGGCGGGCGGCGGCGCGGGCTGACCACGGGCGCCACGCGGGACGTGCCGTCGGCAACGTGCGTACCGCACGGCGAAGGGGGCGGGGGCACCTGGTGGTGCCCCCGCCCCCTTCGCGGTACGCCGGACAGAGCGGTGCGGTCAGTCGACCTCGACGTGCTCGCCCAGGTAGGCGGCGCGGATCCGGGGGTCGGCGAGGAGCGTGTCGGCCGGGCCGGACATCACGACCTCTCCCGTCTCCAGCACGTAGCCGCGGTTGGCGAGTTGCAGCGCCTCCGAGGCGTTCTGCTCCACCAGCAGCAGGGTGGTGCCCTGCTCGTTGACCTCGCGGAGGATGTCGAAGATCTGCTCCACGATCAGCGGTGCCAGACCCATCGACGGCTCGTCGAGCAGCAGCAGTTCGGGCTTGCCCATCAGGGCGCGCCCGATGGCGAGCATCTGCTGCTCGCCGCCGGAGAGGGTGCCGGCGATCTGCTTGCGGCGCTCCGCGAGGCGCGGGAAGAGCCCGAAGACGCGATCGAGGTCGTCGGGGTCGGGGCGGCGGAACCGGTACGCCCCCATGTTGAGGTTCTCCAGCACCGTCATCCGGGCGAAGACCCGTCTGCCCTCGGGGACGTGGCCGAGGCCGAATCTCACCAGCTCGTGGGAGGCGATCCCGTCGATGCGCTCGCCGTGCAGCCGGACCTCGCCGTGGCGGGGTGCCAGCATGCCCGAGACGGTCTTCAGCGTCGTGGACTTCCCGGCACCGTTGGCGCCGAGGAGTGCGACGGCCTCACCCCGGCCGACCGTGAGGTCGATCCCCTTGAGCGCCTCGATGGCGCCGTAGAAGACCCGGAGCCCGCTCAACTCCAGCAGCGGGGTCCCCTGCTCGCCGGGGTTCTTGTCCAGTTCGGGCCCGCTCATGCCTGGCCACCCTTCTCCGTACCCGGGGCGGTCGCGTCGCCGGGGCCGGCCTCGTCCTGCGGTACCGCGCGGGCACCGGGCAGCTCCGTCTTCCGTGCGCCGTCGTCGGCCGGGGACGCGGCGGTCCCGGCGTCGTCGGCGTGCTCGGCCTCGGTGACCTCGACGACGTGCTCGGCCTGCGCGGCGACGATGTCGGCCACCTCGCTGTCGTCGGCGGCGGAGCCGAGGTAGGCCTTGATGACGTCGGGGTTCTGCTGGACCTGCGCCGGGGTGCCCTCGGCGATCTTCTTGCCGAAGTTGAGCACCGTCACCCGGTCGGCGACCGACATCACCAGGCGCATGTCGTGCTCGATCAGCAGCACGCTCACGCCCAGTTCGGTGTTGATGCGGCGGATCAGCGTCTCCAGGTCCCGCTTCTCCGTCGGGTTGGTGCCGGCGGCGGGCTCGTCGAGGAGCAGCACCTCCGGGCTGGTGGCCAGCGCGCGGGCGATCTCCAGCCGCCGCTGCTCGCCGTAGCTGAGCGAGGCGGCCAGTTCGTTGATGCGCCCCTCCAGGCCGACGAACCGCATCATCTCCTGTGCGGCGCGGTCGCTCTCCTTCTCCGCGCGCCGCGCGTGCGGCAGGCCGAGCATGATGGAGATGGCGTCCGTCTTCTGGCGGGTCTCGTAGGCGATCTTGACGTTCTCGATCGCCGTGAGCGCCCCGAACAGCCGGATGTTCTGGAACGTCCGGGAGACCCCCATGCGGCTGACCTTGAACGGCTTGGTGCCGAGCAGGGCCCGTTCGCCGCCGGCGCGCGGCAGGAAGCGGATCTCGCCCTCCTGCGGCACGTAGACGCCGGTGAGGGAGTTGAACAGCGAGGTCTTACCCGCGCCGTTGGGGCCGATGATCGCGAGGATCTCGCCCCGCCGCATCGTGAGGTCCACCGAGTCCAGGCTGGTGAGGCCGCCGAACCGCAGCGTCACCCCACGGGCTTCGAGGATCGGTTCGCCGCTCTCCGTCGGTCGGGGGGCCGCGGTCTGCTTGGTCGCGTTCGTCATGCCTGCCTGCCTCCTGCCGTACCGCCCAGCGCGTCGGCGCCGCCGGTGCCCTCCTCCGCCATGTGCAGCTCGCGCTGGCGGCGACGGGACGGCCACAACCCCTGCGGCCGGTAGATCATCATGATCACCAGCAGCGCGCCGAGGTACATGTACCGGTCCTGCGCCGGGACGGAGTCACGCAGCGCCTCGGGCAGCCAGACCAGCACCGCGGTGCCGATCAGCACGCCGGGCAGCGATCCCATGCCTCCGAAGATCACGTAGGAGAGCACCAGGATCGAGAAGAGGACGATGAACGCCTCGGAGTTGATGTACGCCAGCTTGCTCGCGTAGATCACGCCGGCGATGCCGGAGGTGGAGGCGCCGATCGCGAACGCCAGCAGCTTGAAGCGGACGGTGTCCACGCCGTTGGAGGCCGCGGCGACCTCGTCCTCGCGGATCGCGGTCCAGGCCCGGCCGACCCGGGAGTGCTCCAGGCGGATGAAGAGCACCAGCAGCGCGATGATGAAGCCGAGCAGCAGCCAGTAGTACGGCCGCGGGTCCAGGCCCCAGCTGTAGGACCAGAAGCCGAGGTCGATGCTGAACCGCTCCACACGGACCCCGGAGGTGCCCCCGGTGAAGGACTGCCAGTTCTTGGCGCCGAGGTAGACGATCTCGTGGAAGCCGAGGGTGACGATGGCCAGGTAGTCGCCGCGTAGCCGTAGCGTGGGCGCGCCGAGCAGCACTCCGGCCACCAGGCAGGTGATGACGGCGATCGGGATGACGGCGAAGTTGTTCAGCACCATCGGCGGGTCGACCGGGAGGGACCCGGTCCAGAACGCGGCGCTGTACGCGCCGATCGCGAAGAACGCGATGAAGCCCAGGTCGAGCATGCCGGCCCAGCCGACGACCACGTTGAGGCCGATCGCCAGCAGCACGTAGATGGCGATCTGGTCGACCAGCACCTGCTGCCAGTGGCGGGACACCAGCAACGGCAGCACGATCAGGAAGACCAGCACTCCGCTGAGGATGCCGACGCGCAGCCAGAACTGCTTGCGCCAGAGCGTCTGCACCTCGCCGGCCGGTGCCTTGACGGACTCCTTGACGTGTCCCCAGGCCGATCCGATCGGTGCCTGGGCGAACTCGCGGACCACCCAGATGCCGACGCAGACCGCCAGCCAGACGGCGAAGCCGGTGGAGGTGAAGTTCTCCTTCAGAGCGTAGAAGATGTCGCGGTTGTTGCCCTCGACGCCGGTGACCTGGGCGCCGACGACGGCGACGCCGATCAGTGCGGCCAGCCGCTGCCAGCGGGGCTCCTGGTACCAGGAGGTCTTCCGCAGCCGGGCGGCTGCGGACACGTCCCGTGCCGTTTCCGTGGTCGTCATGCCGTCCTCGCTACGCGCTCGCCGAGAATGCCCGTGGGCCGGAACATCAGCACCAGCACCAGTACGGCGAAGGCGCCGACGTAGCGCCAGGCGTCGCCCCAGACCTCGACGGTGAAGGCCTCGACCACGCCGAGGGTGAGCCCGCCGAGCATGGCACCGCGGACGTTGCCGATGCCGCCGAGCACGGCGGCGGCGAACGCGGTGATGCCGGGCAGGAAGCCCATCGTGTAGAAGACCTGGTTGGTGGTGCCGAAGAGGAACCCGGCGACGCCGCCCATCAGGCCGCCCAACACGAAGGTGCGGGAGACGACCTTGTCGATGTTGACGCCCATCAGCGAGGCGACCTCGGGGTCCTGCGCCACGGCGCGGATACCGGAGCCCAGCTTGGTGCGGTTGACCACGTAGTCGACCGCGACCAGCATGACGACGGCGGAGCCGAGGATCAGGGCCTGGGTGACGCTGATGGTGGATCCGAAGATCGTGACGACGGTCTTGTTCTCGTACATCGACGGCATCGGCATCGGGTTGCGACCGAAGAGCTTGCCGACGAGGTTGTAGAGGAAGAACGAGGCGCCGATGGCGGTGATCAGGAAGACCAGCCGGGGTGCGCCGCGTCTGCGGAGCGGCCGGTAGGCCACTTTCTCCAGGAAGAACGCGACGGTGCCGCCGAGTACGGCGCCGAAGAGCATGCCGACCGCGACGTAGGCGATCGACTGGAGACCGGAGGGGTCAGTGGCCGGAACGAAAATGGTGAGGGCGATGACTCCGCCGAATCCCCCCACCATGAATACCTCGCTGTGCGCGAAGTTGAGGAGCTGGAGCACGCCGTACACCAGGGTGTAGCCGATGGCGATAACGGCGTACAGCGAGCCGAGTACCGCCCCCAGGACGAGTACGTCCCAGAAGTCGTGAAAACTCATGCGAGGGCACTTCCTTGCCAGAACAGCCACCGGTAGCCGCCCTGTCGGGACGTCCCGGGGGCAGCCGCGTCGGGAGCGGTGGGGCGTGGCACGGGCCACGCCCCACCGGAGGAGAGGTACCGCGCGGTCGTTATCCGACGAGTTCCTCGACGTTGCCGAGCGAGACGATCTCGTCGTCCTTGACCTCGTAGATGTAGATGCCGGAGCCGGCGTACTCACCGGTCTCGTCGAAGGTGAGGGTCTTCGCGACACCGTCGTGCTCGCCCTGGGCGATGGCGTCGTAGACGGACGCGCGGTCCGCGCTGTCGCCCAGCTCGTTGACGGCGTTGATGATCATCATGGTGGCGTCGTACGCCTCGGGCGAGTAGGTGCCCGGAGCGGTGCTGTACTCGGCCTCGTAGGCCTCGCTGAACTTCTGGCCGATCTCGTCCTCGTTGAGGTCGCGGCAGGGGCAGCTGAGGTACCAGCCCTCGGCCGCGCCGGAGGCGAGGTTGACGAACTCGGGGTCGCGGACACCGTCGCCGCCGAGGCCTATGCCCTCGTAGCCCTGCTCGCTGAGCTTGACGGCCAGCGGCGCGGCCTGCGCGTAGTAGCCGGTGTAGGCGACGGCGTCGGCACCGGACTGGATCACGGTGCGGGCGATGGAGCTGTGGTCGACGGTGTCGGCGGGCAGCGACTCGCGCTGCACCTCGATGCCGGCCTCGCCGAGTGCCTCCTCGACGACGTTGCCGAGACCGACGGCGTAGTCGCCGAGGTCGTCGATGACGACGGCCGACTCCACGCCCTGCTCGGCGAAGAACGAGGCGATCGCGGCGCCCTGCTCACCGTCGTTGGGCACACCGCGCAGGAAGGTCGGGAAGCCCTGTTCCGTGAGGTCGGGGGCGGTCGCCGACGGCGAGAGCGCGGTGATGCCGGCTTCGCCGTACGACGGTGCGGCGACGTTGGCCGCGCCGGAGAAGGCGGGACCGACCACGGCGATGACGTCGTCGTTGTCGATGATGCGCTGGGCGGCCGAGGCGGCCTGCCCGGGCTCACCGCGGTCGTCACCGGAGGCGTACTCGAAAGTGACGTCGTAGTCGCCGGACTCGTTCGCCTCCTTGATGGCGAGCTTGACACCGTTCTCCATGTTGATGCCGAGCTGGGCGTTGGGGCCGGAGAGCGGTCCCTGGTAAGCGATGGTGAAACCGGAGCCGTCGCCGCCGCCACCACCGCTGCTACCGCCGCCACTGTCGTCGCTGCCGCAGGCGCTCAGCGCCAACGCACCGATCGCGACCGGCAGTGCGATTTTCACGATCCGCTTGTTCAGCATCAGTAAACCCCCTGGACCGAGTCCAGTCCGAACGTCACCGCACGGGACACGTGCCCAAACGTTCACGGGTGCGGCGTGGAGCGGAATCTATTGCGCATCTCGTCGCACTAACAGACGGGCAGCTCAAGTGTGATCGCCTCGTGACCTCAGTCACGTGCCGAAATGAGAACGCTCCTTACCGCTGAGCGGACGAGATCTTCCCGTCGCGCCCGCCCCGAACGGGCATCACCGAAACGGACCACAGCCCCAGGAAAGGGACGGCGGCGCCGCTACGGCGGCAGGAGAATCGATCATGAACCGTTTCCCCACGAAACTCAGCCGCAACAGGACCGACGGCCGCGCGACATCGGAATCCCGTACGCCGACCGTCCCTTTTCCGCCGCGCATTCCGCTTCGGGCGGCGTCGGAGCGCCCGAAGGCGAGCCGCCGGTCCGCCTCCCGGGGCTCGGGGCCGCACGGTGCCGACACCGCCGCCACGTGGGCGACCTCGCACGGGCAGGCACGATACGGAGCGACGGACCGGCCCACCGGGCACGACGGGCGCCCGGCGGGCCGGAACGCGCCACCGGAACGGCGTCCGCGACGCACGCAAGGCACCGGCCGGGTGCGGGCGGGTACGCCGCGGGGGCGCCGGACGGGACTGCTCCCGCCCGGCGGCCCCGGGGTGCACCTGTCGGCGGCGCGACCGCCCGTGCCCGTTACTTGTTGCGGCGGCGCTCCTCGGCGTCCTCCAGCACGGCCTCGGCGACCTGCCGCATCGACAGCCGGCGGTCCATGGAGGTCTTCTGCACCCAGCGGAACGCTGCGGGTTCCGTGAGCCCGTACTGCGTCTGGAGGACGCTCTTGGCCCGGTCCACGAGCTTGCGGGTCTCCAGCCGCTCCGCGAGGTCGGTGACCTCCTGGGAGAGCGTGCGGAGTTCGTGGAACCGGGAGACCGCGATCTCGATCGCCGGCACGACGTCCGTCTTGGAGAACGGCTTGACCAGGTAGGCCATCGCGCCGGCGTCGCGCGCCCGCTCCACCAGCTCGCGCTGCGAGAAGGCGGTGAGCATCAGCACGGGCGCCAGCTGCTCCTCGGCGATCTTCTCGGCGGCGGAGATGCCGTCCATGACCGGCATCTTGACGTCCAGGATGACGAGGTCCGGCCGGTGCTCGCGGGCCAGCTCGACCGCGCGCAGGCCGTCTCCGGCCTCGCCGACGACCGTGTAGCCCTCCTCCTCCAGCATTTCCTTCAGGTCCAGCCGGATCAGCGCCTCGTCCTCGGCGATGACCACCCGGGTCGTCTGCGGGGGGACGTGGACGCCCGCCTCGGGCTCGGCGGTGTCGTCGCCCTGGGGTCCGGGCTCGGGAACGTCGGCGGTGCTCACGGGGCTCCTCGGGGTTCTGCAGGCGGGGCACTCACGAGAGTACCCAGCTACGGTATGTTGGGCCCACGGCGGGTTCCGGCCCGACGTGGCCGTTCGGCGCCCCGGTAGCCCAGTGGCAGAGGCAGTGCTCTCAAACAGCATTCAGCGTGGGTTCGAATCCCACCCGGGGCACCCCCACCGTCCTCCCGTGACCCGCGAGGACGCCGGACTCACGCAGACCTCCACGGACGCGGTCCCGGCACACCGACGCCTCGCACATCTGCCCGCGTGGCTCACCTCACGACCCCAGCTCGACTCCCCCGCATCGGCGCCGCGTGCCGCCCGCGGCGAACGGGCGCCGGCGCCGAGCGGGGCCGCCCGCCGGGACCGATGTGCCGGGGCCGCGCCCCTCCCCGGCGCGTCGGCCGGATCCCGCTACTCGAACCGGGAGACGTCACCCGCCCCGCGCCGCACGATCTCGACCCCGCCGTCGGAGAAGTCCACCACCGTGGTCGGCTCGGTGCCGCAGTCCCCGGAGTCGACGACGGCGTCGACCACGTGGTCCAGCCGGTCCTTGATCTCCCACCCCTGGGTGAGCGGTTCCTCCTCGCCGGGGAGCAGCAGCGTGCTGGAGACGAGCGGCTCGCCCAGCTCGGCCAGGAGCGCCCGCACGACGACGTGATCGGTGATCCGGACCCCGACCGTCTTCTTCTTCGGGTGCAGCAGGCGGCGCGGCACCTCCTTGGTGGCGGGCAGGATGAAGGTGTAGCTGCCCGGGGTCGCGGACCTGATCGCCCGGAAGACGGTGTTGTCGATCTGCACGAGCCGCCCGAGTTGGGCGAAGTCCTGGCAGACGAGCGTGAAGTGGTGGCGGTCGTCGAGCTGCCGGATCGTACGAATGCGGTCCAGGCCCTCGCTGTTGCCCATCCGGCACCCCAGCGCGTAGCAGGAGTCGGTGGGGTACGCGATCACCGCGCCGGCGCGGACGCTCTCGGCCACGGTGGTCATCGTCCGAGGCTGGGGGTTCTCGGGGTGCACGTCGAAATACTTGGCCATCGGGCGAGCTTAGCCCCCGGCTCCGGGCGGCCGACGGCCACGGCGGGGCCGTGTCCGGCACGGCTCGCGACCGGCGGGCGGCGCGCCTCCACCGAAGGGGCGCGGGGCGCTCCCCGGGGCGCCGGGGAGCGCCGGACGGCGTCAACAACGCTCCAGGTCAATACACCTAGCGCTCGCCGATGTGGTGGACGCGCACCAGGTTGGTGGTGCCGGGCACTCCGGGCGGCGAGCCGGCGGTCATCACCACGGTCTCGCCCTTCACGCAGCGGCCCATGCGGCGCAGCCGACCGTCGAGCAGTTCGACCATGGCGTCGGTGCTGTCGACCGTGGGGACGACGTGCGCCTCCACGCCCCAGGTCAGACTCAACTGGTTGCAGGTCTGCTGGTCCGGGGTGAACGCCATCATGGGGATGGGCGAGCGGTACCGCGACAACCGCCTGACGGTGTCACCCGATTGTGTGAAGGCGACCAGCAGCGAGGCGCCGAGGAAGTCGCCGATGTCGGCGGCGGCGCGCGCCACGGCGCCGGGCTGGGTGTGCGGCTTGGTGGCCTCGGTCAGCGGCGGCAGGCCGCGGGAGAGCATCTCGGTCTCCGCGGCGGCGACGATCCGCCCCATGGTGCGTACCGTCTCGTTGGGGTACGCGCCGACGCTGGTCTCCCCGGAGAGCATGACCGCGTCGGCCCCGTCGAGCACCGCGTTGGCGACGTCGGACGCCTCCGCGCGGGTCGGACGCGAGGAGTTGATCATCGACTCCAGCATCTGCGTGGCGACGATGACCGGCTTGGCGTTGCGCTTGGCGAGCTTCACCGCGCGCTTCTGGACCAGCGGCACGTCCTCCAGGGGCACCTCGACCCCGAGGTCGCCCCGGGCGACCATGATCCCGTCGAAGGCGTCGACGATGTCCTGGAGGTTCTCCTCGGCCTGCGGCTTCTCGATCTTGGCGATGACCGGCAGGAAGCGGCCCTCCTCCGCCATGATCCGGTGCACGTCCTTGATGTCGTCACCGGCGCGGACGAAGGAGAGCGCGATGAGGTCCACCCCGGTGCGCAGCGCCCAGCGCAGGTCCTCGACGTCCTTGGGCGAGAGCGCCGGCACCGAGACCGCGACGCCGGGGAGGTTGAGCCCCTTGTGGTCGGAGACCATGCCGCCCTCGACCACGGTGGTCAGCACGTCGGTGCCCTCGACCGCCTCGACCTCCAGCGCGACCCGGCCGTCGTCGATCAGGATGCGCTCGCCCGGGGTGACGTCGGCGCAGAGGCCGGCGTAGGTGGTGGAGCAGCGGTGCTGGTCGCCCTCGACCTCGTCGGTGGTGATCCGGAAGGTGTCGCCGGCTTCCAGCAGCGCCGGGCCGTCGCGGAACACCCCCAGCCGGATCTTCGGTCCCTGGAGGTCGGCGAGGACGCCGATACCGCGGCCGGCCTCGCGCGCGGCCTGCCGGACCCGGTGGTAGCGCTGTTCGTGCTCGGCGTGCGCGCCGTGGCTGAGGTTGAGACGGGCCACGTTCATGCCCGCTTCGACGAGCCCGGTGATCTGCTCGTACGAGTCGGTGGCCGGACCAAGTGTGCAGACGATTTTCGCTCGGCGCATACTCCCGACTCTAGGACTTACCCGGCGGTAGGAATGACCATCGAGATGCCGAAAACCCTTCGGCCGCGTATACGTTTCCCCCTGTTCCGGCGCGCCCCGGCGCATTGTCGACAGATGGCAGGGAACGCGCTCCGATGAGCGCGTTCCCTGCTTCGGCCGGGCCTCAGCCGACGGGCGGTGCGGGGGCGTCGCGTGGTGCGTCGGGCGCCTCCCGGAGCCCGAAGGTGGTGAAGGCGGTTCGCTTCGGGAGCGGGTAGGGCCGGCTGTCGAGCAGCTGGTTGAGGACGGTCGCCGAGCGGTGCGCCATCAGCCCGAGGTCCGGCGTCCCGACGCCGTGGGTGTGGCGTTCGCCGCCGGTGACGAACACCCGGCCGCCGATGTCCGCCTCCAACTCCAGCCGGTAGTCCCCGGTGACCAGCGGCCGTCCGGCGTCGTCGCGCCGGACGGCGTCCGCGAGGTCGCCGAGCAGCGGTTCGAGCGGGGTGTCCCGGTAGCCGGTGGCCAGGACGACGGCATGGGTGGTGAGGTCGGCGGCCGTGCCCTGCTCCGGGTGTTCCAGCCGCAGGTCGACCGCGCCGTCGGTCCGGCGCTCGACGGAACGGACGGCGACCCCCGGGGTCATCACGGCGTCGGGCCACCCCGACCGCTGCGCGCGGCCGAGGAGTTCGCCGTGGATCTCCGAGAGGGTCTCGTGGTCGACCGCCTTGTGCAGCTGCCACTGCCGCGCCGTCAGCGTGTCGCGGGTGGCCTCGGGCAGGGACCGGAAGTAGCGGGTGTAGTCCGGGGTGAAGTGCTCCAGCCCCAGCTTGCTGTACTCCATCGGCGCGAAGGCGGGCGACCGTGTGAGCCAGTGCAGTCGTTCCGCCCCCGCCGGGCGGTGGCGCAGCAGGTCGAGGAAGACCTCGGCGCCCGACTGCCCCGAGCCCACGACGGTGACGTGGTCGGCAGCCAGCAGCCGCTCCCGGTGGAGCAGGTACTCCGCGGAGTGGACCACGGGCGCGCCGCCGGGCGGCGCGCCGACCGCGGGCCGCAGCACCTCTGGGACGTGCGGTGCGCTGCCGAGCGACAGCACGACGGAGCGGGCGTGCACCGCTCGTCCGCCGCCGGTGGGCCCGGCGGCGGGGCGTACGACGAGCTCGAACAGTTCCCGGTCGGCGTTCCAGGAGACGGACTCCACCCGCTCCCCGAACCGCACGCTCGCCAACCGCTCCGCCGCCCAGCGGCAGTACGCGTCGTAGTCGGTGCGCTCGATGTGGAAGGTCTCGGCGAAGTAGAAGGGGAAGAGCCGCCCCTGATCCCGGAGGTAGGAGAGGTAGCTCCAGGGACTGGCGGGATCGGCCAGGGTCACCAGGTCTGCGAGGAACGGCACCTGGAGGGTGGTTCCCTCGATCAGCAGGCCGGGGTGCCAGTGGAACGCGGGCCGCTGCTCGAACCAGGTCGCGCGCAAACCGCGGTGACTGTCCGCCAGTGCGGCGAGCGAGAGTCCGGCCGGACCGGCGCCGACACCGGCGAGGTCCAGCGGCGCGGTGTCCTCGGGCGCGGGGCGGGTGGGCCGGGCGGCGGAGGGGCCGGGTGCGGCC
>NZ_JAAVJB010000057.1 GCF_012034385.1 Streptomyces spiramenti
CCCGGGACCGGGTCGGCCCGCGCGCAGGAGCGGCCCGACCCGTGCCGCTATGCCGCCTCGGCGGCCAACGGCGGCGCGACCGGTAGCCCCGTCGTCTCCGGCACCCCCCTCGCCCCGGCGCCCGAAGGGCGTTGCAGCGCCGCGCCGCGCGCCGAACGGCGGGCGGCCGTCGCGGTACTCTCCGTCTCGTAGGCGGCCTTGGCCGTCGCCAGCAGGCGGCGCCAGGAGGTGACCTGCGGGCGACGGCGCAGCAGCGCCCGGCGTTCCCGCTCCGTCATGCCTCCCCAGACACCGAACTCGACGCGGCTGTCCAGCGCGTCCGCGAGGCATTCGGCGCGGACGGGACACCCGCCGCACACCGCCTTCGCACGGTTCTGCGCGGCGCCCTGGACGAACAGGTCGTCCGGGTCGGCGCCGCGGCAGGCCGCTTTCGTGTTCCAGTCCTTGACCCAGCCCATGCGTGTGCCGTCCTCTCTCTGCCGAGGCTCCCCCAACGGCGGCAAAGAAGGTCACGCGCGCGGACCGAGGGTGGGACGGTCGCGGTCCTGAGCTTGTTCCACAGCTTGCCGAAGCAGGACGTTACGGTCTGGGGACGGACGGCAACACCCCCACGCGGCCTAAAGAAAAATGGCCCGATCAGACTATGTGCAATCGCACTATCACTCTGCTGAGCGACGGATCCGTCGCCCGAGCGCCGTGGTGGCGGACGCGGGAGCCGCCGAAGGAGGCTCAAACCGCGCGAATCGGTCACGGATTCGACGTCGCGCCCGGTCAACGTCGCGCGGGCCGGGTGATCGGGTGGGTGCGACGGGTGACGAACGGACTCGCCGGTGTTCCCGTGTAGAGGACACGCGTGCAGCCTAGGCGAACATGTGGTCGCCTGTCCGGTGATCCGCCCCGTACGCTGGCCTCCATGAGCAGGAAGCGTGTGGGCGGCGGCCTCGGGGCGGCGCAGCAGGGAGCCAAGTTCGTCGGAGTCAGCGTGCTGGCCGGCGCGGTGCTCGCGGGGATCGCACTTCCCGCGGTGGGCACTCTCGGCCTGGCGGCCAAGGGCACCGTCGAGGGCTTCGAGGAACTGCCGGCGGACCTCACCAGGCCACCCCTCAGCCAGAAGACCGTCGTGCTCGACGCCGACGGCGGCAAGATCGCCGACATCTACGCCCGCAACCGCACCGTGGTGCCGCTCGACCAGATCGCCCCCGTGATGCAGGCGGCGCTGATCGCCATCGAGGACGCCCGGTTCTACGAACACGGCGCCATCGACATCCGCGGCGTCGCGCGGGCACTCAACAGCAACATGGAGGACGGCACCACGCAGGGCGCGTCCACCCTGACCCAGCAGTACGTGAAGAACGTCTTCGTGGAGGCCGCCGGCGACGACTCCGACGCGTTCGCTGACGCCACCGAGAAGAAGATCGGCCGCAAGATCCGCGAGCTGAAGTACGCGATCCAGCTCGAACAGGAACTGGGCAAGGACCAGATCCTGGAGAACTACCTCAACATCACCTTCTTCGGCCAGCAGGCCTACGGCGTCGAAGCGGCCTCGCAGCGGTACTTCTCCAAGTCCGCCAGCGAACTGGAGCTCCACGAGGCGGCCGTACTGGCCGGACTCGTGCAGTCCCCGACCCGCTTCGACCCGGTCAACGCCCCGGCGGAGGCGGAGAAGCGCCGGAACATCGTCATCCAGCGGATGGTCGAGACCGGCGACGTCACCCAGGCCGAGGCCGACGAGGCCAAGGCCATGGAGCTGGAGCTCAACGTCAGCCAGCCGCGCCAGGGTTGCATCACCGCCGTCCACGACGCGGGCTTCTTCTGCGACTACGTGCAGCGCGAGTTCCTCAGCAACCCCGTCTTCGGCGAGAACAGCACCGAGCGGAACGCCCGTTGGCAGCTCGGCGGCCTCACCATCCGCACCACGCTGCGCCCGCAGGCGCAGGCGGCTGCCGCCGAGGCCGCCACCACCGGCGCCCACCCCTCGGACCAGGCGACCGCCGCCGTCGTGCAGGTCGAGCCCGGCACCGGCCACATCCTCGGGATGGCGCAGAGCCGTCCCTACGGCAACGACGGCGACCAGCACCAGACCACGCTCAACCTCAACACCTCCGGCATCATGGGCGGTGCCTCCTTCGGCTTCCAGCCCGGCTCGACCTTCAAGCCGGTGACCGCAGCGGCGGCGCTGGAGGCCGGCCTCAGCCCGGCGCAGGAGTACTCCAGCGGCTTCGAGATGGAGGTCGACCAGTCGAGCTTCCGTGACTGCTCCGGTGGTCCGGCCGGCGCCGGCATGTGGGAGTTCAAGAACGAGCTCCAGACCATGACCGGCACCTGGGACATGACCGAGGCGCTGGGCAAGTCCATCAACACGTACTTCGTGATGCTGATGGAGGAGTCGGGGCTCTGCGAGACCGTGGAGATGGCGGAGAAGCTCGGTATCCGCAAGGGCGCCGACGAGACGCCGCTCAATGCCTACCCCTCGGTGACGCTGGGCGGTCAGGAGACCACCCCGCTGATGATGGCCAACTCCTACGCCACCTTCGCCAACCGCGGCGAGTACTGCGCGCCGACCTCGATCACCGCGGTCAGCGACGCGCAGGGCAACGAGTACGCCATCCCGGAGACCGAGTGCAACCGGGTGATGTCCGAGCGGACCGCCGACACCATCAACGCCATGCTGGTGGGCGTCGTGGAGGACGGCACCGGACAGCAGGTCGGCCTCCAGGGCCGCGAGAACGCTGGTAAGACGGGCACCTCCGACGAGCGTCGCAACGTCTGGTTCGTCGGCTACACCCCGGAAGTCGCCACGGCGGTGCGGGTCGGCGGCATCGACCCGTTCCCCATGGAGAACTTCACCCTCGCCGGGAACTACGTCGAGCGCGCGGGCGGCGGCAGCATCGCCGGACCCATCTGGCGCCAGGCGATGAACGGCGCGCTGGAGGGCATCCCCGCCGGGACCTTCGCCGACGTCGACCTGCCGCGCGGCAACGGCGGCGACGACGGGGACGGTGACGGGGACGGTGACGGGGATGGTGATGGCCCCGGGAACCGTTCCGGCAACGGCGGAGGCAACAACCCCGGGGGCGGCGGCCCCGGCGGCGGCGGCAACGGCGGCGGCGGGAACTGGGACCGCGACTGGGACTGGGACGACTGGGACTGGGACGACTGGAACCGCGACTGACCCGACCGGCCGACCAGCCGCCCGGCTTCCCCACCGGGAGCCGTGATCAGCAACTGAAAAGGCACTGACCGAGCCCCCGGCGCGCAACCGCCGGGGGCTCGGTGCTGTGCGGGCTCGGTGCTGTGCCCACCGGCCGCTGCCCGTCCCCGCCACGCACCCGGCCCTGAGACGGCGGAGAAGAGCGCACGCCGACCAGAGGCACGTCCGACACACACCACGGGCCGGGCAGAGTGCTCCGCACCCCGCCCGGCCCGTGGCCGTCAGACGTCGGTCGCCGCTCCCGCCCGCGTGGCCGGCTCGGCGGACCGGTGGCGCGTCAGCCCGCCAGCGCGCCCTTCACGGCGGCGGAGACCCGCTTGCCGTCGGCGCGCCCGGCGACCTTCGGTGTCACCAGCTTCATCACCGCGCCCATGGCACGCGGCCCCTCGGCACCGCCCGCCCTGGCCTCGGCGACGGCGGCGGCCACCAGCTCCGCCAGCTCCTCGTCGGTCAGCGGCTTCGGCAGGTACTCGGCGAGCAGCTCGCCCTCAGACCTCTCGCGCGCCGCCTGCTCGGGCCGGTTCCCGGCCTCGAACGCCTCAGCCGCCTCCCGGCGCTTCTTCGCCTCCCGTGCGATGACCTTCTGCACCTCGTCGTCGGAGAGTTCACGAGCGGAGGTGCCCGAGACCTCCTCCTTGGTGATCGCGGTGAGAGTCATCCGGAGGGTGCCCGAGCGCAGCTCGTCACGCGCCTTGATGGCAGTGGTGAGGTCGTTCTGCAACTGGGCCTTCAGCGTGGTCATGCGGTCATTGTCTCAGGCGCGGGTCTGCGACGATGGGGGGATGCGAACGCGTTATTCGGTCCCTCTCGGATTGGCGGCGGGCGCTGCCGCCGCGGGTGCGGTAACCCTCGGCTACGCGGCGGGATGGGAGGCACGCTCGTTCCGGCTCCGGCGCGTGACCGTGCCCGTGCTGCCGCCCGGAGCCCACCCGCTGCGAGTGCTCCAGGTCTCCGACATCCACATGGTCTGCGGACAGCGCAAGAAGCAGCGCTGGCTGCAGTCGCTGGCCGGTCTACGGCCCGACCTGGTGATCAACACGGGTGACAACCTCTCCGACTCCGACGGCGTGCCCGAGCTGCTCGACTCGCTCGGCCCGCTCATGGAGTTCCCCGGTGCGTACGTCTTCGGCTCCAACGACTACTACGCACCCCAACTCCGAAACCCAGGAAAGTACTTGCTGGAGCGCGCCACCGGCCGCCACGGCCTCAACGGCAACGCCGGCGCCACCGGTGTCCCCCGCAATCCCTGGTGGCTGATCCGGGACGCCTTCGACGAGGCCGGATGGGTGGACCTCACCAACACCCGCGGCCGGGTCAAGACCGCCGGCTTCGAGATCGCGCTGACCGGGCTCGACGACCCGCACATCAAGCGGGACCGTTACGCCGAGGTCAGCGGGGGTCCGGAGCACGACGCGGACCTGTCGCTCGCCGTCGTCCACGCCCCCTACCTGCGCGTTCTCGACGCCTTCACCGCGGACGAGTACCCGCTGATCCTCGCCGGCCACACCCACGGCGGACAGGTCTGCATCCCGTTCTACGGCGCGCTGGTCACCAACTGCGACATCGACACCCGGCGCGTGAAGGGCCTTTCCCACCACGAGGCCGACGGCCGCCGCTCCTACCTGCACGTCTCGGCAGGCTGTGGCACCAACCGCTACACCCCGGTCCGCCTGGCCTGCCCGCCCGAGGCCACCCTCCTCACCCTCACCGAACGCCCCGCCTGACCTACCTGTCGCGGCCCCGGCCGCCCGGGGTGGCGCCTCGACGCACGACACGGCGGGGCACCGCCCCGACCAGCCCGAACGTGCCGTGCGAACCCCCGCCCGGCCCCTCGCCGCAACGGATTTCGCGTACGGCCCCAGGTCCGCTAAGCTAATCCACATCGCATCGGGGTGTGGCGCAGCTTGGCAGCGCGCTTCGTTCGGGACGAAGAGGTCGTGGGTTCAAATCCCGCCACCCCGACTGGTGCAGTACCACTCAGGGCCTGATCCGTACAGCGGATCAGGCCCTGAGTGGCTTCCGAGGCCCCGCTGGGACCGGTCGGAGACGCCGGGCAGGCTCGGGTCCGTCGGGTGACCACAGCTCGGCAGCAGCGGCAGAGACCACCGGCCCGCTCCCGTCAGCCGCAGCCCTCTTCCTGGATGACGATGGGGATGAGGAAGGCCGTTGCGGTGGGTAGCCCTCCTGCTTCGTGCCACCAGGTTCCGTCACGGTTGCGCCGTGGCCCATCTCTCCGAAATCGCCCCCGAGTCCGTGCGCCGTGTTCTACATTCTGTCCCGACTTGCAGTGCGCCACTGGGGTGGCCATGGAGCGCGCACGCGGTGTCGGCGCCCGCTCGGGTGCCGTGGAAGAGGGGGCCCGATGAACCAGTACCGACTCAACCCTCCTCCCGGCTGGCCGGCGCCGCCGGACGGCTGGGTGCCGCCGCCCTTCTGGGAGCCGGATCCGTCGTGGCCCGTGCCGCCGCCCGGCTGGCAGTTGTGGGTGCCGGTCATCGCCGCTGCCACGACCCGGGTGCAGGCGGAGCACGGCTCTCCGGTACCGCCCGGTGGTGGCAACACCACCGGGGTGCCACAGCCGCGCCGCAGCGGGTTGCTGGGGAGGCTTCGCCGGGGCGGCCCCACCGAACTGGAGCAACTCCGCGACTGGGTCACGGCGACTCAGGGAGCCGAGGCCCTTGAGGTGGCTCGCCTCGTCCAGCGAACCCGGGACGAGGCCGAGCAACTGCGCGTCGACGCGTCCCGGGAGGCGGAGTCGATCGTCGCCGTCGCCCGTCAGTCGGCCAAGGAGGGCAAGGCCGAGGCCCGCCGCGCGACGCAGGAGACCGAGAAGGCGCGGAAGGCCGCAGAGGAGCACCGGAACGAGCTCTACCGGGCGGAGACACACCTGACGGAGCTGCGGGCGCAGATCGTCACGACGGACGAGACGGCGATGCTGCAGCAGGTCGGTGTCTACTCCTACCGGCACCCGCTCCAGGACGCGGTCGCCTACCGCGCTGCCCTCGACTCGCTGAGCGCGGAGATCAAGGAGCTGGTGCGCCAGGACCGCGCTGTGCTCGCTGCCACCGACTGGACGGTCAACGGCTCCGTCCGCGAGGGACGCAAGAGGGTGCGCGACTTCTCCAAGCTCATGCTGCGCGCGTACAACGCCGAGGCCGACTCCGCGGTGCGTGGGATGCGCCCGCACCGCCTGACCTCGCTGGTGGATCGTCTCTTCAAGAGCCGCGAGACCATCGCAAAGCTGGGCGCCACCATGCACATCCGCATCTCGGACGCGTACCACAGCGCTCGGGTGCGGGAGTTGGAACTGACGGCGGACTTCCTGCAGAGGAAGGAGGAGGAGAAGGAGGCACAGCGGGAGGAGCGCGCCCGTCAGCGGGAGGAGGCCGCAGCGCAGAAGGAGTTGGACCGCCAGCGGGAGAAGCTCACCAAGGAACTCGGCCACTACCAGTCCGCGCTCGACCGGCTCCGGGAGCGCGGCGACCTCGCAGCGGTCGGCGAGATGGAGGCGAAGCTCGCGGACCTCGAAGCAGCGCTCAACGACGTCGAGGCGCAGGCAGTCAACGTGCGGGCCGGCTACGTGTACGTCATCTCCAACGTCGGTGCCTTCGGGGACAGCGTCGTCAAGATCGGCATGACGCGGCGCCTCGAACCCCTGGACCGGGTCCACGAACTCAGCGGCGCCGCGGTGCCGTTCCGCTTCGACGTGCACGCGCTGATCTTCAGCAAGGACGCGGTCGGCCTGGAGACACGTCTGCACCAGCAGTTCGCCGCCCGCCGCGTCAACCGCGTCAACGCGAGGAAGGAGTTCTTCCACGTCACGCCGACCGAGGTACGCGACGCGTTGGCACGCGACACCGGCGAGCACGTGGTGGAGTTCAACGAGGTGCCCCAAGCCCTTGAGTGGCGGGCCAGTAGTGCAAACGCCCAGGGCTGATGCGGGGGCCGCGGCACGACGGACTCGCTGACCGTGCAGCAACCCGCCGCGTCCGTCGGCCGGGCACCGGGCCGGGCCTTGTGTGCGAACGGACCCTCCTTCGCGGTGCGGTCGGCTTCGTGGATTCGACCTGAGTCGCTCGGAGTTGAGCCATAGACTGCGGCGGTCGACGCCGGCACGGTGGGGTTGCCGCGCGCTGCGGGGGAGGAACGGGCATGCACGACTCGTCGGACTCGGGGGAGAGCGCCGCCGCGGGGGAGGGCGGGCTCAGCAAAGCTGCCGCGTCAGCTGCTGTGGTCGAGTCGCCGCCCCGGTCAGCGGTACCCGGCTCGGAGACCGAGCCCTTGACCCTGATCGAGGTGCACCCGGGGGTGGCACTCCTCACCGGCGATGTCCCGCCGGAATTCGCCGACGGCCGGCTCGACTTCGACTTCGGGTTGGTGCCGGAGGCCGACCGCCGGAGCATCTCGGCGGTCCTCGCGTCGATCGGGCACACGGCCACGGTGGGTGGCGACATCCGGAGCGCGGCCGGCGCCGCACACGGGCTCTACCGGATCGGCGACCCGACCCGGGCCCTGCTGGCCGACGGCGGCAAGCTGGTCGTCAAGGACGGCGCCAACCTGGGGACGGTGGTGGGCCCCGGCGGCACCCTGCACCAGGCGCGCTTCTATCCCGTGGGGCTGAGCAAGGCGCAGGCCGCAGCGTCGATCGGACCGGCGCTCGCCATGGTCGCGCTGCAGATGATGCTGAGCGAGGTGTCGAGCCTCGTCCGGACGAACCTCACGATGACCAACCAGGTCCTGAGCGCCGTGCGCAAGGAGCAGTGGGCGGAACTGACGGGGCTGGTCGCCACCATCGATGCCAAGGTCGATCACGCGCGCGAGATCGGCTCCGTTCCGCAGTCGCTGTGGGAGGGCGTGGCGGCCAACGAGCCGTTGCTGCAGAAGCAGCTACAGCTCTACCCCGAGAACGTGCGCGACCATCTCGCGCATCTCGGCGGGTCGGACACGCGTAGCCACCGTGAGTACCTCCGGGAGCGCGCCGCGGACATCGCCTTCGATGCGCACGCCCTGTTGTCGTTGCTGAAGGCCCGGGCCGGGTACCAGGCGCTGCGCGCGGCCAAGGCGAGAGCCGCCGGGCGCGACGACGCCGACGAGGCGAAATACGCCGAGGTCGTGGCCCGCGACGCCCGCGCGGAGTTCGACACCATGCTCTCCGAGGCGACCAGCCTCATACGTGCGCTCACGCGGCACCTGCGGATCACCGCGGAGCTCCCCGGCTCCGACGGGTGGCCGCTGGCCGGTAAGCGGAAGGACGCGAAGGCCGCCCGCGAGACCTCGGCACGTCTGCTGGAGGCGATCGAACCGCTCTCCGACGCCCTCCGGCCACCGGCCCCCGCGCTGGAGGCCCCGGAGGTCGTCTGTGCGCCCGAGTCGCTGGCTCTGGACCCGTACCTGCGGATCCTGCGCTGGTTCCTCGACGACACCGAGACGCTTCGCGCCCTCGCGTTCCCCGAACAGCTCGACGCCCTCGGCCCGCTCTCCGCGATCGTCGGCGGCGCGAAGGAGAAGCTGGCGGCGGCGAGGGACAAGGCCGCGGTGAGGACGCTGGTCGCCGTCACCGACCGCCGGGTCATCACCGCCAGGTCGAATGCCTTCCTCGAACAAGCCGAGGTCCGTCAGGAGATTCCCCTCGACCAGGTGCGCTACGTCCGAGCCGCTGCCGACCAGGCTGCTGGTCGGCAGCCGGCAATCGACCTGATCACCCGTGACGACAACCTCCGGTGGCTCTTCCCCGCCGGAGCGGACGCCGCGGACGTGGGTGCGTTCGCCGCCGAACTCGCCGAGTCGATGACCATCCCGGACAGCGAACGGCAGGAACTGCGAGACAGGCGCCGCACTTCCATCGAAGCGGGTACGAGGGCCGAGATCGGCGGGCCTACCTCGAAAGGGGCCGACTCTGCGGTCACGCCCCCTGAAATCGAGTGAGGTCGAGCCAAGGGAGCGGTACCGTGCCGGTCGCTCCCGCCGGCAGGCCGGCCGGTTGCCGGTCGGTTGCGTGTTCGGCGGCGGAGTGCCAGACGGGCGCCTGCTCCCTCGCCGCACTCGCGTGACAGCCGCGCCTGCGGTGGCCGGACCTTGCGCCGTCCCACTCATCGGACGCCCGGTCGCGCCTCGGGCTCGGGTTCGGGCTCGGGCTCGGTCGGGAGGCTGAGCCAGGTGAGTGTGCCCCGGGCGGGTGCGACGGCGGGGCTGGTGCCGCAGGTGCCGTGGTGGTCGGCGACCAGCGTCGCGCAGCTGTGAAAGGAGCGCTCGCGTCGCGCGTCGCAGCGGGAGCTGAACTGGGGGTGCCGGTGGCGCTCGTGGGTGTCGTGCACGGCCAGGTGGAACGCCCCCGCGTGGCGGCGGAGCGTGAGGTGCACCGAGTCGCCCTCGGGGGTGAAACGGCATGCGTGCCAGACGAGTTCGTAGGCGATGTCCGGGAGGGAGTCCGCCGGTCGGCCGCTGATGTCGTGGACCCCGAGCACGGATTCGACGGCCTCCCGGACGATCTCCGGGGTGGCCAGTGCGGACGGCAGTGTGAACGCGTGGTCCGGGTCGACCGCGTGCGGCGGACGCAGGTCGTGGCGGCCGGGCGGGCACCGGACGAAGCGGGTGGGAAGTGGACCGGTCGACCGCCGCCCCGAAGGGGGGGTGTTGTCGGGCGCCGTGTTGTCGGGCATGGCAGGACTCCGCATGAGTCGAGGGGCGGGCCGCGGGGTGCGGCAGGATGCGTCCGCGCGGTCGGCGAGGCGTGGCTTGTCTCCCTGGCGCGACACACCCCTCCCAGGGCAGGAGGACACGGGCGTGCTCGCGCGATGCACTTCGCTCTCACTCGGTCAGCGTCGCGGTACCCACCGCACAAGCGCGTGGTGGCAATTGCCACCAACGCGAGCGCTTGTCCCTCTCAGGGGTGAGTGAAGGGGGCACCTCCCGTTCAGCGTCAGCGGGGAGAATCGCTCTATGCCGCCACGGAGTACGCCCAGCGAACGTCAGAAGCGCCTCGGTGCAGAGCTTCGCCGGATGCGTGCGGACTCTGGAGAGACCACCGCGTTCGCGGCCCGGCTGCTCGGCCTGGACCGCACCAAGATCTCGAACATGGAGGCCGGTGTTCGGGTGATCAGCCCGGAGCGGGTGAGGACCCTTGCCGGCAACTACGGCTGCACCGACGATCGCTACATCGACGCGCTGGCGGCCATGGCCGAGCCTCAGGAACCCGGTTGGTGGGAGGGGTACCGAGGGCAACTCCCGGCGGGACTGCTCGACATCGCGGAGATCGAGTGGCACGCCCGGTCAGTGCGAGCAGCCGTGTTCCTGCATGTGCCGGGTCTGCTGCAGACGCGGGGCTACGCCCGTACAGTCGCCGAGGCCGCGTTGCCGCAGCTGGCCGAGCGCGAGGTCGAACTCCGCGTCGCGCTGCGACTGGAGCGCCGCCAGGTTCTGGAGCGAGCCACCCCGGTGCGCTACACCGCGTACATCCACGAGGCGGCGCTCCGGATCGACTTCGGTGGACCGGAGGTCATGACCGGCCAACTCCGTTGGCTCTGCGAGGTCGGTCAGCTCTCTCATGTCGACGTGCGGGTGGTGCCGTTCACTGCTGGTGCCTTCCCCGGTGCTGGTCAGGCGTTCTGCCACGTCCGTGAGGTCGTGCCGCAACTGGACACGGTCCAGCTCGACTCGGCGCACGGCCCCGGCTTCACGCACGCCCCCGCACAGCTGCAGAAGTACTGGTCTCAGCTTGACTGGATGGAGCGGGCGTCGCTGAGCGCAGAGGCGTCCCGCGATCTCATACAGCACATCGCTCGCAACTGACGGAGGTAGTCGGGTGTCGGAGATTCACTGGGAAGCCCCCTTCTGTGCGGAGAGTTCCAACTGCTTCCGTCTCGGGGTGGATGCCGAGGGGAACGGCTACATCGCGGTGGCCGGTCAGGAGGAGCGCCACCTGACGGACAGCCGGGACGCGCTGCGGGCGCTGATCCAGGACATCAAGGACGGCAAGGCCGACCACCTGCTCTGAGCGCGTGTGAGCCGTGTCACCAAGCGTCGTGGCTTGGGTCTGACAGCGTGAGCCGGTGGTCGCCACCGACCTGTTGCTCGATCAGCACTGATTGTCTGCGCAGCAGCGCTGCGCACTGTGCGTGGCGTGGCTACGGCCGTCAAGTTGCGTTCTCCCACGGTGGGTTCCGCGGTGCTAGCTTCGGTTCGGCGGCACCGAGGAGTGGCAAACGAGCCCACTTCTGACTGGGTGGCCGCGCTGAAGTCTTTGCGCAGTGCAACTGCGCAATTGTACACCTAGGAGAGGGTGTAGGGGATGGACCAGCTTGTCGAACTTCTCGGCCAGGCGATTCAGAGCAACGGCGGAACGGCGCGTCTGATCCTGTTGATCGGAGCGCTCGTCTTTGCCGCGTCCGTCGTGGGCAGGACGTGCATGCCCCGCCGTGGCAAGGGAGCCTGACATGAGCACCAGCGAGAACCAGGAGGCGTCCGAGCCCGGCGGCCACGACGCCCCGCCGCCCGCGGAGCAGGTCGTCGAGCGGCTGTGGCGCGCGTACGTGCCGTTCCGCAGGGGACGGGGAACGTCCGGCGACCTGGTGTCGATGTTGACGATCCTGTTGCTGGGCCGGTTCGCGGCCGAGCAGGCGGCTTCCGGCGCGGCGTTCCTCGCCCCGTGGCGGAGAGCGGTGAACGAGCGTGGGGACGGTCCGCAGGCGGTGCGCGATCTCGGTGCCGCGCTCCGGGGAGCGGCGGAGCACCCGGGGTTCCCGCTGCGGGATCTTCGGGTCCTGGGAACCGGGTTGTTCAACGGCGGCGACGCGTATCAGGACGGGCCGTGGGTGACCGCGTTCCTGTCGGCGACGGTGCAGGAGCCGACGCCGTACGCCGTGGGGCTGCCGAAGGTGTGCGATCGCCTCATCGACCGGCAGCAGGAGGACGGCGGCCCGTCGTCGGGAGAGTTCCACCCGCCTCGGGCGGTGTCCAGGTTGCTCGCGGAGCTGGCGGACCCCGGGCCGGGCGAGCGCGTCCTCGACCCGGCCTGCGGGCTGGGAGGCCCGCTCGCCGCCGTGGCGGACCGCATCGCCCCGCGCGGTGGTCTGGCGGCCGCGACGTTCGAGGCGCACGTGAGCGACGGGGGTAACCTCCCGCTGGCGACGCTGAACCTCGCGCTGCACGGTGTCGACCCGCCGACGGTGACGGTCGCCGGAACGAGACCTGGCGGCAGCCACCGCGCCGGCGGCACGGTCGACCGCTTGGTCTGCAACCCGCCGTTCAACCAGCGGGTTCCCGACTGGATGGCCCAGGGCTGGCCGTTCGGGGCACCGACCGACTCCAACGCCAACTTCGCCTGGCTGCAGTACGCGTGGCAGCGGTTGGGCGCCGACGGCATGGCGGCGGTCATCATGGCGCCCCGGGCGACGTGGTCCGAGGGGAGTGACGCCGCCATCCGGACGCGCATGGTGGAGGCCGGAGTCGTCCTCGGTGTCGTCGCCCTACCCGCCGACCTGTTCGCGCAGACCGCCACACCTGTGCACATCTGGTTGCTGGCGCGGGAGGCCGAGCGTCACCGGGAGGGGCGTGCGCCCGGCGATGTCCTGTTCATCGACGCCGGGGCAGCGGGGGTCCAGGTCCGGCGCCGGCGACGGGTGCTGCGAGGCGACGACGTGGAGCGCGTCGCGCAGCTCTTTCGGGAGTGGCGCACGGGGGCGTCCGGGTTCCGGCCGGAACCCGGTTTCTCCGCGGTCGTCCCCCGGGACCGCCTGCTCGCCGCCGGAGCGGTGCTCGATCCCCGGTTGCACGTGGGGGCGCCCGCGTCCGACGAGGCCGCGCACGGAGCGGAACCGGCCGGGCAGCCCCCCGGCAGCCTCCTGCTGTCCGGTGAGAAGCTGGCCCGGTCCGCCGCAGAAGCGGAGAGGCAGCTCGCCCACTGCCGCCGGCGTGGCCCAGAACGGTCCGCCGGGACGTGGACCACGCTGGCCGCCGCGGTGACGGGGGAGGCCACCGGCGCCGACCGTGCGGAGGGCTCGGCATCCGCCCCGGGGCTGCTGCTGGCCGGCCCCTCCGGCAGTCTGGTCCCCGCCTCCCGGTACGTCGACGGCGGGGCCGGAACGGTGCCCGTCGTGATGCCCAAGAACCTGGCCGACGGCGGGTTCGCCAACGAGCACGTCAAGCACCTGCCCGGGCCGTACGCGGCAGATCGGCTGGCACGGTTCCTGCTCCGCGCCGGGGACGTGGTCATCGCCCGACGTGGTGAGTTGGGGCGGTGCTCGGTGGTTCGGGACGCGCAGGACGGGTGGGTGTGCGGCACGGGCTGCTTCCTGCTGCGACCGCCCGAGGGCCTCGATCCCGACTACGTCGCGGCGTACCTGAGCAGCGCCGCGTCGAGACAGTGGTTGGAGGCGCGGTCGACCGGAGGCATGACGATGAAGACCGTTTCGCTCAAGGTGCTGGAGGAGCTTCCGATCACGGTTCCCGACCTTTCGTCCCAGCGGCAGGTCGCCGGGGCGATGCGGGCACTGGGCGAGCACGAGGAGCTGCTGCGCGGGGAGCTCGCCCTGGCCCGGAAGCTCCGGGAGGACGTTCTGACGTCCGCGCTGCTCGCCCGCTGAACGACAGTTCCAGCGGCGCCCGGGGTGCGGTGACCCCGGGCGCCGCTGGAAGTGGCACCGTCGGCGCCGCGGTCGGGGACTCGTCACGGTGAACTCCCTGGTGGGAGCCCGAGGTGTGCGGGACGGGCGCCTCGGAGGGTGTCCCGGCGGGGTCGGTGCCCGAGCCGGCCCCGCATCCCGGGAACCACGCCTCCGGCAGCCCGTCAAGGGCGCTCTTTCACGGAGCGGCGAGGTCACCTACGGTACGGCCACGCGTACACACGGCAACTCCGACCCGGTCCGTCACGCGTCTGCTCCCCGAGTGACCCCGCCTGCGACGACCGTTGGTGCCCCGCACTCCCTCGCTGCGCTGCAGAGCGCCGCGGGGAACGCGTCGGTCACGCGGGCCATCACGGTCGCGCGCGTGATGGAGGCGGCGGAGTTCCAACAGCGCACGGGCGACGGTCCGATGCGGGGCCGGTCGAAGATCGTTCAGGTGGACAACGCGCTCACCGCGTTTCACGCCGTACCGGCCGACCGTCCCGAGACGGCGTTGATCGCGCTGAAGGCCGTGGTGCGGCAGTGCGAGGCGTACGTGCAGCACAAGGAAGGCAAGGGTGAGGGGCAGCGACTCGCCGGGGTCTCCGAACTGCAGCGGCAGGCGGGCGACGGTCTGGCGAAGTTCAGAACCCTCGCTGCCTTCAACGAACTGGTCGCGGAGATCGACAGGTTGATGGAGCGAGGAGCCAACCCCGACACGGACGACCGCGCCCTCGCCGCCGCAGCCCAGGAGGTTTCGCGCGCTATCCCGCCCGACAACTTCCACGCGATGATGGAGGACAAGGTCCGGACGCTGGGAGCTCTCAGCGGCGACCCGGACCTCCCTGCCGAGACCCGCGGCATCATCGGTGAACTGATGGCGGCTGCGCAGCGCGTCACCCGGATGCAGGTACCCATGAACGGCATGCCCGGGATGAAGATCACCGCCGGTGAGGGGGAGAGCGCCGAGTTCACGTTCAACGTCGACGCCCAGGCCCGTGGTGGCTCGTCCTTCCTGCAGGGGCACATCGCCCACGAGTTGACGCACGTCGCCACCCACCAGGCTTTCGGAAGCAGCCCCGTCATGGAGTTGGTGGAGGCGGGCGCGACGCCCGAGGAGGTCCGCGTGCTCGCCACGGAACGCAAGCAGACGCTTCTGGAGCTGCAACAAGCCCTCCGGAACGACCCCGCCTTCAACGACTTCCAGGAGAGCATGCTCAGCGAGAAGCTGGTCTACGGCGCGCAGCCGCAGAAGTTGGAGCAGTACGCATCGGGCTTCGCGCGGGCCGGCAAGATCACCGAGGAGCAGCGGGCCCGCCTGGTCACCTACGGGCAGGCGGCCGGTGACGCCTCCGGAACACTGGTCGAGTACGACACCGTCCTCAACCAGATGCTCGTCTACCTCCACCAATGGGGCATCAGCCAGGGCAACCCGTTCTACGTCCTACTGCGTGCCGCGGCACAGGCGGCGACCGACCGCAGGAACCAGGCGCGCGGCAGGCGCGGCACGGGACAGCCCGCGCCGGGTCCCGCTCCGTGAGGGGCGCCCAGGGCCGCCACTTGGCTGGGCTGTCAGCGGGGAGTCGCGATCCGGCTACGTTCGGTACGCTGCCGAGCGGGGTGTGGCAGCCCCACCCGGCGCACGGTGACCGTGCGCCCGCCCTGATGATCCCGCCGCCGCGAGCGCCCACGGAGGAGCCGCATGAGTCACGTGAGCACAGCCACCGACACCGGACTGTGGTCCGCCTACCGGCAGTTGACGGTCGGCGCCGTCCACACCGACCTCACCCACGCGTTCCACCCCGGGCAGCCGCACTTCCCCGCGCTCCCCGACGAACAGCGGGAGAGCGTCTTCGACCTGGCCCGCGGCGACGGGTTCACCGTGGACCGGTACACGCTCGTCGGCCAGTGGGGGACGCACGTCGACCCGCCGAGCCACTTCCACCAGGGTGCGGCCACCCTCGACCGCATCCCGGTCGAGGAGATGTTCCTGCCGCTCGTCGTCCTCGACATCAGCGCACGCGTCGCCACCGACCCGGACGCCACGCCGACGCTCGACGACGTCGCCGACTGGGAGGACCGCCACGGCGCCATCCCCGCCGGGTCGTTCGTCGCGCTGCGCACCGGGTGGAGCAGCCGGTGGCCGGACCAGCAGGCCATGGTCAACCGCGATCCCGCAGGCGTCAGCCACACCCCGGGGTGGAGCGCCGAGGTGCTGCGCCACCTGCTGGAGACGGTCGGCGTCACCGCCGTCGGGCACGAGCAGCTCGACACCGACCCCGGCATCGCCACCTCCGCCGGTGACTTCAGCCTGGAGTCGTACGTGCTGGGGCGGGGCCGCTGGCAGATCGAGCTGCTCGCCAACCTCGACCGCGTTCCCGAGGCCGGGGCGCTGGTGGTGGCCTCCTGGCCGAAGCCGCGCGGCGGCTCCGGCTTCCCCGCCCGCGTCTTCGCCCTGCACCGCGAACCCTGAGCGCCGCCGACCGGGCGGAGCGCCTGGGAGGCTCCGCCGCTCGCCGCGGCGGGTCGGTGATAGTCGTCCGAATGTCGGGCCCGGCGTGCCCGGTCTCTCGTGTTAGCTACCGGTATGGATCATGCCGGGCCCACCCCGTACATCGAGCTCGACGCCGCCCAGAGCGAGCTGCTGGCCCAGCTCGTGCGCGCCGACCTTCCCGCGCCGGACGGCACCGAGGCGTCCGCGGAACTGCTGGCGGCGCGCGGCCTGGACCCCGACGGCTTCCGCGGGACGCTGGCGGGTATGCCGCTCGGCACCGTGCGCACCACCGACGGGACCACCTCGGTGACGGCCCTCGGCGCAGCGGTCCACTACCGGGCACGCGCCGAACAGCTGGAGCTCCTGCTCAGCCGGATCGGCCGCTTCGCCGCCGAACACGGCACCACCGAGGCGAGGTTCGCCGCCTGCGTACGGGACCTGGCGCAGGAGACGCTCACGCCGGCCGAGGCCGAGGACCGCATGCGCGGCGTTGGCTGAGGCCGGTGTCGTCCCTGGCCCCACCGACGCTCAGGCGCCGTCGGGGCCCATGGTGAACAACGCGTCGGGCGCGGGGTGGCGTGCCCGCGCAGCGGCCTTCCCCGCCGGTAGCACCTCGGCCGTGAGCAGGTCGCCCTCGGCGACCACCGGCGCTGCCAGGACGTCCCTCAGCAGATCCTGTTGGCGCGGCTCCAGGTCGGTCAACCGGCGTAGCACCGACAGAAGTTCGATCAGCTCGCCCGTCCACTCCTCCGGCCAGCTGTCGACGTGGATGTCGTCCAGTGGGCTGGACCGCTTGCTGCTCGGCTCGGCCTTGCGGTAGCCGAACCACTTCCGCAGGACGCGCATCCCGCCGACGTCGTACTCCCACATCGCCGGTGTCACCGGCGCGAGGCGGCCCGGCCCGACGTGAAGGGTCTCCGACTCCGGGTCATAGGTGAGGCGGCTCGGCACGGCCTCGCCGATGTGTGCGTTGTACCGAACCTGCCGGGGGTCGCCGCTGGCGAAGCGGACGTTGCGGGCGGGGCGCCCGGCGTCCGTGTCGGCGAACCGTTCGCCGTACGTCGAGGCCCAGAGCAGCTCGCTGCCGATGTCGATCGCCCGCCGCCACAACTCGGTGCTCCGCGTGAGCGGGATGCGCACGCCGGGGGTTAGCAGGTCCTCGCGGAACAGGTCGGTGAACCCGTCGTGTCCGGCCACCGCGACCACGTATGCCGCGAGGTCGGCCGCTGTGACGTGCGGCAGCGCCAGGACGCCGGCGAGGTGGCGCAGCAGCCCGGGAGCCACGTTGGCGGAGCCGTCGGGGTGGTAGAGCGGCATCACCCGCCCGCCACGGCCGTTGAAGTGGTGGGTGTCGGGGATCAGGTGTGTGGCGACGACGGCGGGGCCGGACTCGATCGCGTGGGAGGACTGCTGGTTGAGGAACAGCTGGTCCCGGCGGCAGCCCGCCCAGAGGTCCGGACGGGGAAAGTCCACTGCGCGAGGATCGCTGATCAGCCACTGGCGGTCCAGGGTGCGTAGGGCGTACCGCACGATCTCCGGTTCCTGCGGTGGCGGTGTGCGGTCGCTCTCGGACGCGCGCCCGCCGACCAGGCCGGACAGTGACCGGTCGCGGGTCTCCTTGAACAGGACCGCCTGCTCGGCCGGGTCCGGCTCGGCGAGGAGGCGCCGCCAGCGTCGGCGCAGCGTCTCCGCGCTCGGGGCCTTCACCCACGCCCGGTTGGAGGTCACCCCGAGGCTGCCCCAGGGGAAGAGGTCGCCGAGCGCCGGGTAGTCCTCCCACCCCGAGGCCGTTCGCGGGGTGAGGGGTTCGGTGTCGCCGTCCCGGACGGGGCGCCAGCCGTCGTCGTCGAGCCGGACCGCGCCCAGCTGCGCGAACTTCTCCGCCCGCCGACCCTCCAGCGACCGGTAGTGCAGCGTCGCGCGGTGGTCCGGGCCGCGGACGGCGCCCGCGCGGCGCACCATGAGGAAGACGGAGAGCGGCTGCGCGACGCCGGGGAAGACGCGGGTGCCGACGTTGGCGCGCTGGCCCTCCGGGCTGAGGTTGATGATCCAGCCCTCGTCGCAGGTGCGCCGCAGGTACTGCCGCATGCCCCGGCCGCCGGGTCCGGTGGCCCAGCCCGAGGGGGTGATGAAGCAGACCACGCCGTGCCGGTCGTCGGGGTGCGCGTCGAACACCTTCCAGGCGGCCCAGCGCCAGAAGTACACGTACATGTTCTTGAGAACGTGCTCATACCTGCCGTTGCCGGCCAGCCGGAAGTCGTCCAGCAGCGGTGTGTCGTCGCGGTCGGCGCGCTTCTCGACCCAGCCGCCCCGATCCTCCGCCTTGTCGTCGTACGGCGGGTTGCCGATGACCACGGTCACCGGCACGTCCGCCTTGAGGCGGTTGGCGCGGCGGCGCAACTCGGAGATCGCGGCGTAGGTGGAGGGGAGGAAGTCGGCCTCGGTGTTCGGACTCTCCAGCGTGTCCGACACGTAGAGGTGCAGCCCCTCGTCCGGCACCGCCGCGCCGTACCGCTTGAGCAGCGTGGAGGTCCGGAGTTCGGCGACGGCGTACGGGCCCATCTGGATCTCCAGGCCGTGCAGCCTGCGGGCGAGCCGGCCGGCGGCGTCCGGGCGCATGGCGGGACCGTGGCGCTCCTCGGCGCGGTCGGCGACGCGCTCGATCGCGGCATGCAGGAAGGTGCCGGTCCCCATCGCGGGATCGACGATCCGGACGGCGTCCGAGGCGAGGCCCTCGGGGTGGCCGAGCCGGGTCGTCAGCACCTCGTCGGTGAGCCGGACCATCTCGCTCACGACCTCGCGCGGCGTGTAGTACGAGCCGCTCTGCTGCCGCAGCGCCGGGTCGTAGACGTCGAGGAACCGCTCGTAGAGGTGGAGGTAGGCGTCCTTGTTGCCGTACTCGATCGCGGGCCAGTCGACTTGCGCCACGGAGCGCTTCAACAGGTCGAGGCTGACCGTGAACCGGTCGCCGACGTGGCCGGTGAGCAGGTCCAGCGCGCGGCCCATCAGCGCGTGCCCCGCGTCCAGGCGCCGGGCCACCTCGTGCAGGGGGCTGTCCGCCGTCAGCAGGCCTTCGGCGCGGGCGAGCAGCAGGGCGAACGTGACGGTCTGCGCATAGCCGTCGGCGAACGTCGCGTTGCTCGCCGTGGGGAAGAGGATGCGCCGCCAGTCGTTGCGGAGACCGGTGAACGGGCGGGCCCGGACGTCGTCGCGCGGAGCGGAGGACTTCGCCTCCGCCGTGAGCTGCTCCAGGACAGCGGCGCGCAGCAGGCGGCACAGCGGCGCCACCAACTGCACGAGCCGGGCCACGTTGGTGATGGCTGCCGGGCGCCACAGCAGGAACCGCTTGAGCAGTGCGTCGAACGCGTCCGGGTCCGCCGGCGCGAGCTTCGCCCCCGCTGTGGACAGCCCGCCGGTGAACCGGGCCTCGGCGACCGCGTGGCCGTTCTGGTAGAGGCACCAGTCGCTGCCGTTGCTGTACAGCAGGTTGGGCAGGTCGCGGAGCCGTTCCCACTGCCGCCGGTTCGCGGTGCCGAACGACGACGGGTCGATCGAGAGCCCGGGGCGCTTGAGCTCGATGTATCCCGTCAGCCGACCGGCGGCACACACTGCGTAGTCGAGGCGGACGCCCCGGTCGGGGAGGGAGTACTCGTCGTGCCAGGTGACGTCGTGCTGCCGGTGGTGCTCGCCCACCGTCCGCAGCAGGTTCTCCAGTGGGCCGCGGATCGACGCCTCGGGGCTGCCCCCGCCCGACAGTTTCTGTTGGGACTCCCGGCCGAACCGGGCGACCGCGGCGAGCAACCAGGCATGCGTCGAACCGGACATCTTCCCCCAGACATCGGTGACTTCGCGGATCAGGTTAGCTACCGCGCGCAGCACTGTGAAGACGGCATGCAGCCCCCGCCCGGCCGCCCCGCCCGGCCGCGGGTGCGGCCGGGCGGGGCGGTCCTCGGGCGGTGGCAGGCCCGGTCAGCCCAGGGCGCGGACGCGACCCCAACCGGTGCGGACGGTGGCGACGGGGTCGCCGATGCCGGTCGCGGTGGGGTGGTAGATCCGCACCTCGCCGGTGGCGTCGAGCGCCCAGATGTCGGCACGGCGGTCGCCGCTGGTGTCGGGGATGCCGACGAGGAGCGGGCGGGCCGCGGCCGACCAGCCGGTGGCGTGGCGGATGTCGCCGTCGCGGGAGCGTGCCGCCGTCATCAGGGAGTTGAGATCGACGCTGCCGCGGACCTCCCCGGGGAGGCCGTGGCGGACGTAGAGGTTGCCGTTGGTGGTGTTGCGCCAGACCAGGTCCGGCGTGCCGTCGAGGTCGATGTCGGCGATGTTGACGATCTCGCGACCATCCCAGGAGTTGACGGTCAGCCGCCGGGCCTCCTGGAAGCTGGCGCCGGTGTACCCGGTGAGCACCCAGAACGAGGTGCCGGCGCGGAGGAACAGGTCGGGCAGACCGTCGCCGGTGACGTCGCCGACCGCCTTGATCTGCCGCCAGGTCGCGGGCGCAGGCGCGTTGTCCGGCAGCAGGACCTCGATCCGGTCGTCGACGTTGAAACTGCCGTAGCCGTCGCCGGGGTAGACCCAGAAGCCGTTGTCGGGGGTGCGGACGAACAGGTCGGTGAGGCCGTCACCGGGGTAGACGTCGGCGTGCTTGGAGATCAGCGCGACCGTGTCGGTCGCCGGATCGTGGAAGTGGCCCGGCGGGCTGATGGCGCCGTCGGAGGAGTACGACGCGCGGACCGGCGAGAACACCTGGCCGCCCTGCTCCCCCGCGTAACTGCGGAGTTCGCCGCTCGCGTTGATGACGAGGAGATCGGGGTGGCCGTCGCCGTTGATGTCGCCGGGGCCGTCGGCCTCCTCGCGGGGTGGCAGGTAGAAGAGGAGTTCGGCGCGTTCGCTGCGGTTGCCGACGGCGTCGTAGGCGTACGCGTGGAAGGCGACCGGCCCGGCGTTGGGCGGGTTGAGGGTGACGGTGAGGCTGTCACCGGGCCTGGGCAGGGTCACGTTGGTGTAGCCGACGCCGTTGAAGGCGTAGCCGACGCGGACCGTGTCCCTGTTGCCCTTGACGTCG
Organism: Streptomyces spiramenti; assembly: GCF_012034385.1. Taxonomy (GTDB): domain Bacteria; phylum Actinomycetota; class Actinomycetes; order Streptomycetales; family Streptomycetaceae; genus Streptomyces; species Streptomyces spiramenti. The sequence goes on from NZ_JAAVJB010000057.1 coordinate 21,369, forward strand.
AGGGTGAACTGCACGGGGGTGCCGTAGCGGATGTCGGCCCACTGGCCGGAGTCCCAGGGGGTGTCCTCGACCTGGGGGCTGCTGAGTTCCGGCGCGGGTGGCGCGGAGGCGTCGACGGTGATGCGGCAGGCGGCGGTCCCCGGCGGGAAGTAGGTGGAGACGGCGCCTTCGGTGTCCTCGGCCCGGACGTCCCACGAGTAGGTCGTGCCGTCGACGAGTTGCGAGGCGAGGACGGTGACGGAGCCGCGGCCGGCCGAGTTGACGGTGACGCGCCGGTCCACGATCTTGTTGTCGCTGTTGCCGGAAGGCCACATGCGGAAGTACAGGTGGCGCAGGTTGCCGTCCGGGTCGGTCGCGTTGGCGGCGAGGACCACGTCGACCTTGGAGACCTTCACCTGGCCCGCGGTGGTGGAGCAGGCGCCGCCGGGGGTGCTGGTGCCGCGGGTCGGCTCGTTCGGCTTGCGGTTGTAGGTGACGGTGATCTGCGCGCTGTTGGCCTGGAACTTCCGCCAGGTGTAGGTGGAGGTCTCGGTCGTGGCCCGCATTCCGAGGGTGAGGGTGGACCAGCCGGCGTCGGCGGCCTGCTGCGCGCCGTTGCGGATGTTGTACGCCACGTACTCGTCGGGGCAGCTGGAGCTGTAGCCGTGGGCGAACGACCGGTTCTGCTGGTGGGTGCGCCACTCCGGCTGCTTGTTCCACGTCGTGGTGGAGGAGATGGCGCCGGTCAGCCACAGCTGGAACTGCCGGGTCTCGCACGACCAGGAGTGGGTGTTCCGGACGCGGAACGTCGCGCTGGAGATGGTGGCGCCCGACAGGTTCTTGTTGAAGTTCATGCGCCAGAACGACCGGGCCAGGCCGCGGGTCTGCGACTCGTACCCGACGCGGGCCTCGGAGGTGCCGTTGTTGTAGTTGGTGCCGTTGAAGAAGCTGGTGTTGGGGCTCGGCTTGTAGGCGATCGTCCAGGAGTGCACGCCGCCGTTGAGGGTGGGGTCGAGGAACACCGGGTAGCTCACGTCGGCGTCCGCGTCGAAGAGGCCGGTGGCCGCGGCGTCCAGGCGCAACAGGACGCGGGAGGTGTCGTCGCCGTCGAGCCGGGTGGGTATCGGCGCGTGCGCGGCGCCGGGTTCGATGCCGGTGAGTCCGGTCAGCCGCAGCACCTGCTGCGGGGTGGCGGTCGCGGTGCGGGGCTCGGGCGGCGCGGGGGCGTCGGGGTCGGTCGGGTCGGTCGGTTCCAGGCCGCCGGAGTCCCAGCCGGTGGGGGTGGGGACGGCGCCGATCTCCTCGCCGTCCGGGTCGAGGATGTGGACGCCGCCGGTGGTCTCGTCGTGGCGGAAGACGGCGGTGGGGGAGGAGAGGCCGTAGGTGATCGCGGCCAGGTCGAGCCGTTCGCCGGAGCGGGCGTCGGCGGCGGCCTGCGCGGACTTGACGATGAGGAGCTGCCCGAAGCCGCCCTCCTCGCGGGCGACGAGGAGCAGGTCGACGCCGGGCACCACGTCGGGGTAGAGCGCGCGCGGGCCGTCGAGGACCGGCTCGGGGAGCGACCCGGGCCAGCTGTAGGTGACGGTGTGCTCGCCGTAGCCGATCTCGGCGAGGACGGTGTGGCCCGGGTGCGGTTCGCCGTCGGAGGGGGCGTCGGGGCCGCCGTCCTCCGGCTCGTTGTCGCGGTCCTCCTCCGGGATCTCCTCCTCGCCGGCGTCGGAGGCGTCGCGGCCGGCGGTGCTTCCGTCGCTCGTGTCGGTGGTGAAGGCGGCGGGCAGCAGCGCCGCCTGCGGGCGGAGCACACCGCGTGAGCCCCGGTCGCCGTCGGACTCGCGGTCTGCGGCTTCCGGCGCCTCACCGTCGTCACCCGTGCCCGCGCTGCCGGGCGAGAACACCAGCGGCGTGGGGGAGTTGACCGGCTGGATGCCGTTCTCGGTGCGGCGGAGGGTGGTGTCGATGTCCGCCCAGTCGCCGTCCTCGGTGCGGGCACGTTGCGGCAGCGCGGCGATCTCGGTGCGGTACTGCCCGTCCGGCAGGGCGTGGGTGAGGCTGGTGTGGGTGGTCTCGGCGTCGATGACGACGGGTTCGTCGCTCTCGCGCGCCAGCTCCATGGCGCCGGCGGCGTCCAGCGGCCGTTGCGTCTCACCGGCCGGCTCCGCCGCCCCGCTTCCGCCGCCGTGCGCGGCGTCGGCCGCCGAGGACTGACCCCGTCCGCCCCACGGGCTCAGCGGCAGCAGCCCGAGGAGCAGCACGCCCAGGACCAGTCCGAGGGTGCAGGCCAGCCGGGCGCGGGTGCGCGTCAGGACGTGCAGGGGGCGGAGCGGGTTCACAGCGGAGTACTCCCGTGGCGGAGGACCGAGAAGCCGCGCGGGCAGCGCGACATGCCCCCTGTGCATGGCCGGTCACCCAGGGGCGCGGAAACAATCGCACGCCTGTCCAGGGTGCTGTCCAGCGTTATAAGCGACTCGGGATTGTTATGAACGGCGACCGGAACTGTGGGTGACGGGCGGAATCAGCTGTCATATCCGGCTATGGCAGAGGAATGCGCGGCGAAGGTCCGATAGGTCGCACCTTTCAAGATCGTCTTGGTGTGTCTGCGGTTGCCTGGAAACGCGCATGTGAAAACTGTGTGCGACTTGTAATGCAATGACTCTCCGTCATGTGCATTTCGTGGCGGACTGATGCAAGGTGACGCCGCGCTGTGTTCCCGACCACGCTGCCTGCCACGGCAGTTCGGCCTGCTCGCGGACCAACACGGCGCTCAGTGCTGCCTGTTGATTCAGCCGAGTTGTGGGATGGGTGCCGCCCGGATGAGTGGTTACGACATAGCCGTGCCGTGGACGGAGGGAAGCCGCCGTCCCCTGGGACCGGTTGCCCTTCGCTGGCTGCGGCGCAGCCGCGCGGTGACCGTGCTGCTGATGGCGATGGTCATGTCGATGACCGTGCTGGGCGCGCAGGCGTGGGCGATCCCGGGCGACGGCATGTCCCGCTCCTCCGTCGAGCTGCCCGACCTCCCCGAGGCCGAGCCGATCGCCCCCGACGGGTCGGCCGAGACCGGGCTCACCACGGCGGACGAGACCGTCGAGGCCGAGTACCTGCCCACCGCCACCACCCCGTGGAACGCGGGGGCCGCCACCGTCGACCTCACCGGCGCCGTCCCCGGCACCCTGGTCCCGGTCGGCGACCTCCCCGTCGAACTCGGCATCCCCGAGGGCGCCGACGAGGACCAGGCGGCCTCCCTGGCCGGGGTGTGGACGGTCGACCTCGCCGGGCCGGACGTGTCCCGTCAGGCCGGGCTCTCCGGACTGGTCATGTCCCTGGTGCCGCCCGCATCCGCCGACCCGGACGCCGAGGTCGCCCTCGGGCTCGACGCCACCGGCTTCGCCGACCTCTACGGCCCGGAGGCCGCCGACCGGTTCGGCCTCGCGCTGCTGCCCGCCTGCGTCATGACCGACCCCACCGCCGAGGACTGCGAGTCCGAGCCGCAGCAACTTGCGGGGCACACCGACCAGTCGGAGTCCGCGGTCGCCGCGCGCCGCGCGGGGGAGGAGACGGCCGAGCGCGCCCCCGCCGACGGCGAGCCGACCGACCGCGCGCCGCGCGATCGCGAGCCGGGCGACAGCGCCCCCGCCGACAGCACCCCCGAGGAGGACGCCGAGCCCTCCGGCGACGCCCCCCGGGACACCGAGGAGCGT